>JAJFFE010000083.1 GCA_021776775.1 Planctomycetota bacterium | reverse complement strand
GAGCTGACTTTCGGGGGCCCCGCAGGCGGGGTAGCTCCGGGCGGTCCCGGCGACATGACGATCGACGAAATCCGGCTGTCCCGATCCCGTCACGTCGACACGGACTTCTACGTCTATCCGGCCAAGCAGGGGCGTCGGCTGACGCTGGACGTCGCTCCGGATCCGCTACCCAACGGTGTTCCCCAGTCGACGCCGAACGTGCCTCGGAAAGTGATCCGGCGGCACTTCACCGATGACGACAACGTCGAAAGAAGCGACGTCAACGACGCGCTGGTACTGCTCGGGCGCGGAGCGCTTCGTCTCAAGACGCAGGGCGGTTTGAGTTGGCGGTATCGCGAGGAGGAAGATCCACGCAGCTTCGGGCTCGGCAAAGAGTCCGGATTGGTCGCGGTGAACAGCGAAGTGATGGAGTACTCGTACGACCTCCAGCAGCCGATCGATCAAGCGCGATTGTTCATCAAGCAAGATCTCCCCAACGACATGGTGCGATTCTACGGAAACGTCGATCCGACCACCGGCGAGTGGCCGCTGTTCAACACCAATCGAGATCTACGGACCGAGGTGTGGCCGGAGATCGAGATCCAAATGGAGACCGGCCAGTTACCGGCGGCCGGCGGCTTCATCGAGATGGTGGGTGAGGCGACGCGCGAGATCATCTACTACGAGTACGCCACGGCTACGCGACTGCGTAACTGCCTGCGAGGGCAGCTCGGCACCCCCATCGGTTCCTACGTGTTCAACGTGCTCAGGTTCAACCAAGGTGGTGTGCAGCAGGATACGCGGGAGATCAATGCACGGCTACTTCCGCAGCGCGAGGTGGATCTGCTGAAGCGTGGCATGCTCGGCAGCAAGCTGCCGGATGTGACAAACCTCATGGGGCAGCGAACGTTACCGCTGACCCAACTCGCCATCACGCGCACCGTCGGCACCTTGACCGAGGATTCGATCGCCGTGCAGTCGACCCAGGATTTCCCCAATGGTCTCGGCTACATGATTCGTGATGAGGGTGTGAACACGTCGGCGTATGAAGTGGTCGGGTACCAGTTCAAGGAGCGTGGCGACAACGGATCGATGTTCGCGCGGGCCAAAGACGAGAAAACGGGCAACGGCTTGTTCCGCGGCCGCTTCGGGACCTACTCGGACACTCAGTTGGGTCCGGACATGACCTTCGTCGAGTTCCCTGTGCGCTATCACGATCGCTATCAGCCACTCGTGGAGAGCGGCGACCTCGCTTACTTTCAGCGACAATTCACCGTACCTGGGGCGCGCTGGGATTCGATCGAATGGGAGGAAGAAGAGGTCACCAACCGCGCACTGAATACGCAGGTGCGAATGGTGCTTCGCTTCGACGGTCAGCCGAACTGGGACGAGGAGCCGACCAACAAACCGGGTGGGCTTTACCAGTTCTCCGATGGGACGAAGCCGGGCAAGCTGAACCTGGAAGCGGAGACGGTGGAGATGCGGATGTACTTCCGCTACCCCCAGGGTTCATACGGTAAGAACGCGAGTTCGATCGGTGGCGGATGGAATGACTCGTGGAAGCACTGCCCGGCCGTCGACTCGATCAAGCTCAACTACCGCAAATCTTGGCGCGTGATCCATAGAGAAGATCTCCCGTACTGATGCAGTTCAACGCATTGGCCGCAGCGCGGCGACACCACGGAATGACTTTGATCGAGCTGATGGTCGCGATGGCGGTGTTCATCGTGCTCGGCGGGAGTTTGGTGATGTTTCTTCGCGTCGGTATCAACACGTGGCGCGTGGGTGAGATTCGCCGCGAAGCGTTCGAGCGGTCGCACGCCATTCTGGATCAAGTCGAGTCCGACATTGCGGCGATCTTCCCCGACCCTTCGCACGGTTACGGCGGAAAAGTCGACGTCCTGTTCCTTTCCGACTACGACGAAAACGGTCGGCAGCGACTTCGATTCGTGCGCGCTCTCGGCGACGAGATGCGACATCAGATGACGCAGACGGCCGGCGCATGGACCGGTGGGCTCGGGGAGTACGACTACAAGGACGACGCGATCGAGTTCGAGCAAGGCATCATGAGGGCGCCGGGGGGACTCCAGGAGATCGGCTACCTGATGGATCCGCGTCCGTCGTCGGAGATGATTTGGCGTGGGATCAAGTCGCCGATCGGCGGTCCGACGACCATCTTCGACGACAACAACTTGTACGAGTTCAACGAGGATGGCGAACGCAAGCCGCAACGCGCTCGCCCTCTGGCGTCTGGCGTGTTGTACCTGGAGTTCAACTTCTGGGGACAAGACACGGACAGTTGGTCGCGCAAGGAAGGGTCTGGTCCGCAGACGTGGTGGGACTCGACGCGGTCGATCATGGAGACCGACGCGTCCGCCGAAGGAAGCGCGGGCTATTTCGATCCTTCGTCGCGACACGAGTGGCGAGACGACGTCTTTCCGAGTCGAGTGCAGGTGATTTTGGTGCTTCGTCCGGCCCGCGCGACGCGTCTGGCGCGGCTGTCGGCGCGAGTGGCTCCGGGCGATACGGAGATCAGGGTCGATCGCGCCGAGGGATATCCCGACGGCGCGGTTCAGTTCATCCGAATCGGTAACGAGTGGATCCGCTACGAGAAGCGCGATTCAGGCAAGTTCGTCGAGTGTGAGCGCGGGGCCCGAGCAACGGAGCCGGTCGAGCACGCCAAGGGGACTCCGGTGATCTACGGAACGACGTTCAGTCGGGTGATTCGCATTCCCGGCGCTCGCACCACACAGTGGGGTTCCCGATGAGCGGTTCGGAGATGAGTGGAGAGTTCGCGGCGGTAGCGCAGCCGTTGACACACAACGATCGGCAAGCCGGGTTCTCCCTGCTGGAAATCATCATCGCTCTCGGGATCCTGGCGGTAGGCATATCGTCGGCGATCGCGTTGTTCGCAGCGGCGACTGCGGCGCACAAGCGAGCGATCGACCGGACCCACGCGGCGGCGATTGCCGAGCAGGCGTTCGCCGACGTGGAGAGCGCTCTCATGCGGGGAGTCGACCCGGCGGAGATCGCCGAAAATCCACCACTAGCGGAGATCCAGAGAAACTACCCCGGCTATGAAGTCGACGTCAAATTCTTCGCCGTCGGCGGTGCGACGGCCGAGGACGAGCTTCTCGTCGAGGTCACCGTGCACTGGAAGTTTCGGGGCAAGGATCGGGGCGAGGTCTTCCGGCAGATCGTCGTGCGGTCGGTTATCATCCGCTGATCGGGTCCCCCAACTCGTGAACTTTCCCGCGGGAAGATTCCTGCAAGGGACCCGGGTTGGTCTTCAAACGGAGCTCGTCTTCCGTCAGACTGTCGCCACGCCGTTTCTCTGAGAAGAGCACTGCCGTGCTGTACTACGCTGCCATGTTCCAGAACGCTGGCATGTTCCAGAACGCTGGCATGCTCCACGACGTGCTGCGAAATGACCCGGCATGAAGTTCAAGGTCGAAGAACTGACGAAGCGGATATCCGCCGGTGTGCCGCCTGCCATCGCCATGGTCGGCGTCGAGGAGTTCCTCCGACGCGACGCCATCCGCGAGATCACCGATTCCATCTACGGGGGAGCGCCGCCTCCTGAGGACGTCACTCGGCTCGAGGGATCGCGGGGAACCTCCGAGAAGGATCTCACCGCGCTGTTCGACGAGCTTCATACGCCGTCGCTCTTCGGTGGCGAACGGCTTGTCATCGTCGATCGCGCTCAGTTTTATCTCGATCTTGATCCCGACGGTTGGGCCGTGGTGCTCAAGCAAGGTTGGATCGGCGCGCGGCTGATTCTGCTGCTCGAAAAACTCGACGGCCGACGCAAGCTGGGCAAGGGCATCGCCGAGCACGGTTGGTGGGTCGAGATCAACAAACCGTTTCACCGTCCGCCGCCGTGGAAGCCGCACGCGCGACCGTGGGAGAACCCGCTCAATTCGTGGATCGTGGGCCGCGCCCGGCAGCTGAAACTCAAGATCGATCCCTCCGTCGCTCACTTGCTGATGACCCGGGTCGGAACCTCGCTCTCGGACCTCGCGGCGATGATCGATCGTTTCGCAACGGTGACTCAGCCACCGGCAACCGTCAGTCGAGAACTCGTCGAGGAACATACTCCCGAAGGCGAAGAGTCGAACTTGTTCGAGCTCGTCGACACCGTGTTCGATGGTGATCGGCAGCGGTCCGTGACCCTGGCGCGCGAGATCTTGCACCGGGGTAGCGTCGATCCGCAGGGACAACGCAACACCGAGTCGAGCGGTATTCTTCTGCAGTTCATCGCGACGAGCCTCAACCGAGTGCGACAGCTGCGCGAGGTCCAACGAGTGATCGAAGGCGGTGGCAACGACGCGGCAATTCTCGCGAGCGCCGGCGTCGGAAAGTTCATGCTGCCGAAGATCAAGTCGCAAGCCCGCTCCTCCGGTCCGGCTCGACTCGAACGCATGGTCGGCCAACTGGCGCGAGCCGACGAAGATCTCAAGACCGGTCGCGGCCCCTTAGCCGACGAACTGCTAGAGCGCTTAGCCATCGTCCTGTAGCGACGGGTTCTTACAATTGCTGGAGGCCCGTTTCGGAATTCTCGCGGCCAGCTCGGGAGTTCAAAGCAGAGAAAGCATTGCGACCGTCAACCCTCGTCCGATCGAGGTGTCCCATCCGCATCCCCGGCAGGGATCACATAGCTCCTAGCAACATCCAGATATCCCCTACGATCCCGCAACGGAGTAGGGCCCGCCCGCTGCCGCTCGCCTGCAACAGACTCGTTCACGCCCCGATGCTCCCGTCCGTCGTTCTAACGTGTACTTGTTTGCAAACCTGCTCCCCGGCGCCCGACCCCACTCCCGTGCCTCATAGTCGGCGGCGAGCCATCGACCGTCCCATCCCCAACCCACTGAACTTCGAGCCGCGCCACGATTCGCTCGCTTCGGCGAACCGCGCCAACATGAGCTCCACGCTGGCAAACTGAGCAGGCTGAGTTCTGAGCTTCATCGTGCGATACCTACGGCGCACTCTGGAGCCAGACCGCTCGCCACCTCCCAACCGCCGAACCCGCTTCCAACTTGCTTCCCCGGCCGGTCGTGCCTACACTCCGCGCACGTCCCAGCAGGAAGCCCGCAAGTGTCGGGCTGGGAAGTGTGGTGAGAATCCACCGCGGTGCCGCCGCTGTAATCGGTGACGAAGTTCGTAGGCGCAGGTTCGACCTGTGCACCCACTGCTCTCGAGTCAGAGCGGGAAGGGACGGGCTGAGGATGATCCGAAAGCCAGAAGACCGGCCTGCTGGACCCTGATAGTCCGTCGATAAGCCTCCCGAAGTCTCGACTACGCTTAGTACAACTGATGGGTACGACTCGTATCGAACTTTGACGAGACGCTTCTCACGGGCTGCGCTCTCCGGTACCTCGAGAAGGTGCGGAGGGCCGTCACGAACATCCCCGAGCAGGGATGAACATCTCCTAATGGAGATGGAAGGGTTCTCATGGTACGTCTTCGCAGCCGCGAAGCGTTCTTGCCCGCGTGCGATAACAAGGCGGCGCGTTCGCGTCGACCTCGCCTCGGCTTTCGCAAGATTCAAGTCGTAATCTGGTTCGCCTGGGTGAGCGTTGCGCTCATCGCAGTCTCGTCGTCGTCGGCATTTTCGTCTACGGCTACGGCACTGTGGGCAGCCGACGACTACTCCGTGTTGATCGACCACTCGGTCAGCGGCATCGACCCCGTCGATTCTGATCCGTACGGAATCGTGCTGCATCCGACGCAGCCGCTGTTCTACGTCGCGCACGCTGGCGTTCCCGCCTTCGCCGACCCGGAGTTGAGCAACGGATCGACAGTCTCCGAGATTGACATGGAGAGTGGAGAGGTCGTTCGCACGTTCGACGTCGGTCTGCTTCCCACCGATCTCGCCGTGACCTCCGATGGGTCTGAGCTGTTCGTTACCACGTCGACAGCGGGCGCGATCGTGAAGATCGATCTGGTGACCGGCGATGTGCTGGAGCAACCATTGATCGATTCGTTCGGGGTACCGGTCTCGTACCCGTCGGGGGTGCTGTTGAGTCCGGACGAGACGCAGGTGTGGGTCGCGTCCAACGGCAGCAGTTTCGACGGATCGAGCGAGAATCTCATTCTCCTCGACCGCGCGACGTTGGCGTTTCTCGGATCGGTCGAGATCTCGGGCGGCCTTTCGCGAATGGCGGTCCGCGACGACGGCTTGGCCGTGGTTCCGATAGGTTTTCCGGACGACGTCTTTCCGTCGCAGCCGCGCGTCGCCGTGTTCGATACCACGGTACCGGGCTGGGAAGAACTCGCCTCGTTCACGCTCGACGTCGACACGTTTGATTTCCCGGCCCCGACGGATGTCGTGATCGACGCCGGAGGGTCGATCGCCTACGTGGCGATCCTCGGCGGGTCGAACGAGGTCTACCGGATTGCGCTCGACACGTTGCTCTTGCTTCCCGCGTTGGTGCTGCCCGGACCGATCTTCGTGCAGCACGGACTGGCCATGACCACCGAAGGTCACCTGGTCGTGACCGACTTCCAGGAATCCCAAGCGCGCGTCGTCGACGTGTCGACCGACACCGTCATTGCAACGATTCCTACCGGAGCACAGCCCAACGAGATCGCCATCGGTGGCGGACGCATCTGGATCACCGGGCAGCTCGACGAAGTGGTCACTGTGGCGGCTCTGCCGGGTAACTTTTCTCGGGGTGACGCCAACCTCGATAGTGCCATCGACGTGGCGGACGGCGTGGCGATTCTCGGCGCACTCTTCAGCGGCGTGCCGCTGTCGTGCGATGACGCCGCCGATGTGAATGACGACGGAGTCCTCGACCTCGCGGATCCCATCAGCTTGTTCGACTACTTGTTCGGAGGCGGCCCGGCGCCTTCGTATCCGTTTGCGCTCCCCGGTCGTGATCACACTCCTGATAGTCTGGGGTGTGCACTATGAAAACGAACTCGAAAGGTACCGGAATGAATCGTTCCTGGATGCTCTGCATGGCGTGGCTCGTGGTGACATCGTCGATGGCGGTTGCGCAGTCGGTCGACCTCTGGGTCCTCGATGGTGACACGGATTCCGTGCTCGGACTCGACGCCTCCGGCGCCATCGTTTCGACGGTTGCTCTCCCCGGCGACGGGGCGGGCACGGCGGTGACTCACGACGGAGCGGCATGGATTTCGATTCCCGCCGAGCAGTTGATCGTGAAGGTCGACGTTGACGGCATCGCTGTCAGCGTGTCACCTCCCGAGCCGGTGCTGGCGCTGGCGGTCGCGGCCGACGGTTCGTTCTGGGGAGTGAGCAATGTCTCGTCCGAGGCGTTTCACTTCGACGACAGCGGTGTCTGGCTCGAAACGGCGACCGTTGGGTCGGTCCCTTTCGCGCTCGCGATCGATGGTGTCGGCCGCGTGTGGGTGACGAACGCGTTCGGCAACAGCGTGACTCGCATCGACATCGACGGAAGCACGGCGGAGTTCCCGGTTGGCTTCTACCCGACTGGCATCGCTGCCCATCCCGGCGGAAACGTCTGGGTGATCGAAAAGACCGGGATCACTATTCTCGCTGGCGACGGTTCGGTGGTCAGCACGCAAGCGGTCGGCTCGTTTCCGCGTGGTGTGACTGTCGCTCTCGATGGTGACGTTTGGGTTTCCGATCAGGGCGCACACTCGGTCTTGCAGTTCGACTCGGCGGGGCAGCTTTTGGATGAGCACACCGTCGGGTACGTGCCGTGGGGAATCTCCGCTTCCGGAGATGGTTCGGTGTCCGTCCTTTGTGGCTACAGCGGTGAAGTGTTCCGTCTCGACGATGACGGCGCCGTCCTGGCGGTGACCGCAGTCGGTTACCCCAACGCCATCGGTGACCTGTCCGGCTTGCAACTCGCGATGACCGTGCTCCCGGAGGAAGATTTCGACGGTGACTCCGCCGCGAACATGATCGAGTCCGTCAACGGGACCGATCCGCTCGACGCGGGCAGCCAACCGGTGAGCTTCGTTCGCGGCGACGCCAGTCGCGACGGAGTGGTCGACATCGTCGACGTCTTCGTGATCCTCGGCCACGGCGACGCGCCGGTGTGTCAGGAAGCGCTCGACGTCGACGATAGCGGGATGATCGATCTCGCCGACGCGGCCAACCTGCTGTCGTACCTGTTCATGGGGGGCGCGTCTCCAGCTGCCCCGTTCCCGGCGGCGAGTTACGACTCCAGTCCGGCGTCCGGATATCCCTGCGAGGGTTGATTCTGAAGCGGGTGCACCCTTTCGGGTGTACCCGTCGTTGCGCCGATCGGTTCTTTGCTGCACCATCCTCGGCTTGCGGTCGCGGCGGTCGAAACCGCCAGCCTTGGATGTGTACCGATTGGCGGGCTCGTGCGCTTTCACCGTTTCCTCCGTCCCGATTGCATCCGTTTGTCGATGCAGGTGGACGACCTACCGGAACCGGATGACGACCTACCGCCCCATCGCGCCGAATGGATCGTCAAAGAGCGCGCCATCGAAGAGGTCGCCGAAGTCCTTTACGCTTCTGAAGAGATTGCCAACCTCAGCAAGTTGACCCGCGATCTGATCAACGCAGAGAAGTGCACGACGACCGGGATCGGGGAGGGCATTGCGATTCCCCACGCGCGCACCCTGCGAACGCGAACCTTCGTCATGGGCTTCTGCCGATCGCCAAAGGGTGTTCGCTTCGGGGCCGTCGATGGTGAGCCCGTGCACTTGTTCTTTCCGCTAGTCGCGCCGCCTTACGAAGACCGTACCTACCTCCGCGTGCTGCGAGATCTCGCTACCATCATCCAAGAGCCTGGCTGCCGAGACCTGCTACTACATGCAGAGTCGGCCGACGAAATCATCTGGGGTCTGCAGACGTTCGCACCTTGATGATTCGCCGCGCGATAGCTTCGGCGTAGCCTTACCCGTACTCCTACGACTTGCGCGGCGTGAGGACGGGGCTGTCGGGTTCCCAAGCGTGGCGGCACGGTTGGCCCGCTCGGTAGCGTTCCAAATTGCGTCGCAGTGGGGCGGAGAGATCCTCCCGGCCCGCGGCCTCCGTCGCTTCGATGGCGCGGGTCTGTGCTTCGACGGCGGCGTCGAATTGGCCGGACTCGGCGAGCGCCATGGCGAGGGTCTCGACGTACTCGACGCTCGATTGCTGAGCGAGCAGGGTACGCGCAATCTGTACAGCCTCGGCTCCGTCGCGCGCGTGGTCGATCGGGACCGTCGAAAGCAGCCGGGCCAAGATCTGCGCGAGGCGACGATCCTGCGGCAACGCGGTGATCGCTTCGCGTGCTTGTCGCAGCGCCGCCTCGTGCTGCCCCAGCTTGATTGCGCACATGAGCCACTGCACTCGCGCGTCGCCGTTGGACGGCGCCGCTTCGATGACTCGCTCGTACTGCTGTTGCGCCGGCTCAAACTCGCCGAGATAGCGAAGAGCGTTGCCATAATTGAATGAGCACTCGGTCAGCGTCGGGTCGATGGCCAGCGCGCGCGCGTACCTCCCGGTCGCTCGGTCGGGCCGCCCGAGCGCGGCCCACAGGGTGCCGAGATTGAAGTGCGCAATCGCGTAGTCAGGATCGAGATCGACCGAACGTTGCAGTGCTTCGA
This sequence comes from Planctomycetota bacterium, assembly GCA_021776775.1. Taxonomy (GTDB): domain Bacteria; phylum Planctomycetota; class UBA8108; order UBA1146; family JAJFFE01; genus JAJFFE01. The sequence goes on along the minus strand of JAJFFE010000083.1, from coordinate 3,149 downwards.
GTGCGCGGTCCGTGTCGCCGAGCATACGGAGGGTCGACCCGAGGTTGCCGTGAGCACGCGCGTTGTTCGGATCGGCGGCGATCGCTGCTCGGAACTCGCGCTCCGCCTCCTTGTAGAGGTTCGCGGAGAAGAAGTCCCCGCCACGTTTGACGTGGAGTCGCGATCCACTCTTCAACTCCTGGATCTCCCGCGCGAACGGATCGTCGGTGGAGGCGCGGATCGACCCGCGCAGCGCGAGATGCTTCTTGGCCAACTCCCGATCGCCGCGACCGCGGTACGCCATTCCCAGGAAGTGGTGGGTGCGAGTCGCCTGTGGGTGGAGGTCGAGTGCCCGCGTGAGGCAGTCGATCGATCGATCGTAGTCGCGCTCGGCGAGCGCTACGCGACCGGCTCCGATCCACGCCGCCGCACAACTTTCCGAAGTCGAGAGCGCGCGTTCGAACCACGGCTTGGCGCTCGCGGCGTCGCCTTGCTCGAGGGCGATGCGCCCGAGCGCAATGAGTGCCGCCCGGTAGTCGGGCCGCAATTCTAGAACCGTGAGGTACTGGGCGCGGCTCATCTCCAAACGATTCTCCGCGGCGTGGATCTGCGCGAGGTAGTACGACCAGCGAGGCTCGGTCGGGTCGGCGACTCGAGCTTGCTCGTAGAGCGAACGGGCGAGGGCGTGAAATCCGTGCGCGTGGAACAACTGCGCGGTCCCGCCCACCTCCTTGCTGATGAGCTCTTCACTCTTGGCCGCTTCCACTCGATCGGTCAGTGAGCCGTAGGCGTCCCACAGCTCTTCGCGAACCGCGTCCTCGAGCGTGGCCAGCTCCGCGCGCTGCAGTAGAGGTGGCTGGTACGAAACTGCGACGGGCGGCGGCGAAGGGCTACGGCCGCAGCCCAACCCCGAGAGCAGAACCGTGACGATGATCCATGGTGCAATTCGGTGGCGTGTCCTTCGATTCGGTTCAGTGCGATGCGGTTCGGTCGTGCAGTGTTGCCGTCGCATGACTCTGCTTCTTCCGCCGTTGTCGGATCTGCACGAGCGTCCACCGTGGAGCCCGAGACACGTGTTCAGTTTAGAGATGTTTGCGCATCGGCGAAACGGAACGAGACGAATCGAGTAGAATCCGCCGCTGCGAGAGTCGCGCCCCGTGACCTCGCGTTGGGATGGTTCGAAACCGATGTTTGCGCCGTAGATCACTCGCGGTGAGACCATGGAAATTTTGGGGGTTTGTGTGTTGTCGTCTCTACCACGCGCGTCGGTTGTCGGCGTGCCGTGCTTGATCGCGCTCAGTCCCGCCGCTGCTCGAACTCGTGCGGCGCAACGGGGTGATCAAATGAGAAGCCCCGCGATCATCGCCGTGGTCGCCGCCTTGAACCTGTCGCTCTCCATGACCGCGGTCTTCGCCGGCGATCCCAACGCCGACACGCTGACCGCACTCCCGTCTCCTGCTGTATCGCTCGCCGCCCTCACCCGTGAGGAGTTGTCGGGAATCGATCTCGTCGATCCCGTGACGTTTGAACGCGGTCGGGAGGTGTTCAACCGCGAGGCGCTGTGCGCGACGTGCCATGGCGCGGACGGCCGAGGTGTCGTCGGATCGCACCCGCCTTTGACCGGGACCCCTCGTGTTCTCGGGTCCGATCGCACTCTGAGTCGCATCGTCCTGCACGGGTTGCGGGACAAGATCAAGGTACGCGGATCGATCTACCGGACCGCGATGGCGCCACTCGGGAAGGTCTTGTCCGACCGCGAGATCGCCGACGTGTTGACCTACGTACGCAACGCTTGGGGCAACCGGGCGCCAAGTGTGAGCGAGGCAACGGTAGCGGAGGTGCGATCGGCGAACCGTCGCCGTACCACGTCGTGGACTCACGCCTTGTTGGTCAGCGCGGAAATCGACGAACAGATCGCGTTGGCGCGGAAGTCAGATTCGGGCGTCGATGGGGAAGAAAGGGGCGTGGACGCCAGTGTCTCCTCAGAGGACTCGCCTGCTTCGTCCGCCGGGATGGGCTCGATCCTGATTTGGATGGGGGCCGGTTTCGTCGGACTCGTCCTGCTCTACATGATCGGCGCCGCCGTCACCATGAAGTCCGACGGGAAGAAGAGGGTGGACGAGTAGGACGGGTGTCTCTCGAGGACGGTGTTTCTTCGAATGGTGCTGTCAGGACGGTGCGACGCCGTTGAACACGCTCTCGGATTCATGACCGCCGTCGGTGCAGAACGCGACGAGGTTTTGCACCGTCCGGGTGCACATGCGCCGATACGTCGCGGCGGTCAGAGCAGCGGAGTGTGGAGTGATCATGGTTCGCCGGTGCATGATGAGGCGATCGTTCTCGGCGGGTGGCTCGGGGTGGACGCCGTCCGCGGCGTAGCCTCCGAGCTGATCGTCGAGCGCGGCGAGTAGCGCCTCGGTATCCACCAGCGCGCCTCGCGCGGCATTGATGAGGAGCGCGCCCGGTTTCATTCGCGAGAGTTCCTTGGCTCCGATCAGCTGCTCGGTGTCCGGGGTGAGTGCGGTGTGGAGCGTGATGATGTCGGAACGCTCGAGCAACTCTTCCAGCGATACTGTCGCGTGGGGGATCGGTCGATCGGATCGGTTCCACACGATGACTTGCATGCCCAGCGCGTCTGCGATGGTCGCGACTCGCGATCCGATCGCTCCGTAGCCGACCACGCCGAGCGTCGCCCCGGCGCACTCGTCACCGTCGTAGCGTGATCGAATGGCCCAATCGTTTTCTTTGACGGCGACCGTTTGCTCGACCAGTTTGCGGCGCAGCGCGATCATCAACCCTATCGTGTGCTCGGCTGTCGTCAGGGTGGTACTGCCGGGCGCGTTGATCACGGCGACCCCAGCCTTCGTCGCGGCGGCGACGTCGATGTTGTCGAGGCCGACTCCACAGCGAGCGATCACCTTCAACTGCGGACACCGCGCGATCAACGCTTCTGGGACTTGGCCACGACCCCGCGTGACAATGACGTCGACTGCGGCGAGTTGGTCGTCACCGAACGTCTCGTCGGGTGATTCGGCCAGAGTGATTTCGGCCGATTTTTCGAGGAGCGCGTGCGCCTCGGCCTCGATCGTTTCGAGAAGTAGTGCCTGTAACAACTCTACTCCTCGGTTCGTCCGTGGTAGAGCGTGGCGTCGTCGCTCTGGAGACCGCGG
>JAJFFE010000082.1 GCA_021776775.1 Planctomycetota bacterium | reverse complement strand
ACACGTCACATCGCAAACTCGACACTCACGGTGCACCCCACAATCGCTCGACATAGACCCGCCCATTCATGGTCAAAACCTCGTCAACAACAACCTCGATAACTTTTTTAGATTCAAGAACGCAACAGTCGAGTGACATCGTTCGCACGATGCCGCACCATCAACGCGACCAAACGACGCTGCCATGTTCGCCCACCAGAAGCCGTACCCAGCTCGGAACGGATCACGCCGCCCAGCGCACACGGCTCATCGCCCAACGCGCCTCCGCAAGCATCGGGCACTTCCGTTGCCCACCGCCCCGAACAGAATCGGACCGACCCCGATCCGCCCGTCCAACGTTCAAAGCCGCCCCGGTCTCCAACCACTGCCCCGGCGAAAGAGCCCACTCCTACCTCATAGTCGGTGGCGAGCAGAAGACTCCGCCATCCCCAACCCACTGGTGTTCGAGCCACGCCACGATGCGCCCTGCACAGATGCGCCCTGCAAAAGCGCAATCGCGGCCCCTTACCGGATGACCCTGAATCATCGTGTGTGGTTCAACCCTGGGGGTCACGGAGCAAGAACCTGAACGCCATGCCTAGCTAAGCTAGCCATGCCTGGCGGCTGTTGTAGGCTTGCGCCGGATCTCTCGTCCATCAAGGGCAGACGTACGTCCCGCAGTCGACACCACCGATCGAGCCAACGCCGCATTCCGGAAACGGTGCCGTGGGCGGTGGGCCGGACGAGAAGAGATATTCCAAGAGTAAGAGAGCATCCGAGATCTGCACGGCGCCGTCGTCGTCGACGTCGGCGGTCGCCAGGCACACAGGGTCGGGCGCGGACCCGAGGAATAGGTAGTCGAGGAGCAGCACCGGATCCGAGAGGTGAAGCGACGTGTCTGCGTTGACGTCGCCGCGAATGAACTCCATGGGGGAGCATTCATCGGGCACGCCATCGAGATCGACATCGAGGCTGAAGCCGAGGGCGACGTCACACGCATCGGCGAGACCGTTGCCATTGCAGTCGGGTCCCGACTGTCCGCAGCTTGCCAGCGCGACGATCTCCACCAACAGCAGGGCGCGATCGTAGATGCGAACGTCATCGAGCATGCCATCGAAGGGACGCGTTCCCTGCGGTTGGTCACCGAGCGCGACCGGGCGCGTAGGGTCGACGTCGATCGGCCCGCTCTTGCCGGTTTCGGCGATGAGTTCCGCGTCCCGGTAGACCTGCATCGACTGGCCGTCGTACCGGGCGACGACGTGCGTCCAGGTATCCGTTGCGATCGTACCCGTCGCCGAGGCGAGCGTGGTCGTGGTCCCTCCGGTTCGCAGTCTGAAGCGAAGCCCCGTGTCGTTGATGGTGCTCACCATCCAGGTGTGATCGTCGGGTTGCACACCCGCCGCTTTAGAGATGAACCGTCCGTCCATTTGGTCGAAGTCGTCGGCTCGAAACCAGAACGCGATGGTCATGGCGGGACCACCGAGTTCGATCGTTGAGAGAGCGACGCGATCGTCGACACCGTCGAACTCCAGCGCTCCGCTAACGACACCAGCGGCGGGGGACCAGACCGGCCCGTTCACGAGAGTTCCGTCGTGTGCCGTTGTCGCATCGGCAGCGACGGTGCCCGAGTTCTCGTCGAGGGGCCAGTGGGCAACCAGTCCGGCCGCGAGGTCGAAGGCTATCTGATCGGTCACGGTCACCGTGACTTCGTCGCTATCACTCGATTCGTCATCGCTCACGGTGAGTCGAAAGACGTAGAGCCCAGGCGAATCCGGAACGAACCACGTCACCGCGTCGTCGTCACCGAGCAGGGTGGCCGATGGACCGCTGGTCTGTTCCCACAGCCAGGTCAGCGCGAGCTCGTCACTGTCGGGGTCGTCCGAAAGGCTGCCGTTGAGTTCGACCAGCTCGAACAACCCAGCCGTGGTGTCGGTGCCGGCGTCCGTCATCGGGGGAAGATTTTGTACGCGTGAAAGCGACGCATCAGGGATCGGCCCGGACGGGAGCCCGGGGCCCGAGTACGTCACGTTCAGTGTTGCGTCACCGTCGGCTTGGAAGTACTCGAGCGCGATCGGATGCAAACCCGCCCCGAGACCCACCGATCCTGACTTCGTACTGAGTCCGATATGGTCATGGTCCACGATCAAAACGTCACCGACCCATAGACGAGCCCCATCGTCGGATTCGATGGTGAACTCGTACACTCCGGCCGATGTGATGTCGAGATACCCAGCGAACTTCAGCCCGTAGTTCGTCGACGCGGGGCTCGGATCGAGTGCGAACCGCGGTGTCGTCCCTGCGTCGTCGGGCGTCAAGCTGTCGAAGGGAGGGATCGTGCCGTAGCCGCCGGTAATCAGTTCGTAGCGGAGACCGGGCACGAGAGGCTCGGACACCGTCGGTGAAGTGAGCAAGTCACCGATCACGAACGTCGCGTCGATGATTCCGCTGGCTCCGGAGCCGGAAAGAAACGCGCGGGCCCGAACGGTCGTGGTTGCGACTACGGGGATCGGGGTCGCGTACAGCGCCGACGACTCGGACGGAGCGGTGCCGTCGGTGGTGAAGCGAATCTCCGCGCCTGCAGTCGCCGTGGTCAAGGCGACGGCGAGCGGTGCGGCCGACCAACCGCCGGCCGGAGTTGCGAGCGGAGTTTCCACGATCCCTTCGCCGGTGAAACGGATGCAGTGAACGCTCCCGCACTCTGATTCGTAGTTGGTCAGCGCGTAGTAGAGGTCGCCGGCCGGTCCGAACTGTACGGTCACCGGTTTGAGATCGAGACCAACCGCGCAGTCACCGAATCCGACATTCGTCGCGAAGCTATCGACGGTCGGATTGTCGATCGCTGCGACCGTGGTCATATCACCGACGGCATCCCCATTGCCACCCCACAAGCTAGTGAAGTAGCGGCCGTCGTATTCCGGGCCGAATGAGCCGCCAGCCGGATACCACGCTCCGCCGGTTACGAGTTTCGTACCGGCGACCGCCGCGTTGGCCCACGCCGTTACCGGAGTTCCGAGGCTGCCGAATCCCTGGTGGCCCATGTTCGCGCCCGGTTCGACGATGAACAGATTCGCCTTCGTCGGCCCGTTGCACTCGTTGACGATCACTTGCCCCGTCGTCGGGTGCTGCGACATCGAGAACGGGTTGCGCAGGCCGATGGCGAAGATGGCGCGGTACGGTCCCGTGGTCTCGCTGAAGAATGGGTTGTCGATCGGGATCGATCCATCGGCTGCGATGCGGAAAATCTTCCCGGTAAACGATGTCAAGCTCTGCACCAGGTCGCCGCCGTTCCAACCGTCGCCGGTAGCGATGTAGAGGTGCCCCGCGGGCCCGAACGTCATTCCGCATCCGTTGTGGCTACCACTCGATTCGCTGTCGTTGAAGGGCAGATCGATCAGCAGGAGTTCACTGGTCGGATCAGCCAAGTTCGGGTCGCCAGCGCTAGCGGTGATTCGGACCACCCGGTTGTGCCGCGGGTCGTGCTTCATGTAGATCGCATAGAGGTGCCCGTTGGTCGCGAAATCGGGATCGAACACGAAGTCGCGAAGTCCCGACGAACGGTGGCGCAGCGGGACGCCGGACCCGTCGTGCGGGGTGTCGAAGCTGTAGAACGGTTCAGCTTCGAGCGTCCAATCCGAGGAGGACGCATCGGACGTTGCTACGTGCAAGTCACCGGTGATGCGCTCGGCGATGAACAAGCGACCATCCGGCGAGAAGCGAATGCCGGACGGTTCATCGAGACCGGTGAGTATCTCTTGGTTCTCGAATCCGGTAGGCAAGTCGATGGCGTGCGCCGTCGCTGCGACCGAGCTCAAAATCAACAACGCTGCCAAACTTGTGCGCCAAACGGTATCGGGGTTCATGACTCTCGACCTTTCGCTCCTCATGCATTCGAGCCCATGAGCCCCAGATGTGGCAACGACAATTCTCGTTGAGCCGGCAACTGCGTTAGTTCAGGGAGTCGTTTGCGCTCGATCGTTCTGAGCGGCGTCCGGGATTCGGACATCTTCGCAGCGGTGCGTTCGGGAAGCCGCTGCGGCATGAGTAATCGATTGTGCCTCGAGCAGCCAGCGGCGAAGATCTGGCTCTTCGTAAGCCCAGTTGCTCATGCCCCTGGAGGTATTGTGTTACTCGTTCGAGCCCGTTTCATTTTCGTCGTGGTCGGACTTGCCATCGTTGTGTTGTGCTCATGCACCGGAGAAGCTTCCGAGAGCGAACTACTCAAGTTCGGTGACGTCGAAGTCGAGGTGTTGGGTTGGCAGACCGTCACGGAGCTACCGACGGGCGTGCGCGTGAAGCCCGAACAGAAACTCGTCGGCGTCAGCTACTTTGCGGTCAACAAAGGAACGAAGCCGAGCAGCTTCGGCGCGTTGTCTCTGAAACTCCGCACCGACAAGAGCGAGAAAGATCATCGGTCGAGTCTCATCGCCAATGCGATTCTTGGAACCGGGGCAATGGGTGGGCAGCTACTTCCGGGTGAGCCTTTGACGGGGACGCTTTACTACAAGGTAGACAAAGGCGCGACCAAGTTCACGTGGGTCCGGGGACGGCGGAAAGAGAGTCAGCTGTTCGTTCTTCCCAGTGAATCGGGCGTGCGCAAACCGTCCGCAGCGATGATAGCCGCAGTGACCGTGAAGCCGACGATTGCACCGGCCGCATGCAAGGTTGACGGGTGGACCATCGTGGTCGAATCGGCGCGGTCCGTGGACGCCATCCTCGGAGAGAAGCCTTCGGCCGGGACGCGAGGCGTCTCGATCACGGTCCGGCTCACCAACAATGGCGACGAAACCGTGAAGTTGGCACTTGTGTCGACAACGTTGGTGAAGACGCCTTCGGGAAAGGTGCACAGTTATCGCGGCGATCCCACCGTCGACGCGCAGGAGTTGGCTCGCAATATTTTGAAGGGCGGCAAGACCGGGTTGACCGTCGAGGCGGGGCCCGGTGCATCGGTGACCACCCATCTCGGCTTCTTTGTTCCGAAGGACGAGTCTGAGCTTTGGCTCGTGATCGATCCGTCCGAGTCTCTTCCAGGGAAAGCCTTGATCACAGTGCCGGCCGCAAAGTGATCACCGGAGTCTCTGTCCCCAATCGGAGTTGCGACGGCGGGATTTGCACAAAGTGCGGTCCGTGTGGTTTCGCTTCATGAACGATCCGGGCTAGACTGACATCTCGAGCAATCATGTAGCACCGCCAGAGCATGAGTGCGGCGAGAGTTGTCGCAACGACACTGTCGCTTTCGTCCCGGCGGAGAGGAGTGTGTCGTGTCCGAGACCGAAGAAGGCGCTGCCCAAGAAGGCGCGGCCCCAGAGTTCACCAAGGAGGAACTCAAGACGGCATTGAAGGCTTACAAGAAGCGGCTCAAGCTGGCCCGACTCGACGACGAGTCACGGCTTGGCTACGGTGCGATGACCAAAGGCGAAGGGTCCGGCATCATCGGAGTCCGACCGCCTGAGCAATTCCCCGAGGAGATCTGGAAGGCGCTCGTCGCCAAGGGGCGGCTTCGATACGCCGGTCAAGGAATGTACGAGCCCGCCGACTTCTGAGAGCTAGCCCGGAGCCCGGGCTAGAGATCGGGCGAGAACGCGACGCCGCACCGTCCGAGTTTGAGGACCGGGCGGCGAAGGATCGAGTCAAGCGCTGTCGATGGCGAGTACGTGCTCTAGAGCGTATTCGAGTTCTGTGGGCGAGAATGGTTTGAGCAGCAGCGGGGTCGCGCCCCGCGCCGCGCTGAACGGTCCAGCGCCGAACGGTCCGGCACCGTCCTGACCAGCGCAGGCTAACGCCGCCGAGGCGCAACCGGTCATCAACAGCACACGGATTCCCGGTCTCACCGCAGTCAATTCCTCCGCCAGTTCGAACCCGTTTTGGTTTGGCATCATGACGTCTGACAGCAAGACGTCGATCGTCGTCTCGCTGTGAGCGACCGCGTGAGCGTCTTCCGGCCCGTTGGCTGAGAGTACTTCGTAGCCGAAACTCCGGACCATTCGGCAGACTGTTTCACGGACATCGGCGTCGTCGTCCACGACCAGTACGGTTCGCCCGTTCCCGGCGCTGCGATTCGATTCGCCATGGCAACTCTGCGGCAGCGGCCTCTTCGGTGGCTCGTCGTCATGCGGGCTCCGCGGCCAGCCGCCCGAGCTCCCCGGCATCCTCATGTTGTTCTCCTCGCAAGGCTTTTCTTGGTTGGCGTCAGCGAATCTTCTCGCGCCGAAAGCGCGGTGCGCGACGCCCGACTTTGCTTTCACGACATCTGGAGTCCGAAACCACCAAGAGATCCTTGCGAAAGCTGAAAACTTCGACGACTCTTGCTCGTGCTCCCGAGACAAACCGAGTGCCACGCGAGATTCGAACGGCCGTACCGATGGCAGGATCCGACTTCGACGTTCGGGAGATCACGCAGCTCCTGAACCAGCGCGAAGATGAAGCGGCTGGGGATCGCTTGTTCCGACTGGTGTACGCGGAGCTCCATCGTCAAGCGACGCAGCTCATGCGAAAACAGGACCGTGGACACACGCTGCAGGCGACCGCCCTGGTCAATGAGGCATACCTCAAGCTAGCCGGCAGTGACGACATGCGTTGGGAGTGTCGATCGCACTTCTTTTCGGTGGCGGCGAGGGCCATGCGAAGCATTCTGATCGATCACGCCCGAACCAAATCTCGGCAGAAGCGCGGCGGCGAGATGGTACGAGTCCCGATCGACGAGATCTCAGTTCTTTACGAGTCACGCGCGGTCGACCTCATCCAGCTCGACGACGCCCTCGAGCAACTCAGCTCGCGCGACGCGCTCGCCGCGAGGATCGTCGAGTTGAGGTTCTTCGGTGGGGTAACCTTGGTCGACATTGCACGGCTACAGGGAGTATCCATCCGGCGAATCGAACGGAACTGGGAGTTCGCGCGATCATGGCTCCGTCTCGTCCTTCGGTAGAAGATCGTTGGTGGGAAGAGGCGAAGGACGCGTTCGCGCGTGCCCGAGAGCTGCCGGTCGCGCATCGCCCGGCGTTTCTTGACACGGCGTGTCGCGGCGACTCGGAGTTCCGCGAGTTCGTCTCCAGCTTGCTCGAACTCTCCTCCGATGGAGATCCCGAGTTCTTGCAGCCGCCGACGCTGTCGTTGACCCTTCACGACGAAGCCTTGCGAGAGAGTGAACGTGTTGGCGAGCCGCCGACGCTCGGGGTTGTCGGAGAGTCCATTGTTCAGCGCTACGTGTTGGACCGACGGCTCGGTGCGGGCGCGTCCGGTGAAGTCTACCTCGCGATCGATCAGCTCTCGCAGCAGCCGGTAGCGATCAAGCTCCTTCGCGGATTGTCGACCGCCGCGCTCGGCCAGGTTCGCGCGGAAGTGTCCGCGCTACGATTTCTCCATCTCCCGGGAATCGTGACGATGTTGGACGAGGGAACGGACCAGGGTCGTCCGTTCATTGTGATGCAATACGTCGAAGGATCACCGTTCCCTGGCGGTTCGGAAAAGACCGGCCAGCCGACTGACGGTGCCGCGTGGGCGAAGATCCAAGACGTCGTCATTGCGCTACTCGAAACGTTGAGTCGACTCCACGGGGCAGGATTCATCCATCGTGACTTGAAGCCGAGCAACGTCTATGTCGACGGCGATGCACACCTCACCGTTCTCGACCTTGGCTTGGCGGCTCGTCCCGATGCGAGCAGTTCGTTGCAGGTGGCCGGGACGCCGGCGTACATGGCCCCGGAGCTGTTTTCGCACGCGCAGGCGACCGTCGCCTCGGACCTCTACGCGGTCGGGATCATGACCTACGAGGCGTTGGTCGGGTCGCGTCCCCACGATGAGCGGAACCTCGAAACCCTCGCGCGCGCGCGCAGCGAATCGACAGCTCCGGCCCCGATCGACCAACGCGGAGTACCTAGCGAAGTTGCGAACCTCGTTCACGCGCTGTTGCAACCGTCGCCTGCCGATCGCCCGCGGAGTGCGGCGGAGGCGTTGTCGCTGCTCGGCCACGAGTTTCTCGAACATGCAAGTGCCAAAGAGATCGTGGCGCGGCTGAACGAACTGCGCGGCGACTCTTCCGTCGGAGCACTCGCTCCCGAGCAACTCGAGCCGCTGTTTCGAGGGCCGGAGCGACTCTTCCGTCTGCAGTCCGACGTTGCGAAGGAACTCTGGCTCCGGACTCGTGGTGTCCCGGGACGCATCGGGGCTGAGATCAGTGCATGGACCCGCGCTGGACTGGCACGATGGGAAGATCGACAGGTCTGCATCGATCGTGGCGCCGCGGATCAGTTGCTCACCGGAGTTCGTGTGGCGTCGGCCCGGTACGAGCGGCACGACGAGCAACGAGCGTTGGAGCAAGGCGACGAAATCGTGCTCGCTCACATATCGCTACTTACTCCGCGATCTCGCGTGTCGGTCCTGGCCGAGTTGACCCACCGACCGCGGCACGAGTTGCAGCAACTCGTGCAACGCTTTCAAGCGTTGAGCCTCGTCCGTGTCTCGGAGTCGGGGGAGATCGAGGCTCGCTCGCCGCTCGACGTCGAACGGGTTCTCTCGCACGAGACCATGCGTCGGTCGCAACAACTCATGGCTACTGCAATGGCTCCGGGAGACGAAGGGCGGTTCCAACTGCTCATCGGGGCGGAATCGATTTCACAGCTTCCCGAGGAGTCTCTTGCGCAGGCCCGCCGATTGGTGCGCGCCGGGCGAACCGGGCTCGCGTTCGCGTACGTGTTGCAAGGACTCTCGGCCGCTCGACAGGTCGGCGCTCCCGAACTCGATCTGTTGGAAGAGCTCATGTTGGTCGCGCATCGTTTGGTGACTCCGGCGCAGATTCGCCGAGCGCTGCACGAATCCGAAGTTTGCGAAGACTACGGTCCAAGGGTGGAGCAGCTGGTGGCTCTCGGTCGCGCGAGTTTGGTCGTCAGTCAAGGAGCCCGTCAACGAGGCCTCGACATGATCACTGCGGTCCCGCCGTTCGAGTCGCGCCGGCTGGAGTTGCTGCGACAGCGCGTACGAATGCTCGCGGCGCGACGAGTCTCTCCGCGTCATCACGCGGAAGTCCTCGACGACATCGATTCCTGGGTCGAGGGAATGCAGTGGCCGCAGGCGAAGAGTGCACTCGCCGGCTTTCGCGGCTGGCAATCGTACGTGAGTGGTCGTTACGAAGAAGCGGCTCGGTTTCATCTCGAGTCCGCCCGACTCGGTGCGACCGCGTCGGATCGTATGATTGCCCTCGTCAACGGCGCCAGCGCTGCGATGGAGGCGGGAGACTTCGCAGCCGCCAGCGCGTCGCTGTCCGAGGCTATGACGCTCGCGGAAGACGTGCGCAGTCCATTTACCGAGGCGCGCGCCGTGTGGCTGGAGCGTTCCATTGCGTATCGTCAAGACGCGGTCGATGAACCCGACCTCGAGCTGGTGGAGGCGGCGGCGCATCTCGAAGTCGACACCGTCGAAGCTCTGATCTGCCTCACCGAAGCGGCGATCGCGTGGCGATCGGGTAGGACCGACACCGCTCTGCGGTTGGCGAGACTGTCCAGCCAGCGGGCCGGCACCGATCGGCCGTACTTCGTGCTTGCGCGAACCCTCGCCATTTGTTGCGGCGAAAACGTGAGCGATGAAGAATTTGCGAATGTTCAAAAGGCGGCCCGAGAGAGCCCGTTCCCGGGACTGGCGATCCAATGCGTAGGATTGCTCGCAAGATCTCGCCCCCGGATGGCCGATTTATTGAGAGAACTTGTAACGGGTCTTTCTCAGTCCATTCCTCGACGCCACTGGCCGACCCGCCGAGAAGTTATCAGCGTCGACGAAGCTATACGATTTTGTCTCGGTTAAGGAGCGAGAGTAACCAATGACTGAAGTGAGTGAAGAAGAGATCGACAAGGGCTCGTTCAAAGGGACGCAGCTCGCCACCACGTATCCTGTTTTTTGGATCTGGCGCCCGAAGGCCGTGAGCCAAGAGTATTGGATTCTGTACAAGCCCAACCAAACGGGTGGGTTTCAGATGCCGAGCTCGACCTTCACCAGTGCCAGCTGGCAGATCGACTTCGAAGGAGCTATCGCCCACGGCGATTCCTGCGATTTCATGGACTGGGTCGTCGCGAACTACAACGTCGACCCCTGTGATCTCGAGATGCTCTGCCATGACATCACCCCGGTGACTTGCCCGACCACCTGACCCGTCGGAATCCGTGCGCTCGCGCGCGTGTCTCCCGGGATCGTAGGTCGTAGTGCTCATCCACAACTTGTGGGTGAGCATTTTTTCATCAGCGGCGAGACCCAGAAATTCACTCCTTTTTATCGATGTGCTGGCGCCACCCGGCTGCCGGTAGCCGGGCCCAATCGCCGCCGCGGCATCTTGCACGATATTCTGCCGTTCCAGTGGAGAAGCTGGCGGTGCCATTCGGCCGATCCGGCCTTCGCGACAGTGATCATTCATTTCTGTCTCTTGGCTGCGTGAAGAAAGTGAGAAGCACCGATGAAGGCTACCTCTTGGATACTGGGCTCGTGCATCGTGTTGTGGGCGACGGTTGCGTCGGCGGTCGACGTACTGCAGTCGAGTACTCCGGGGTTGCCGATCCTGGACTTCCAGACGACGACCGACACGATCTCAGTGGTCGATTCGCTGACGATCGAAGATGTTCGAATCGGCGTCGACGTCACGCACACGTTTCAGGCGGATCTTTTCGTAGAGCTAACGTCGCCCAACAGCACTTCCGTGACGCTCACCCAGAACGCCGGCGCCGGAGCGAACGACATCTTGGTCACCTTTGCGTCCGGCGGGTTACCGTTCGAGGCGTCGCAGTTGACGGCGGGATTGACCTTTTGGATGCAGGCGCTCGGCCCCGGGGCGATGGCCGACTTCCACGGCGGCGACTCGGCCGGAACGTGGTCGCTGTCGATCTACGACGACGCCGCGGGGGACTCCGGGACGCTCAACGAATGGAGCGTGTTTCTCTCCGATAATCCGCCGCCGCCGCCGCCCCCGATCAATGACGTCTGTGCGCAGGCTACCGTCGTGGCGGAGTCGTCGGTGACCGCGTTTCAGACCCAAGCGGCGTCGGTGTCGGGAATCGTCAATGCGTGTTCCGGGCCGACCGCGCCGACCGATGTTTGGTACCGAGTCGATGTCACGTGCGACGCCGACGTCACCCTTGCCACGTGCGGCAGCGCGTTCGACACGACGCTTGCGGTTTGGGATGGGACAGGTGGGTGCCCTCTGCCCGGAGACTCACCGATCGACTGTGCGGACAATACCTGTGCGACCGACGCGGAAGTGACCGTGTTCGCTGTCGGCGGCCAGACCCTCTACGTGCAGGTCGGTGGCTTCAGCGGAGCGACCGGTGACGGAACGCTTACGGTGAGTACCAACGCGGCTCCTACCAACGACGCCTGCTCGGACGCCTTCCCGGTGTTCGGAGGGACCACGGCGTTCAGCACTCTTTGCGCGACGGTCGACGGAGTCGCTCCCGGTTGCGGTGGGTTCTCGGATCCGATCGATATCTGGTACCTCTACACCGCCGACTGCGACGGAATGTTGATGATCGACACGTTCGGCAGTGGCTTCGACACGCGGCTTGCAATCTGGCCGGGGACGACGTGTCCGGCTGCCGGCACTCCGCCGCTCTACTGCAATGACGACACGTTTGGCCTGCAGTCGCAGATCATCGTTCCCGCGGTGTTCATCGGGGACACCTTCGTCATCCAAGTGGGGGGATATTCGAGTGCTAGCGGAACCGGTGTTTTGAATCTCGCCTGTGATCTTGCGCCCGCTCCGGTCATTACCGGCTTGGGATGCACGCCAGGGCTTGGCTCGATCGATCTCTCGTGGACGAGTCCGATCAGCTACGACGAGATCTTGGTCTATCTCGACGGAGTTCTCGAAGCGACGCTTCCGGGGACAGCGACTCTCGCTTCCATCACCGGCCTCACTGACTTCACGACCTACGACGTTTGTGTGGAGGGAGTGCTATCGGGCTTCCTACCTACCCAAGAGTGTTGCGCGGTCACGACCCCTGGCGACTCGACCGGACAACACGTGATCTTTGCAGGCGAGACCGTCGGTGGACTCATCGATAGCGTGGCCGCTCTCGACGCCGCATTGGCCGCGTCGGGGATAGCCGCCGTGATCGTCGACGACTTGGCGACGGTGGGTGGCGCGCCCGCCGCGCTGTGGCTGGCACTCGGTACCTTTCCGTCCAATCACTCGTTGACGACCGTCGAGGGTAACTTGCTCGTCGATCTGCAGAGTGCGGGAACGCCCATCTATTTATCCGGCGGCGATACGTTCGGCTTCGACGGACCGACTGCGTTCGCCGACGTTGACGGGGTCGCCCCGGGTGCACTCGACGGCGACGACTCGCACCTAGGAATGACCGGGGCTGACTTCCTCGCGGGATTCGATGCGTCGTACACCCAAGATCAGGCGGGAACTGACTGGACGGATCGGCTGCAGCCAGCAAGCGCTGGCGAGGATGCACTCGGTAGCGACGCGCGCGTCATCCTCACCGACGACGGCACTGGTTCCGCTGCCGCGACGTACAACACCGGGATCGCGTACTACACGAACAGTGGTGGTCGCATCTGTTGTGTATCCACAGAATTCGGCGGGTACGACGGCGACGCCAACGCGTTCGCCGCCGCGTTCGTTGCGTTTCTCCTTGGTGGTCCTCCACCCGGAGGCGGATTCCGACGCGGCGATACCAATGGCGACGGAGGGTTCGACATTTCGGATGCGGTGTCGACCTTGGCTGCGTTGTTCATCATCGGAACTCCGGCGCCGGACTGTGTCGACGCGGCGGATTCCAACGACGACGGCGGACTCGACATTTCGGATGCTGTGTTCTCACTCGCAGCCCTGTTCATCGGGGGCTCCCCGCCGCCGCCGGCTCCGGGAGTGGCGGCCTGCGGAGTAGACCCGACCTTGGATGGGTTGGACTGCGTGTCGTACGGCTGCCTCTAACTCTCAGTCCCGCGACGCGGGGCTACGCAGAACAGAAGGCGGCGAAGCCGCCTTCTGTTCTGTTGACCGCTTGCATTGCTCGTGGTCGACTGCGTTCGTCTAGTCTCCGCATCGGGTCAGATCCCCGTCGGGTGGAGACTCGTTGAGCACTGAAGCGTGAGAGTCGAAGCGTGCCGCAACCAATGCAGGAAGATCTAGCCAGTGCCCACGTCACCGAGCCTGACGACGAATCTCTTTCGCCGCCGCGCACTCCGCGAACGAACGCCGCCATCTGTTGCGTGCTCGCGACTCCGGCCGTCGCCTTTTGGATCGTGCTTGCGGTGACTCGTTGGCTTTCTCAAACCGGAGCCTTGGATCGTTCTGACGAGGCGACGTGCGTGTCGATCTTGCTCTTTGTTCTGTGCGCGTGCGGAGTGGCGGGAGGAGTATCTCTCTTCGTGGGACTACCGAAGAAGCTCCTGGGCGTGGTTGTTGTGAGCAACGCTTCGCCGTACGCCTTCTTCGTGGTTCCGCTGCTGGTTCGGCCGGGCCTCTAGCCCGGGCTTGTAGGCTGGAGCATAGGCGTAGCCAGGCATGGCATTCAGGTTCTTGCCCCGTGACCCCTCAGGGTTGAACCACGCACCATGCTGGTGCGTCACCCGGCAAAGGTGCCTTCGAGGCGCCTTATCAGGGGCCAACACATAGCCGTCTGATTCAGCTCCAGTGATTCAGGTCCCAAGACCTGAACGAAGGGCTAGCTACGCCTTAGCCTAGCTACGCCTTCTGCGCCGCTGACTTGATTTCTCTCGGTGCCTTCGTCGTCGATAACCCGCATGCCTCGTAACGACTTCCGAGATTTTTGGACCCAGGTGTCGAAACTGCCTCCGCCTATTCGTCGGTGGGCTGTTCAACGACGGGCCGATGGGGCTCGGTTGCGCGATACGCCACAAACCACGCACGGAAAGCGGTAGGTTCCTTCGATGAAGTACATGCTTCTCATCAATTCCGAAGAGTCGTTCTACGAGAGTGTTACCGAAGAGCAAATCGGCGAGATCATGGCGGGCTACGGTCGGTTTACCGAGGAACTCGAGGCCGCCGGGGCCAACGTCGAGAGCAACCGTCTGCAACCGACTTCGACTGCGACCACCGTTCGAGTGCGCGACGGAAAAACGGCTACAACCGACGGGCCGTTCGCAGAGACAAAGGAACAGCTCGGCGGCTACTATGTGATCGACGTGCCCAACCTCGATGACGCCATTGCGTTCGCGGCTAAGATCCCGTCTGCCGAGTACGGATCGGTAGAGGTTCGCCCTATTTGGGAGATGTAGTTCAGCGCGGCTGGTTCTGTTCCGGAAGGCGCCTTCGATAGCGTGACTGTTACACCGTCAGAAATCGAGCGGGTCTTCCGGGCCGAGTCGAGCCAAATCATGGCGACCTTGATCCGAGTTCTCGGCGACTTCGAACTCGCTGAAGACGCTCGGCAAGACGCGTTTGTCGCGGCGCTCGAACGGTGGCCGGAGACCGGGCTTCCGAGACGTCCCGGAGCGTGGATTCAAACAACCGCCCGAAACAAAGCGATCGATCGTATTCGCCGGCAGAGAGTCGAGCAGCTCCCCGGGGACCTTCGAGAGCTCAGCTCGAGTGACGAAGGGATCGACCGCTTGATCACGAAGCTCGATCAACCGATCGAAGACGACCAACTGCGACTGATCTTTACCTGTTGCCATCCGGCGCTGACCCGCGAAGCGCAAGTGGCGCTCACGCTATCGACGGTGGCTGGGTTGCGGACCGAAGAGATCGCGCGCGCCTTTTTGACGCCGACCCCGACGTTGGCGCAGCGCTTGGTGCGATCGAAGCGGAAGATCCGGCTGGCCGGGATTCCGTTTCGTGTCCCGCCCGAAGAGTTGCTTCCCGAACGCTTGCCTCAGGTCTTGCTCGTCCTCTACTTGATCTTCAATGAGGGCTACTCCGCGACGGACGGCGATACCCTAGTCCGGCAGGAACTGTGCGACGAAGCCATTCGACTGGGGCGCCTTCTGGTGACGTTACTTCCTTATGAGTCCGAAGCGCTGGGACTACTAGCCTTGATGATGTTTCAACACTCTCGACGCGACTCCCGGACTGATGATGCCGGAGGCCTCGTGCTTCTCGAAGAACAAGATCGAGATCGCTGGGATGTCGAGCTCATCGCCGAAGCGGCACGGCTCGTTCGCCGGGCTCGGGAGTCGCACGTGGCGGGGACGTATCTTCTACAGGCCGAGATCGCGGCTCAGCATAGTTTGGCGCGAACGGCGGAGCAGACCGATTGGTGCCGGATCGAGTCCCTGTATCGGGATATCCTCGAACGCGAGCCGACGCCCGTCGTCGCCTTGAATCACGCGGTTGCCGTCTTGATGTCCGACGGGCCAGGTGCCGCCTTGGCGCTACTCGAACGGTTGGCCGAACCGTTGACGGACTACCTCTACTTCCACGCGACGCTAGGTGAAGTGTTGACGCGGCTCGGCCGAGTCGCTGACGCACGGTTGGCGTATACCTCGGCGCTTTCGTTGGCGCGCAACGCGCACGAGCAGGCGTTCCTCCGCGGGAAGCTAGCCCGCTGAGCGTCACCACTGGGGCGAGTTGGTCTGTCGCAACTGTCCGGCGTAATAGCACCTACATTGTCCGGAGTCGGCGGATTTTCCATTCGTGACATTGGGTCTTCACTTGGATGACCCAGGCGGTCGATAGCTCGGGAAGAGTGAGGGTAGTTTCCCGGAGTGTGATTCGATGTCCGACGCAGCCGATCCAGCTGACGATCCCGCTTCCAGCGAGTTGGCCAGGCCGATAACGAGGCGACGATTCCTCGGCACCGCCGGCGCCGCGGCGGCGGGGCTCGCGGTGTGGCAACACGCTCCCTACGTTCACGCCAAGACCACACCGACGCTGCGTGTTCTCGGAACACACGTGACTCTTCAAGAGGAGATCCGGCGCCGCGCGGAGCGAGATCTCGGAATTCGAATCGAGTTCGAACCGGGAGGCAGCGCGGAGGTCTTGCAGAAGGCGTCCACCCAACCCGAGTCGTTCGACTTGTACGAGCAATGGTCGAACAGTCTGAACGTCTTGTGGAAGGCCAACGCGATCCAGGCGATCGACCGGCGACGTCTCACCCACTGGTCTGAGATCAACTCGCTGACGAAGACCGGGCGTCTGACCGACGAGAGTCGTCTTGGCAAGGGCGACGCTCCGTACCGACTGTTGTACGCCCAATCAGACGGCACCCTCTCCGACCGCGAGACGAACGAGCTCAGCTTCCTGCCCTACGTCCACAACGTCGATTCCTTCGGGTACGACACACGCGTTGTACCGGAGGGGAAACCGTACGAAGAAGAAAGCTGGGGCTGGCTGCTCGACGACCGGTGGAAGGGGCGCGTAGCGCTCGTCAATGAACCCACGATCGGTTTGTTCGACGCTGCTCTTGCCGCCGAGGCGCAGGGTCTGATGTCGTTTGCAGACATCGGCAACCCCACGCGGAAGGAACTCGACACGCTATTCGACATTCTGGTGGAGAAGCAGCAGTCCGGTCACTTCAACGCGGTGTGGAGTTCGGTGCCGCATTCCGTTCAGCTCATGCGCGAGGGGCGAGTCGTTCTCCAAAGCATGTTCAGCCCGGCTGTTTCTCAATTGAACGGCGAGGGACTTCCCGTGAACTATGCGGCGCCTCGCGAAGGATACCGGGCGTGGCACGGAGTCATGTGCCTGAGTGCGAAGACCGAAGGCCACGTCAAGGACGCGGCGTACAAGTACATGAACTGGTGGCTCTCTGGCTGGCCGGGCGCGTTCATCGCGCGGCAAGGGTACTACATCAGCAATCCCGAACGAGCCAAGGAGTTCTTGGCGCCAGCAGAGTGGAACTATTGGTATTCCGGAAAGCCAGCGACGATGGATTTGTCCGGAACCGATGGGCAGGTGTCTGTGAGAGCGGGCGAGACTCGTCGAGGCGGGTCGTACGAAGAACGGTTCAGCAACGTTGCTGTGTGGAACACGGTTATCGATGAGTACGAGTATTGCCTCCAGCGCTGGTATGGATTCCTGACTTCATGAAACTACTCAAGGATCCTGTTTCGTTCCCGAAAGCCCGATGGTTCGACGGCATTGGCGTGCGCATCTCCATAGGATTCGGCGTCGTTCTCGTGTTGCATTTGTCCATCGCCGTCGTGGGACACGTCGGGCTCGAACGATCGTCGGCGGACGCGCTGTTGGCGAAGAAGATGCAAGACGCTGCCGTGTCCATCGTCGAGACGGATGCCGCGGTGACTCAGATTCAGCGCGATGTCCTGCTGTTTACGTTTACTGGCCACGAGAGCGTGGCGGAACGAGTGCGGTCTGGTCAGGCTCAGTTGCTCGCGAAGTTGGAGCTGGCGACGGGCGGAAAGGTTGGGGGAGCCATCTCGCAAGCGCAGCGGAGCGTCTTGACCTCGATGCGTGTCGCGCTCGAGAGTTACCAGAAGCACTTTGCCCTGGTCGTAAAGGATCGTGATTCCAGAGACCAGCAATTGCGCTATTCCATGAACCCGACCTACGACCGAACAGTCAGCGGCGTGGAGTCTCTACGAGCGATGGCTTCGGAACCACGTGAGACCGAGCGACTCGACAGTGCACTCGACGAGGCACTCGACATGCTCGCGTCGGTCCGCGATGCGACTTATGACTATCTACTGGATCCGAGCGCCCACCCGGTTCGGAGATTTCGTGCTGAAGTTGCGAGCTTCCGCAGCGCCTTGGACGCCCTGACGGAACTTGTCGATTCCGGACAGTCGACGATCGATCAGGTTCGCGAGGCGCTGAGCGAGTACGAGAAGTCGTTCCTAGGGGTCGTGCGAAACACGCGCAGCTACCTTCACCTCGTGAATGTTGTTCTAGCCGGCGGCGCGATGGAGTTTCGAACGTTGTCATCCCAATTCAAGCGACAGGGCATCGCAGAAATCGAAGCGGCTCACGCCGAAGTCCTCCAGAAGCAAGCACGATTTCAGATGGCCTCGAACGTCATATCGGTGTTGACGATTCTTCTCGGAGTATTGGCCGGGTGGGTCATCAGTCGGGGGATTGCTCCGCCGCTCAAAGAGATGACCACGACCCTCACCGACTTGGCGCGTGGTAAGAACGCGGCGGTTCCCGGGCAAGAGCGGCGTGATGAGATAGGTGAGATGGCGCGGGCCGCGGAGGTGTTCCGCGAACGCAATGTTGAGACGGAGGACCTCCTCGAGCGCTCCCGAGAGCTGTCCCACCAACACGAACTCGCCAATGAGCGCCTGGAGACGGCGCGAGAGTCGGCCGAGTTGGCGAGCTTGGCGAAGAGTGAATTCTTAGCCAATATGAGTCATGAAATCCGCACACCGATGACCGCGATTTTGGGGTTCGCGGATCTGCTCGATCGCCAAGAGGGAAACGCTCGAGACGAAGTCGTGTGTGCCGATGCGACTCGAACCATTCGGACCAACGCGGAACACTTGCTCGTTGTGATCAATGACATTCTCGACATGTCGAAGATCGAGGCGGGCAAGATGAGTACGGAGAAGATCGAGACCGATCCGATTCAGATTGTTGAAGAGGTGGCTTCACTCATGCGGCCGCGGGCGGTCGGACAAGGGCTGCAACTCAGTCTTGTCTACGATACGCCGATTCCGGAACGCATCCAATCGGACCCGACTCGCCTGCGCCAAGTTCTCGTCAACCTTTGTGGCAACGCCATCAAGTTCACGGAGTCCGGCAAGGTGACCGTTCGAGTGGTTTGCGACCCGAAGGCCGAAGAGATGCGAATCGCGGTTGAGGACACCGGCATCGGCATGTCGCCGGAACAATGCGACGAAATCTCCAGATTCGAGGCG
This sequence comes from Planctomycetota bacterium, assembly GCA_021776775.1. Lineage (GTDB taxonomy): Bacteria > Planctomycetota > UBA8108 > UBA1146 > JAJFFE01 > JAJFFE01. The sequence continues at coordinate 5,196 of JAJFFE010000082.1, read as the reverse complement.
TTCAGTCAGGCCGATGGGTCCACGACGCGCCGGTTTGGAGGAACGGGTTTGGGGCTCCGGATTTCGAGTTCGTTCGCTGAACTGCTCGGTGGAACCCTCGAGGTCGAGTCGATAGCGGGGGAAGGGAGTTCGTTCACCGTCACGATCTCGACCGGGCCGCTCGATCGAGTCCGATTCATTCGGCCCGACGACGCCTCTCTCATGAACGAGCGCAAGCGACAGCGAGAGATGGTCGCACACAGTGTCGCCGCGAACGAGTGCTCGTTGGCCGGGGTCTCCATCCTTCTCGCCGAAGACGGTCCGGACAATCAGCGATTGATCGCCTTTCACTTGGAGAAGGCGGGCGCGTCCGTGTGGGTGGCGGAGAATGGCCGCTTGGCGGCGGAGGCCATCGAGAACCCGGGTGACAGAGAGATTCCAAACTTGATCCTCATGGACATGCAGATGCCCGAACTCGACGGTTACGGAGCAGCCAGGAGGATAAGAGCCGGGGGACACACTCTACCGATCATAGCGTTGACCGCGCACGCGATGGATGGCGACCGGGAGCGGTGCGTCGACGCCGGTTGCGACGACTATCTGACGAAGCCTATCGACAAAACCAAACTGGTGGCCACCTGCCAACGTTGGGCCGCTCGCGTCCTGTCTTGAGTCGTCGACGCCGTCGAATCGTCGAGCCACGTTCTTGGACAGGGTGCGGACGAAGCCGACGGTCGGCCCGCGGAGCTTACGGGCACGCCGGGAACGCCACGCACTCCAAGGGGTCTGCTGTCGGATCGACGCCGCAGTTGGGGTGCGGAGCTGGCGGAGTCGGTGAGCCGGGAATGAAGAGCGCGGCTAGCGTGTACACCGCGTCCGAGATGTCGAAGGCGCCGTCGTCGTTGGCGTCGCCGGACTTGGCACACGGTGGCGGCGGAGCTCCGGAGATGAAGAGTGCAGCCAGCATGTAGACCGCGTCGGAGATGTCCACGGCGCCATCGCTGTTGGCGTCCGAGCGAACAAACAGGTCTCCGACGGGCGCGGTGTCGAAGAGCAGCTGATCCGGCGGCAGGACGCCGAGCGTGATCCTCGGTTCGTAGATGCGGCCATCGAAGAAGTCGAGGTCGAAGCCGAGCGGGTGCATCCCGAACCCGATTCCGCGCACCAAGCTGTCGCCAAAGGTTGTCTTCGTCAGACCCGCCGTCGTGGAGCTGGAGGCGCTGTCGTCGAAGTATGTGGTGACAGTGCCGTTGATGCTTCCGTCAGGATTCGGCTGACCGCTGGTCTCGAACACGATGGCGATGTAGTGCCACTCACCGACCGTTGTCGTGCCGGCGACGATATCTGCGGCGCCGTCCATGCGAAACGACACTTCGCCGGCTGCGCCGGCCACGCTTTGGTCGATCACGATCTTTTCGGTGCCCGCGTAGTCGATGACCGAGTTGATCGTGCCGCCACCGTTCCACTTGAACCAGCACTCCATCGTGAACCCGCCTTCGTTGACGATGGCAGTATTGGAGAGGAGCAGAGTGTTGTTGGTCACTGCGCCGGAGGTCGTAGCACTCGAGGCGGCGGTGTCGCTGGAATCGAGACACCGATTGCCGGAGACTACGGGGACGCCGGTAGACGGGACATCGTCAACCAAGATGGCCAGCGGCCCGGCGGTTGCGTCATTTGCCGCCATCGTTTGATCGAGGATGTCCGGTAACAACGTTGTGTCCGAGAAGCTGTACCGCAGGACCGCAGGCTGGGCGAAGGCGGACGGTGCAAATGCAGACGCTGCGAAGAGGAGGGCCGTGAGCACTATTCCTAAATAACGCATGCAAGTCGCCTTTCCGATTCTTGCGGTCGGCGCAATCTTGCGCAGATCCACCCGATCGCGGGGTTGTCGTCCGCAGTATCGGGACCGCTGTGTCAACGGGTTATTGTGCCGGCTGACTACGGACGAGGAAAGGAGGAGCCTCCTCGGTTCAGTCGGGAATCAATATAGGCTTTCACTAGGTTGGGCTATGATCCGCCTATGACTTTTCCGATCGACTGCCAGGCACTCCTGAATCGACTGCGCGACGCGGACGGGGCGGACCGCGTGCGTCTGCTTTTGGAGTTGTCCAACCAGTTGAAGACGACTGACAAACTGCAGGCGTGCCGTTGGATTGACGAGGCGCGTCGAATGGTTGACCGCGAGGGCTCGGTCGATGAGTTTTCGGCGCTGAGGGAGTCAGTGCTGTCGGCGGCGTGTCGGCTGCACTCGGAGCTTGGAAACGGCGCTACCTCGCTGGAGTTGGCGGAGGAGGTCTTGGCCATGGCCTCGGGCGATCGTGCCCGAGTCCACGCGCACCACCTCCTCGGTATGGCGCAGGCGGTGCGCGGTGAGGCGACCGTCGCTCGAGATCAGCATCAGCGAGCGGTCGATCTTCAACAAGCGCTAGACGACGACCCTCCGCTCTTGGCGGAGTGCATGTTCGGCCTCGCCGGGGCAACGCTTCAGTTGGGCGATCTCGCCGGCGGGCTGAAGATCGCCGAGTCGGCGTTGGCGATCGCACGTGAGCACGCGGCGCTCGCCGTCGCCGCGCGTCTAGCGTTTGTCATCGGTCAAGCTCAGTCCGGGTTGGGCGAATCTCTGGCCGCCCTCTCGTCGTTCGACCACGCTCTTCGCGATGCTCGGTCGACGGGAGATCTGTGGCTCGAGGCGCGGATCGAGGGTCAGACCGGCCGTGTTCATTCCGTGATGGGCGATCACGCTGCCGCGTTGGAGAAGTGCGGTCGCGCACTATCCATGACCCGCGCCCACGGCGACGTCGTCATGACGAACGCGCTCCTTCTCCTCATGTCGGATGCATGCACCGTGATGGATGCCAATGAGCAGGGTGCCACGTATCTGCGCGAGCTGCTGGTAAACTGCGAGGAGACGGGAAACCTCTACTACGAGTCGCAAGCGTGGTGTCGGCTGGCTCACTTTCAAAGTCAGCAGGGCGAGTTGGACGAGGCGTTGGAGTCCGCGCATCGGGCGCTCGACGTCGCCGATCGGGCCGCAAATCAAGGCGAGCGCACCAAGGCGCAACTCGCTCTCGGGGCTGTCCGACAGTCGATGAAATCGTACGAAGCAGCGCATGCGCACTTTGATCTCGTGCTCGAATGGAGTCGCGAACACGGTGACGCTTGGAGCGAAATCCACGCACTCCTTCACAAGGCTGAGGTGTGTATCGATCAGCGGGACTTTGACGCCGCCATAAACCTAGCAGCGCAAGTCCTAAAGGGGTCGACGTACGACAGGAGCCTGGCGCGGGCGCACGGGCGGCTGGCCGATGCGTACGAGGGGCTCGGCGATTTGGCGAACGCGCTGCATCACCTCAAACTGAATCACGCTCTTGTCTCGAAAACGGCAAAGACGAACGAAAAGGACCGTCTCGAAGTGGCGCGAGTTCAGCAAGAGCTAACCCAAGCGAGACGCGACGCAGACCGAGCCGTGGAACGAGGTGAGGCAAACTACCGCGCCCTCGTGGAGCACTCTCCTTACGTCATTCACCAACTCGCGGTCGATGGCAACGTGATATCGACAAACCCCGCGGGTCGGCTTCTGTTGGACTTGGCTCCCGACGTCGAGGCGTCCGGTGTGGCCCATCTTCGAGCGATCAAAGCCGGTTGGGAGCGAGACCGCGTCGGTGTCCTGTTCGAAGAAGCGTGCCGCGGTCGGTCGAACGAGTTTCAGTTCAAGAGTGGCGCCGGCGCGTTCTTCGACGGCTGCTTCGTTCCCATCGAGGACGCGGCCGGTCGGGTGCGACGTGTCCTCTTCCTCGGGCTCGACGTCACGGCGCGGATCGAGGCGGAGCGAGAACGGGGCCGGCTCTTGCGAGAACAGGCAGAGTCGCAGCGGCTGGCGGTCATTGGGCGACTGGCCGCTACGGTGGCTCACGATTTCAACAACTACCTGACCTCGTTGTTGTTTCGACCGCGGCTCATCGAAAATGAGTTCGAGGGACCTGTGCCCGCTGCCGTTGACAAGCACTTACGGGAGATCGAGTCGACGGTCACGAGCGCGGCCGGGGTGACTCGACAGTTGCTCACGTTCAGCCGTCAGCAGGTGGTGCGTCCGCAGGTCATCGTCTGCGATGATGTGATTCGGGGGTTGAAGAGCGTGTTGGAGCTTTCGCTCCCGGAGAATGTCCAGCTCGAGTTTGAGCTCATCAGTGGTGCCGCGGCCATACGCATGGATCCGAGTCATCTGGAGCAGGTCGTCTTGAACCTTGTCCTCAACGCCCGGGACGCTCTGGTCTCCGCCGGCCAGATCACGGTGGTAACCCGTCTGATGACCTCCGGGGACGACGAGCATACTCAAGCGAGCGCGCTTCTCTCGAAGACTCCCTGTGTTCTTCTCGAAGTGCGAGACACCGGCCCCGGAATCGACCCCGAGATCATTCCTCATTTGTTCGAGCCGTTCTTTACGACGAAGAGTCTCACGCAAGGGACTGGGCTTGGCCTTGCCACTGTGCACAGCGTCGTTCAGCAGTCCGGCGGCGTCGTATCCGTGAATAGCCAGCTAGGCGTCGGAACAACCTTCAGAATTTACCTTCCGATGACGCTCGCAACCGTGGTCCGCCCCCGTGCCGAGGGCCCGAGTCAGGCGGCGGATACTTCGGGCGGCGAAGGGGTGCTTCTGTGCGAGGACGATCGGGAGATCCGTCTGGGAGTCGAGAAAGTTCTACAATCCGCAGGTTACGAAGTGTACTCCGCCGCCTGCCCTAGCGAAGCCCTCGAACTCGTCCAGGCTCGCCCGGCGTCGATCGACCTTCTGGTGACCGATGTCGTCCTTCCTGAGATGAGCGGAATCGATCTGGCGGAAGAGTTACGACGGAGACGACCGGGCCTCGAAGTCCTGTTTGTTTCCGGGTACGCCACGAACGAGGCGTTTCTGGCAGAGATCTCGGGCGGAGAACACCGCTATTTGGAAAAGCCGTTCTCGCCAAACGATCTCCTGGATGCGGTACGCGAGACCATCGACGCCCAGCGCCGAGTTACGGATCCGGGCTAGGATCTTGACTTCCATGGCGACGTCGCACTTTCCAGGCCCGGAACGGCTCCCTTTCATGAATGATTGGGGAGCCTACGCTGGGTCGACCGGTTTCAGAGTGATTGTGGTTTCAGAGTGACAGCGATCTCAACGTGACAGACTCCGCCACCATCGACGGCGCGATCATGATCATCATCGGGGCCTACCTC
>JAJFFE010000081.1 GCA_021776775.1 Planctomycetota bacterium | reverse complement strand
TCGCTAGCGACTACACCCAAGACCAAGCGGGCAACGACTGGACCGACAATCTCATGTTGGCTGACCCCGCGGCGGGCACCGAACTCATGGGAGGTCTTCAAGAGTTTGCTCTAGAATCGCCCAGCGCTGGCCACGCGGTCGCCGTCTACTATCCTCACGATGAGCTGGTCGTCCCCGGTGCCGGCAATACCTACTCGGCGTCGGTCGAACCGGCCGGCATGGATGACCCGGCCGCGTACCTCGCGACCGTCTTCGAGCTGGTCAATTTCTCGATAGCGACGTTCTCGCGCGGCGACTGCGACGACGACAGCTTCTTTACGATCAGCGATCCCGTCGTGGCCCTCGCGGCAATATTCGTTATCGGAGCGACGCCGCTCGCCTGCGCCGACGCGTGCGATGCAAACGACGACGGAGCGGTCGATATCGCCGACCCGGTCTCGATGCTCGCCTCGCTTTTCATTATTGGTTCACCTCAGCCGCAGACGCCGACGTTTCCGAACTGCGGAACAGACCCGACCGTCGATACCGTCGGTTGCGCGGCCGCCACAGCGGCGTGTCCGTGAATGGGAGCAAGGAGCGACGCTTTGCGGCGTCGAGTTAGAACGTCAACGTTCCGGTGGACGACCACGGCTGCTCGGCCATCCAGCGTCGCTTCACCGGTCGTTGCGGGAACGTGAGCGTCCGGTTCGATCGATCGTAGTTGAAGGACTGGCTCGGGATGGGTAGAGGTGGATCCGAGAACTCCCGAAGAGTGTCGAGCTCTTCGGGAAGCACACCGTGCTCTGCTTCGTATCTCCGAAAGCCAATAGCGAGTTCGAGCGCTGCGTACTGAGTGCAGACGTTTCGATGATTTGCCACCATGGAACCGAGTTCCGATCGCAACGTCCACATGCAGAGCTCGCCGACGACATTGCCCGTCAAGTATCCCCGGAGTGTGCTCAGTCGCGACGGCTTCGGCTCGAGGTTGAGTTCCACGTCGTCACGCTCCCAAGAGTTCTCGAGTTTTCGCAACGACGCGAGTAGGGCGTGGCTCGTGCGGTTAACACGAATTCGGCCCCAGCTCGGTGCGGTCTTCGCGATCGTTAGCAAGTCGTGGCCGAGCCATCCGTGCAAGTCGTCGAGGTCACCGGTCTCGGTGACCGACGTCAGACTCTTAGAACCATACGCGTACATTGAGCTCGAAAAACGAGTCCGGGACGCAGCTCGGGGGCGGGACTTGGCCAAGCTCGAGGCGCACCTGTCGAACGGGAACGCATCGGATTCGAACGCGTGCTTCAGAACCATGGTCGTCACACAATCACGCACCCAGTCCGCGTTGGTATTGAATCCGAAATCCACGGAGTTTTCGAATTGACGAACGAGCCGACAGCCGCGTTCGATATCGCGCGCCGCGGTGTCCATGTCTCCGTTGCCCAATGCCACTTCTAGGTCTGCTTCGATGGCGGTGAGCAGCTTGACTATCTCGAACAGCTCTGCGCCATGCGAGGTTTTCGGAAGCGCGATCTGCTCGAACTCCAGCGCTCGATCGAACAGGGCGAGCAATTCTTGTCCGGAAGGACGCTGAATCCACTCCGACGCGGGGACCGGATTCTGGCTAAAAGCGGCATCTCCATAGGCGCGGACCACGGCGTGGTAGGCGTAGATTCCGTTCTCGCTCTTCGGTACCGAAACGGGCGCGGGCCAGTGGGCGGGAAGGACGGGAGCGCCGACGTCGACGAAAAACGTATACGACACGATCGCGACGAGAAGTAGCACGAGCAGCATCAGAGCAACGCGTACACGTCGACGTCGTTTCATCGACGTTAGGTTCGTGTCGGTTGCCATCGGTATCGCCTCTCGAAGGACGCAACGATACGAGATGGATCGAGGCCGGTCGACGTTCACATGGTCCGGCGGCTGAGTCTCTGTTGCAGATGGCTTCCCCGTCACCTTCTCCGTCAGCCCCGCACCCGCCGTGTTCGCGGGGGCGTCAGGCCCCGGGAGGGCGAGCACCGGCAGCGGGGCTCGATCCCGCCGGTCGCCGGGGATCGCCCTCCAAGCGGTGGTGGGTGCGCACACGGAAGTGACCGCTTGGAATGGACTTAGTGAGGACCTGGTTCTGACGCGGGGGCGGGTGTCGGGTGGTCGGGGGCGCGCCATCTTATTCTTGAACGGAGAGTGCCGCGGTCCGCGGGCTCTCCGGATCAGGATCAAAACGCATGGCGAACAGCGGCTCCGGGGCGCGGATGAGTCGACGCACGACGTACGTGCTTCGGCGTCCGCAATGGATCGAACTCGAACTCTATGACGGCGAGCAACTCGCCGACGGCTGGCGCTACGTCCTCGAACAGGGCGAAGGCGACGACTGTCACGTCGTCAGCGAAGGCACCTTGGTCGACGGGCGCGCCGAGGTTCGCGATAGCACTGACCTCTCCGCGGCCGACTGCTACGTCACGTTCTATCCGCCCGAGGCGACCGAACCCGGCCCGGCCCGCGTCACCACCACTCCCTTCCTGAATCTCGACGTCGTCGACGCTGACGGCAAGCGGGTCACCGGTGTTCTCTACTGCGTCGAGGTTCACGGCGATGCGGGATGGCAAACCGTCGCCCGCGGGCCGCTCTTGCCGCGCGGGGTGACGCCGGTCGATGTCTCCGGGTTCGAAGACGATGAGTGCCGGGTGAGCTTCGAAGCGGCTGCAGTGTGCGAGACGACCACGGCCGTCGCGGCACCGAGTGCGACGCTGCTCATCGACTTGGCCGCGGTCGACGAAGCGTCGGACGGTTCCCAAGCGGGCGACGAGTCCGGGGGATCCTACCGGTACATCGTCGAGTGTCAGGGGGATGACGGCTGGAGCATAGTCGCGTCGGGACCGATCGATCTCGAAGGACCCACCGCCGTCGACGTTTCGCACGCGCCGTGCGACGAGTACCACGTGACGTTCGAATACCACCCGGCATTCGTCACCGCTGTGCAGGAAGCGCCGGCCGAGGTGACGACGTTGAAGGTCGAACTCGGCGGCGAAACTGACAGTGCCGCTGACCGCAACACTGACGACACCGACGGACCGACGTTCGTGGTCGAAGAAGCGGTCGGTGGACGCTGGAGCCGTGTCGCCCGCGGCACCCTTGCCGCGGGCCGGGCTGAAGTCGAAGTACCCCACGCTGGCGATTATCGCATCACATTCGACGTTCACACGACCTGAGAGATATCGAGGAGACCCACATGCCCGATCCAGAACCCGAAGAAGAGACGCGCATTCCGGTCTCTCACCGTCGACTCGTGGCGAAGACCGGAGCGGTCAATCGCTATCAGATTCCGAAGGTGTTCACGATCTTCTGCCACGGGACGGGCGGCCACCGTGACGGTCGCTGTTTGGAGCTGATCAGCGAGTTCAGCTTGGCGTACTGGCGCGACGGCTACGACCCGTTCGCGAGCTCCGAGCAGAAGTTCTACTGGAACAACACCGACGCCTTCTTCGACGAGCACTACACGAAGGACTTCCTCATCCTCGACGGCGTTGGAACGGCGGACATGGCGCAAGCCGGACCGGACAGTGCCAGTGAGCCGTACTACACGTCCAAACCGAAAGAGGTCGGACTCGCGGGGGCCGAGCTGCCGTTGCCGAACATCAATCCGATGCCGGGTGACTTCGTACCCAACGATCCCTCTTGCCTGACGCCGCCGTTCGCGAAGCCGCTCAAGGACGAGGCATACCGGACGTCGAAGCACATTTCGATCCCCAAGTCCGGTAAGCACCGCGGCGATATCATGGGCGACGGCTGGGACGACAACGTGGCGCACGCGCTCTACGTGCTGCACGAACTTCACGCCAACGCGGACGAGCAGTTCCCGTTCGTGATCAACCTCATCGGGTGGAGTCGCGGCGCGATCACGACGATCAAACTGGCCAACGCCATCTACGCCGCGTTTTCGGCGGGGCAGGGTTACACACTCCGCGAGAACGACTCGAACGCCGGAGGGCGCGAGAACCCGCGGACTGGCGAAGAGATCGTTCCCACCGGAATCAAACTCGAAGGGCTCGCCGTCAACATCTTCGCTATCGATCCGGTGCCGGGGCGCTTCGGAAAGAAAGGGGACTGGCGGGGGTCGAGCCGCAAAGCGGAGCGGTTCCCCGAGCAAGACTGGGACTGCCACAACCTACCGCCGATCGTCAACGACTGCATTGTGACGTTGGCCATGGACGAGCGGCGCGCGGGGTTCGTGCCGGTCGACCTTGATAAGATGACCTTTCGCGACGGTCAGTCCGAACATCAGAACGTGGTCTTCCTGCCGTTTCCCGGGATTCACCGGACGCAGCTTCGCACCGAGCCGAGGGACCCGACGGGATCGAGCGATGCTCACGTGCGACGAGTGGTGAAGTCCGTGCCGCACCTCGTGTTCGATCTCGCGTGGTCGTTCCTCTGTCAGCACGGCACGAAGTTCCGCACCGACTACATGGCCGTCGCGAGCCGACCGTTCGGCGGCGGTCTGTTGACGCTCGAGCAAGTCGTCGACAAGTACTCCAACGTCATGAACAACCGCGCGAGTTATCACGAGGCTCGCAACCAAGGGTTGATGCAGCGCGGGCAGGGCGGGTTCGCAGATCGCAAGTTCACCGACCGTGGCGGCAAGCACGACCTCAAGCACATGTTCCCGGATTCGCTCACGCCGTACGTGCGCGACCGACGCTGGATGATCAACGATCATCACCGTGCCTGTTTCGAAGCGGCGTATCCGCTGCTGTACCGTTGGCTGTTCACTCCCGATGACGCGGCCGACACCGCGCCCGACGATCCCAGTTCGGGCGATCGCATCGACGCCGAGACGGCGCTCGGCAGCGAACTCGCTGCGATCGATGCGGAGTTCTCGTCGACGGCGACCTGGTTGGCGAGCCTCGGGTTCATCCCTCGCGAAGTTCGCGGCGATGCGCCGAGCAAATCGTGGCAGGTTCCCCCGCGCGGACGTGGCGTGTGCGCGTCGAGTGCTGACTTGCACGCCATGCCCGGCGACGTCACTGAGATGGGGCTCGTACGCCCGTCGGCCGCCCAGCGCGATGGCGGGGCGAGCGAAGGTCCCAACGATGGCGACGAAGTGATCGATCAGCCCGAGCCGTTACCGGAAACGCACTACGCGGGCACCTAGTAACGTTCGCGGGGTGCACGGCTCTGCGAATTCGTTGGCGGCGAGTAGGGATATGCACAGCCGCTCCGCAGCTACAGTCGTTGTATCCGTTTCGCACAAAGCGGGGTGCCGGGAAGCTCAAAGGGCTGAAGGGCGCGTGCATGGCGTTTTCCGCGCGTTGCACTGTTCTACAGTCGGCGATGAGCCTTTTGCGCCACTTGTGTTGCGCCGGCGTCGTAACGCATATGAGTCATTGCCTCCGAGAAGAGCTGCTCACACACTAGCCTCTCGGTGATGAGGAGAAATTGTTCCTCTTCAGACGTGTCTCAACGCTTTGACATCCGGAAGGGATTCTCATGGATGTACGACGTCCGCTCGCGGCCGCTTTGATCGTCGGCTGCACTGTGATCAGTTTCACTGGATCGACCATGGGCCAGAAAATTCGCTCGCCTCGACCGTCTCGACCGGAGAAGGCGCAGGGGGCGACCAAGTTTGGCGCTATCGAAATGGAGAGCGGCCGACTGTCGGCTGGCCGCGTCCCGATGAACGACTTCCTTCGGTTCCTTCATTTCAGTGTAGGGAAGACGATCGTCACCCCGTCGTCGCAAGACGACCCTATGTTTCGGGATGACGTGCAGATCAACATGCTCAACGATGTCGAAACGCTCACGGCGGACATGGCGATGTCGATCCTCGAGCACAACGGATACGTCGTGTACGACCGGCAGCTGAGCGACGGAAACGTTGTGAGCTACGTTCGTCACCATCAATCTCGCCAACAGACTCCAGGGGCTAATCCGCGCGAGGTCGTGGGAGTCGATCAAGCGATACCGGATGGCAATCCTCATGAGTTGATCACGGTATTCGTCGGGTTCAAGCATGCCGATGTGAATATTGGGATTCAGATGTTTCGCGAAGTCTTGGATGTTTCCGGAAACCGGTCGGCGACCGGCACCCTGAAGTTCTTCAGCAATCCTATAACCAACACCTTGGTTGTCATCGCGAAGCGTTCGGTCGCTCGACACATTCGTGAGCTGGCTCGACACATGGACGTTCCGTCGACCGCCATGCCCAAGGCGAAGACCGAATCAGGTAAGTGACAGTCGGCGCGAGGCCGTGAGCGTCATCGGTCACGCTCCTTAGTTGGATCGAGTGGGTGGGGTAACCGTTTGGAGATCGCATGAGACTCGTACTCGCGTCCGTCTTGTTGTTAGCGATCGCCGGGACCGTTGTGGCCGACAGTTGGGCACCGTATGCCGATCGCCTCGTTGCGGATCCCACCGGTACGTATGGTGTTCTGGTCACGGCCAACTTCTTGGGACCCGCGAAGTACGTCTTCTTTCGGCGGGGAGCCGACTCCCCACCGATCGATTCGCGACTTGAGACGGACATCGACGCGAAAACCGGAAAGCCGGTTTCGATGGCCATCGCCGGCCACGAGGTGTTGAAGCGGGGCCGGCTGGTGGATGCTCCGGTGCACGTTCGCGTCTCGTCCGAAGGGCTCGGCTTCGCCGCGTTCGATTCGTACGGCCGGCTCGGCAGTGGCAAGGCGGTGGTCGCGGTCGCGGCCGACGGCACCGTGCACTTCGAGAAGACGTTGCCGGAACTCTTTCCCGATCACCTCGATCAATTCCCACGCACCGCGTCGAGCACGTGGTGGCATCGCGGCTGTTGGATAGACGACGAGCGTCGGCAGGTCGTGGTTATCGCGGGTGGTGGTTTGTTCGGAGTCGCCCCGGTCGGCAAGCCGATCGTGCGCGTCATCGACTTCGTCACCGGCCAAACTCGTGAAGGAACCTTCGATGACGTTCGGCGGGGACTGGAGATGCCCGAGCCGAAGGCGCGGCAGGTCGCGCTCGACATTCTCTTCGATGGGAGCCTTCCCGGTGGCAGAGACTCCGGCGAGCCAGGCTCCGGTGGGCAAGACTCCGGTGGGCAAGAATCTGCCGTCGTCGGATTGTTCGAGGACAACGGGGCGGCACTTGCCACGCGGTTACGCGCCGGCGTGTTGTTAGCCCACCGCGGCGACCCGCGGGCCGCGGAGCTGTTTCGCAAACACGGCCTGGCTGAGCGGTCGGCGGGGATCACCGACGAGGACCGCGACTACGCGGTGACCCACTCGACCCGTGTTCTGGGGCTCGGGGCTCTCCCGCCGATGCTGGCGCTACTTCGTGATGGTTCGGAGCGTGTCGGTTGGGGGGCGAGCCAACGGGCGCTGCGACATTTGGGGTCGAAGGCGGTGCCTGCGTTGATCGAGATCGCGGTCTCTGCGACCGAGACGGCGAACGGTAGATACGGCGCCACGCATGCCTTGGGAGAGATCGGCGACGAAGCGGCGATCCCTGGCCTGCTCAAGGTTGTCGAGCGAGACGAGCAGAAGTTCGCAAGCGGTGCCCTGAACGCACTGATCGCCATCGGCGGGAATTCTGTCGCCACTTCGCTGTCCGACATCCTGGGTCGCAGCAGTTCGCAGAATTCGCGCATCGTCGAATACTTCACGCGAGTTCGGAGCGCCAAGGCGTTACCCGCGCTCGAGCGATATCGCGCGAGCTTCACCGACGATGTCATGGAAACCGCGTATGTGAAGCAGATCGACGCTGCGATTGCGTTCCAACGCGAGTCGTCCACCGATCGATAACACAGCGACGGTGGACGACCCACGCGGGCAACGGCTTGCTCGACCGAGCTCGTCCGGGCCTCTACGGGCAAGCGTCGTAGATCTCGCAGTCGAGCGTATCGAAATCGGTGGGGTCGAATCCGCACTCGAGGTACGGGAACGGCAACGGGACCGCTGGGGAGAGGAACAACGAACTCAGGATGGCGATGGTGTCGGAGATGTCGATGAGGCCGTCGTCATTGGCATCGGAGGCGTCCAAGCATGGAAGGTACGGGGAAGTTGGCGGCGTGAAGAAATAGCCAAGTTGCGTAATCGGGTCGGCAATGTTCGTGAGACCATCGTAGTTGACGTCGCCGCGCATGAACTCAACGAACGAGCAGATCGGGAGCGAAGCTAGCCCCGAAATGTCAGTTGCGGTAGCGCTGCTGCCCGAGATCGATCCATCGAACGCGTCGAACACGTAGACGGACCCCGGTCCGATTCCCTTTTTCCAGATCACGGCGCCGCTGTCGAGGATCGTGACCGCTTCGCAAACGTCGTCGCTCACAAGCGGCGGGACGGCGATGTCGAACGTGTCACACGGGACGCTGAAGAGGTCGACTCCCTGAGTCGCGAGTCCGGTGTCGGCTATGGGATCGTAGGGACCACCGGAGCCGGAGATGTGCCAGAGGAGTCCATCGGACAAGTTGAACGCGATCGCCTTGCCGAAGTCTCCGGCTTCGAGCGCGCACACCACTGTTGCGGATCCATCCCCCAGGTCGAGCGTGAAGAGCGTTTCGGCCGGCGTCTCGTTGGCGTCGGTCATGGCGTACACGGTGCCTCCGACCTCTGCCATGGTGCTCAGCCGCAAGCCGGTCGAGCCGACGGGGTCGACCACTCCGGTGAGGGGGTTGACGAACCCGAGAAACGAATGCGTGTGCCCTTGAAGGTCGAGCAAGACGAACAGCGCTTTCCCAAAGAATCCCGTCGAGAGCGCGTGCGCGCCGAGAATCGTCTCACCGGCCAACGTCATGGTCACCGAACCGTACTCGCTGGCATCGGACGGATCGCGCTCGGTCAGCAGGTCGTTCGAAGCAGACACGGAGTAGACGGCCGAGCCACAGATGGATGCGAGCGTCGGTGAAGCGAAGATCAACACCAAGAGCAACGCGCCGAACGCCAGCGCCGAGGTTTGTAGCGCTGAGACTTCCGGCGCCGAGCGTTTCAGTTTGAGACAGCTCACAAGAACCTCCACTTTTTCGGTGTGCTCCCCCCACGGGATATGTCCTATTGTTGCGCAGGCATCGGTTGGGAGAAAGTGAACTCCGACGACATTCCCATATCGTTCGGCCGGATCTCCAGTTCGGATACGATTTCCGATCGTCGACCGTTTGAGCATGGACCGGTGACACCGCCGCGCGGGCACCGATCGCGTGGGACTCGAGGATCGGTTTCGATATACTCCGCCGCCCCCGATGAACTCTCGTTTACTTCCAGCACACCTTTCATGAGTCGGAGATCGGCGTCACCGTGAGATATGAAGGCAAGCTCTACCGCCCACCGAGCGAGGCGTACTCCTACATACTTCAAGCCACCATTGGCTGCTCTTGGAACAAGTGCACGTACTGCGACATGTATCGGGACAAGTCGTTTCGAGTGCGCCCGCTCGAGGAGTCGCTCGAAGACATCGCGTTCGCGGCCAAGGAACACGGTGAGCAAGTCGAGAAGGTGTTCGTCGCCGACGGCGACGCGTTGATTCTCGAGAAGGACTATTGGCTGGCGATTCTCGAGGCGTTGCACGACGCGTTTCCACGGCTGAGGCAAGTGAGCTGCTATGCCATGGCGACCAATGTCCTCCAGAAGAAGGAAGCGGATCTGACCGCTCTGCGCGAAGCGGGTCTGTCGCTGTTGTACATCGGTCCGGAGTCGGGTGACGACGCCACGCTCAAGCGCATAGCCAAGGGCAGTGACTTCGCGTCGCACGCGGAGGCGGCACAGCGAGCGCACGCGGCAGGCATGCGACTCTCGGCGATTTTCCTGCTCGGCGCTGGTGGAATTGCGCGCTCGGAGGAACACGCGCGAGAGTCCGCGCGCTTGGCGACCGCGATGGACCCCGACTACCTGTCGGCTCTCACTTTGACGGTCGTGCCCGGTACGCCGCAAGCGCGCATGGAAGAGAAGGGGCTCTTCGAGCTCCCTCCGGTGGATCGGCTTTTGGGAGAGTTGCGTACATTCGTCGATGAAGCTAGACCGACCGACGCAGTGTTTCGGACCAACCACGCGTCGAACTACTTGCCGATCGGCGGTCGTTTGCCGGAAGATCGCGAGGCAATCGTGAGGGTTATTGACCAGGCGTTGAGCGGCGAGGTTCCGTTGAGACCTGAACAGCACCGGGGGCTTTGATGAGCGATGACACGTCCGACCACTCCAACGCGGCTCCACCTGTGCAGCGTCGCTTCGGCAAGTTGAAGCTGCTGCTGCTCGCATTGGCCGTCCTGCTCCTCGTGTTCTCTCCCAACATGTTCGACGAAGACATGGAGTCGGTCGCCGACCTTCGTGTTGAGTTACTCTCCGCCGGAGAAGGGGTGAACGCGTGCGCGCTGCTGATGGACGCGGCGGAGGCCACCGCCGAGCTGAGCGAAGACGAAATGGCCATGTTGGAACTCCAGGGAGATGGCGTCGAGCCGATCGATTGGGCCTTCGTCGCCCGCTGCCTTGCCGACGCCGAGCCGCTTCTGGCCGCCCTCGACCAAGCGGTACTCGCCGGTCGAGTGGAGTTCGTGCACCCCAGTGTCACCGAGAACGTGAACGGGGAGTATCAAGGCAAGGAGTACATGTCCGTTCTGATCAAGACGGTCTACTGGTGGCGTTGGCGGGCTAGGGTTTACGTCAACGAAGGGCGGGCCGACGACGTTTTTGTAGAAGCGGTTCGTGTTCGGTCCATGCTGTTGCGATCGTTTCGTCGATCTCGAGATAGCTTCGAGATCAGCCTTACGTTCGTGGCGATTCGCATGGTCGATCGCGAAGTAGTGCGTGCGCTAGCTGATCCCGCTGTCTCGGCGGCGGCGTTGGAGGAGTTTCGGCAGTGCTTGTCGTCGAATCGGCTGACCGACGTCGACCTTCGCCGCGCGGTGTGGACGACGTTCGAGGCGGTAGCCACCTTGCTCGATACGCTCGCGGTCAATTCAGGCGCCGTTGGCAGAACGTTCGCCTTCAAGCCGAACCGTTCCAAGAACGCATTTGCCGGATTGATGCGGCTGATCAATAAATCGATTCCTACGGGCGGCGACGTCGACTATGACGCGTGGTACCGAGAGGCAGGCGTGCCGACGACGTTGTTCGGTATTGTGTGGAGCGGCAACTACGGCGGGCTTCACACCATCGGCGGGGGATTGGTGTCTACGGCGTTGGTCACGACGCTGAACAGTCACCACTCGTGGGAGCCGCTCATCAACGCTGCGGTTGGCGTTCGCTGGTTCGAATTGCAACACGGTAAACCTTGCTCGAACCGGGCCGAGTTGGTCGCAGCGACGCCGGGTCCGTGGTGGGAGCGCGGGGGAGCGGCCCTCATCTACGATCCTGAGCGGCGTTGGTTGGGATTCGCCAAGCCGGCCGCGATCGAACCGGCGGTCGCGCCAACAATCACGATCCAGACGAAGAACGAAGCGGATCGAGCGGGGCCGTAGCCGTCAGTGCGAGTACAATCGTCGAGGCGCGGTGACGGTCTGACGGGCTTCGTTGAAGTTTCTCTTCGGAGGGAACTCTAGCCGGAGCCAATTCGTACCGAAGGCTCACTACGCCGGAGTTGAGTCTGCTGAGCCCAAACGAAAAGGGGAGTCGTGATTAGCTACGTTTTCGTGATCGCTCTCACCTGCGCGTCGATCGATTCTCCGCAGATACCGATGATTCAAGTACCGGGGCGCGAGAAGTGCAGCATCGCCATCGCGACGCTTCCCGTGACGACGAAGCGCGTCGAACTGAAGGTGCGCGATCACGGTTCCATCGCCGCGCTGGCCGCCCGTTGCCCCGAGTTGGAGGAGCTGGTTCTGCTCTATCCCGGCAGCAAGATGGACAACAAGAACTTCGTGCCGTTGGCGAAGTTCAAGAAGCTTCGCCGGCTCGTGATCCGCTCTGACTTATTCCTGTCCGACGAAATGTTTGCGACCCTCGGAAAACTGAAGGCGCTCCGCTCCCTGCGGCTATCCTTGCCATGAACGAAGTTCACCGATGCCAGGTTGGCATCGCTCCGAGGGTTGACCCAGCTGGAGTTGCTCGACTTGGACGGTTGCCGGGGGACACCGTCGGACAACGAAAGCAAGGTCTGGGCGGCGATCCGCGCCGAGAAGGCTCGTCAGGAAGCCGCCAAGCGTCGCACTTGGTGGAGTGAACGCAGTTCCTGATAGACGACCTCGAGACTATCTCGTGATCCGGGCGGACCCCACCCAGCGACGGCCGATGGCCGCGAATGCCCCGTCCGCGATCGCTCGACGTTCGGCGTCGAGTAACTCACGCGCGGTCGCAACTCCGCTCGCGTCGTTCGGTAGTCCCGTGAGGAAGTAACGGTACGCGTACGGCACGCTACGACGCAGGTCCATCGTGAAGTGCTGCTGCAGCGCCGTCAGCATCTCGTCCTCGCTGTGAATGCCGTGCACGTCGTCGCCCCAGTGTTGCCACGCTTCGGCGGGACCGCGGCTGTCGTTCAGTAGATGGTCCAGGAGTGTTCCCGCTTCGGGTGCGAACTCTCCCGTTTCGCGAAGGCGCTCGGCGGTTGTTGCACACCACTCGATGAGCGCCGGCTCGGCGGTTTGGAAGGCGAAGTCTTCAATCACGATGCATCCGCCCGGGACGAGGCACTTCGCCGCGATCCCCGCGGCTTCGGAGACCGGAGTGATGTGGTGAAAGGAGCGCACGAAAAGCGCCGCGTCGTAATGCTCCGAAGCGCCGAACTCAGTGCGTCCGAACTCCGTTGCCCCGTAGTCGATCCAGGATTGTTCGACGCAGTCGATGCCCCGCCGGCGAGCCGCGGCGACCGACGTTGGCGACGGATCGATCAACTTCAACGCATAGCCGTCGCCGAGCAAGCGCTCGGCGACTTCACCGCGCCCACCCCCGACTTCGATGACGCGAGCCGGGGGAGGCGGCAGAACTTCGCCGAGGAACGTGTGGGTTTCGTCGACCGCAACGTCGATCGGGAGCTGCGGGTCGGGTGAGGAATTCATCTCGAGCTATCCCATGTGCGGGTAGCGGTAGTCGCGCGGAGGGTCGAACGTTTCTTTGACCGTTCGCGGCGCGACCCAACGCAAGAGGTTGAGCACACTTCCAGCCTTGTCGTCGGTTCCCGACGCGCGGGCACCGCCGAACGGTTGCTGTCCGACGACCGCGCCGGTCGGTTTGTCGTTGATGTAGAAGTTACCGGCCGCGTGGCGCAGACGATCGGAGATGCGTTCGGCTTCGACTCGGTCTTGCGAGAAGACCGCACCGGTCAGCGCGTAGGGGCTGGTCTCGTCGCACAGTCGCAGCGCCTCGTCGAGGTTGTTTTCGTCGTAGACGTGCACCGACAGGACCGGGCCGAACAGCTCCTCTTGCATGGTTCGGAATTGCGGATCGTCGCACTCGATCAACGTCGGCTGCACGAACCATCCTTGCTCGCGGTTCGATTCACCACCTTGAACGATCGAGGCACCCGGCGTGTCACGTGCGTGCTGGATCGCTCCGGTGATCTTCTCGAAGGATTGCTCGTGGATAACCGCGCCGATGAAGTTCGAGAAGTCGGCCGGGTCGCCCATACGAATGGTCTGCATGTCGGCGATCAGTCGATCACGGATCTCCGACCAACGATTGCGCGGTACGTACATACGGCTCGCGGCCGAGCACTTTTGCCCTTGGTACTCGAACGAGCCTCGCAGCGCGGCGACCGCAGTCGCTTCCGCGTCGGCGCTTTCGTGCACGAAGATGAAGTCCTTGCCGCCGGTCTCGCCGACGATTCGCGGATAGCTTCGGTAGTTCGGCAGGTTTTCAGCGGCCACTTTCCACAGGTGCTGAAAGACCGCGGTCGAACCCGTGTAGTGCAAGCCCGAGAACTCGGGGCTGGTCATCAGCTGCTGCGTGATCGCTGCCGGATCCCCGGGAATGAAATTGATCACGCCGGGCGGCAGGCCGGCCGCTTCGTAGAGTTTCATGATGTAGTAGTTGGACAGGATCGAGTGGTTCGAGGGCTTCCACAGCGAGACGTTACCCATCAATACCGGGGCGCCCGGAAGGTTGGCCGCGATGCTCGTAAAGTTGAACGGCGTGACCGCGTAAACGAAGCCTTCGAGCGGGCGGTGGTCGAGCACGTTCCACATGCCCGACGGACTGTGCGGGGGCTGCTCACTGTGGACTTGGTTGAGGACGTAGTAGTTATTGAAGCGCCAGAAGTCGATCAGTTCGCACGCGGCGTCGATCTCGGCCTGAAAGCACGTCTTCGATTGGTTGAGCATGGTCGCGGCGTTGATCGTGTCGCGCCACGGGCCGGCGAGCAGTGTGGCCGCCTTCTCGAAGATGGCCACGCGAACGTGAACCGGCGTTTCCGACCACTCGAGCCACGCTTCACGGGACGCAACGATGGCCCGTTCGACGACGTCGGGATTCGCCGCATGCCAGCGGCAAAGCACGTTGGAGTGGTCGTGGGGGGCACGGTTCTCGTGGATGTCCCCGGTTCGGATTTCTTCTCCGCCGACGATGCAGGGAATCTCGAGCGTTTCACTGGAGAGTTCGGCGAGCCGCTTGGCGAGAGACTTCGTCTCGGCAGCGCCGGGCGCATAGCCCCGGATGACTTCGTTGGGCGGCAGCGATCGGGTGAAATCGGTGTTCATCATCGGGAGACTCCTCGAGGTTGGACGGCAGCATCGAGGCGCCATTATGCGGACGATCGACAAAGTCGCCAGAGCGGTCGAGCGGCCACCCCGTGATGATGGTCAGATCGCCGCATGAAGGACGGCCCGATCACCAGAATGACTGGGGCCGGTGGCGAGCGGGACCTATTGGCTGGATGCCGTAGAACACCAATCCGACCGGGCGTAGTTGTAGCCCGCCGCCGTCTGAGAACGATCTCATTCGGCTGGTCCGATACCTCTCCATGTCGCCAGTCTCCGGGCTAGTCTGCTTCCGCTTCCGCGTCTCGCGCGGGGTCGACGGTAATGCTTCGACCTCCGTACTCGGAGTTGTTGAGCGCATCGAGCGCGCCTCGGGCCGAGTCGGGGGTGTTCATTTCGACGAACCCGTACCCCTTCGATCGCCCGGTTCGACGATCCGCAATGATCTTGGCCGAGGTGACTTCACCGAAAGACGCAAATAGGTCCTCGAGTTCCTGCGCGGTTGTCGCCCAGGGGAGGCCTCCGACGAAAAGCTTGTGGGGCATGTTGCCACCTTCCTGAACCCCGGCTGCGAGGCAGCAGCCCAGAGAATGGCACGGTCGGATACACACAAATCCGAACGAGGTTCATGGGTGAACGGGCCAACGAAGCACGAGGATACGCGGCATCGTTTGAGCCCAGAGCGAAGAGTTCCTCTCGCACGCCGAGAGGTGAGTCGTTCGAAGGAAAGATCGAGCCGGGAACTCGGGCGGTGGGGTCGGACAAGGTCGGCTTGTGGCGAGAGGTCGGCTCAGAAGTGCGGGTGGCAGCGTTACAGGTGCCATGGTGACGGGTCACAGCGGCGCGATGAAACGCACAATGCCATCGACTCGTACAGTGCCATCGACTCGTACTCTGAACCCTACTCGGACTGTGAACTCTGAGCGGAGTTGCCGACTGGGTAGCCATTTGGACCGGTTCCCGATTCGTCTGCGGTGACGAATGAAACGAGTCCCCTCGTCGGCCGGCGTCCGAAAACGTCAGCGCTAGACTCCTAGGCCAAAAATTGCGGGTATAGCCCTGCTCATCGATCGCGGATCGATGAGACCCGATCCCAGGCGGAGGAGGTCGAGAGTTTTGGACTCGCCAAACTCGTCACCCCGAGCGACGGCGCTCGGTCGGGAAGCCCTTCCCGCTGCGCCATCGCGACACTTCGCCATGATCGTCGCGAAGGAAGTCCAAGTCCAGGACGGGTTTTGGACATTTGAGGCTGCCCGCGGGACGTCGTCGGGACTTGCGTAATTGACTCTTAAGTGACTTTGGGAAAACGGGTTCTGTCCGTAATGTCCCGGACACCACGCGGTCGGCGAAGCCCGCGGGAGCGAGGAATGGCGGCGCGAACGCCGGCGCGGACGCCGGCGCGGACGATCCGAGCGCCACGGTGCTCGAGCGTCCTCGCCCCACACGTGCACTTCCGGTCACACCTCTTAGACGGAGTAGCTCTTCTTGAGGTCGGCCAGGGTTCGAATGCGCATCTTGCTGGCATTCCCCGCTTGCCCGAACGAAACCATTCGGTCGTGACACACTTCTTCCATGGCTGCGCGGGCTGGCTTGAGATAGCCGCGCGGATCGAACTCTCCGCGGTTCTCCCAAAGTACTTTGCGTATCGCGGAGGTCATGGCGAGGCGGTTGTCGGTATCGACGTTGATCTTCCGCACGCCGTGCTGGATGCCGAGTTGGATCTCTTCGACCGGGACACCGTACGTCTCCGGCATTTCGCCGCCGAACTCGTTGATGATGTCCAACAGGTGTTTCGGCACCGAAGAGCTGCCGTGCATCACCATGTGGCAGTCGGGCAGCCGCTTGTGGATGTCTCGGATGATGTCCATCGCCAGGATGTCGCGATCAGGCTTGCGCTTGAACTTGTAGGCACCGTGGCTGGTCCCGATCGCCACGGCGAGCGCGTCGCACCCGGTCTCCGCGACAAACTGCTCCGCCTGTTCCGGGTCGGTCAGGTGCGATTTCATTTCTTCTTCGGTGAGACCGGCGCCGTGGCCGTCTTCGAGTCCGCCCAGGCAACCGAGTTCGCCTTCGACGGTGACGCCATCGGCGTGGGCGCGATCCACGACTTCGCGGGTCACCTTGACGTTGTATTCGTAGCTGGCCGGAGTCTTCCCGTCAGCCTCGAGCGATCCGTCCATCATGACGCTGGTGAAACCCATGTCGATGGCGGAGAAGCAGGTCTCAGGGCTGTTGCCGTGATCTTGGTGCATCGCGACCGGAATCTCGGGGTGAAGCTCCGACGCCGCGAGCATGAGGTGGCGCAGATAGTTGTCTTGGGAGTACGAGCGAGCGCCTCGAGACGCCTGAACGATCACCGGCGAGTCGGTCTTGACGGCGGCGGACATGATGGCCTGGATCTGCTCCATGTTGTTCACGTTGAACGCGGCGACGCCGTAGCTGTTTTCGGCGGCGTGGTCGAGCAGAACGCGCATCGGGACGAGGGGCATGACGCATCCTCCTGGTTGGTCGTGGTGGGTGGAAAACGCCGGATACGCTACCCCCAAACGGACGGGATGAACACACCGGAGCGCGACCCCGTTTTCTGAGGGCCGGGAGGGCGAGTGAAGGTGGGGTGAGCGGTGGAGCTCGGCGGAAGGTTGCCAACCGAACCTGCCAGCCCATGCGTGTGTTTCGTTCAAGATGGTCGAAGGGCGAGGGTCCGTGGAAGGCGGTCGCTCCCGCGCCTCTGACATTTTGGCCTCCGACCGCCGGAAGGCCGCGCGGTGCCGCGAATCCGTCGTCCCGGGCGACAAAGCGGTCTTCCTCGAACCATGCCGCAAAGTTACAATTTCGGGTCCATCCGCTCGGCCTTCTCGCTCGGTTCGGATCTCGTGCTTTCGTCCGGCGCTCCGCCGGCTCCTGGGCCGGGTCCACCCCGAGGAATCACCGACGGTCTTTCGATCAGCGCGTCAGGCGATTCCAAGAAGGTCACCCGAGACGCAACTTACCCGAGATGCAAATCCAGCAGACAGCGTGGCGGATGGCACCGGCACACTCGTGAACAGCCCCGGAGGTTGAAATGGCGAACTCACCCCGTCTCAACGAACTCGAGAACTCGAGCGAGTTCGTGCATCGACACATCGGCCCGACGCCGACCGAGATCAACGCGATGCTCGAAGCGCTCGGCCTCGGCACGCTCGACGACTTGGTCGATCGTGCTATCCCGAAGTCGATTCGCAGCGACCGGCCGCTGGGGCTTCCCGACAGTCAGAGCGAGCGAGACGTGCTGCGTCGAGCGCGCGCGCTCGGCGATCGCAACCGGGTGTTTCGATCGATGCTCGGCCTCGGTTACTCGGACACGATCACGCCGACCGTGATCTTGCGGAACATCCTCGAGAACCCGGGGTGGTACACCGCTTATACGCCGTACCAAGCGGAAATCTCGCAGGGTCGGATGGAGGCGTTGCTCAACTTTCAAACCATGGTCTCCGAGTTGACGGGCATGGACTTGGCCAACTCGTCGATGCTCGACGAAGGCACCGCCGCGGCGGAGGCGATGCACCTCTGTCGCTCGGTGCAGAAGAAGAACAAGTCGAACACCTTCTGGGTTTCCGATCGCATTCACCCGCAGACCATCGAGGTGATCCAGACTCGTGCCGAGCCGCTCGGTATCGACGTCGTCGTCGGATCGACGGACGAATTTCCGAACGACGATTCCTACTTCGCCGCCATCGTGCAGTACCCCGATACCTACGGACGTGTCGATGACCCGCGTGCTTGGATCGAAGCCGCGCACGCCAATGGTGCACTAGTCATCGTCGCTTCGGATCTCCTCGCGCTGACGGTACTGGAGAGCCCGGGGACGCTCGGAGCCGACGTCGTGGTCGGAAACTCGCAACGCTTCGGAGTGCCGCTTGGATTCGGGGGACCTCACGCCGCGTTCTTCGCCGTGCGCGACGAGTACAAGCGTCAGGTTCCAGGGCGCATTATCGGTGTCTCCAAAGACACGGCGGGTCGTGACGCTATGCGACTGGCCCTGCAGACGCGTGAGCAGCACATCCGTCGCGAGAAGGCGACGAGTAACATCTGCACGGCGCAGGTTCTCCTCGCAGTCATCTCCGGAATGTACGCGGCGTACCATGGTCGCGAGGGGCTGCAGCGCATCGCGCACCGGACTCACCGACTGGCGGGGCTCTTTGCTCGAGGGATCACCGAGGCCGGGTTCTCGTTGCACGGGCAAGGTGCGACGCCGTCATTCTTCGACACGCTTGCGGTGGAAACTCCGGGCAAGGCCGACCAGATCATCGACCGTGCTCGCGAGGTCCACGTCAATCTGCGACGCATCGACGGGGACCGTGTCGGGGTGGCGTTCGACGAGACGACCACCCGTGACGATCTGATCACCGTGCTGCGTGTGTTCACCGACCGCGATGACTTCCCGATTGAACAGTGGGACGCGGAAGCGCAGACCCGCTTCCCGAGCGAGCTCGCGCGTACCACGCCGTGCCTCGAGCATCCCGTCTTCGAGAAGTACCACTCCGAGACTGAAATGCTGCGCTACCTCCATCGGCTGCAAGCCAAGGACTTGTCGCTCACGACGTCGATGATTCCGCTGGGTTCGTGCACCATGAAGCTCAACGCGACCAGCGAGATGATCCCGGTGACGTGGCCGGAGTTCGGTCGCATTCATCCGTTTGCACCGATCGATCAGGCGAAGGGCTACCTCGAACTGATTCGAGAGCTCGAAGGTCAGCTCGCAGAGATAACTGGTTTCAAGGGAGTGTCGCTGCAGCCCAACGCCGGCTCGCAGGGAGAGTACGCCGGGTTGCTGGTGATCCGCCAGTATCACCGTTCGCGCGGTGACGATCACCGCAACGTGTGTTTGATCCCCAGTTCGGCGCACGGCACCAACCCGGCGAGTGCCGCCATGGCGGGCATGAAAGTCGTCGTGACCAAGTGCGATGACGACGGCAATATCGACCTCGGCGATCTTCGCGCGAAGGCCGCGCAGCACGCTACCAACTTGGCCGCCCTCATGGTGACGTACCCGTCGACCCATGGAGTGTTCGAAGAGAGCATTCGCGATATCTGCGAGATCATCCACGACAGCGGTGGTCAGGTGTACATGGACGGGGCCAACCTCAACGCGCTTGTCGGTCTGTGCAAGCCGGGCGAGTTCGGACCCGACGTCGCCCACCTCAACCTGCACAAGACGTTCTGCATTCCGCACGGAGGCGGTGGCCCGGGTGTCGGCCCCATCGGAGTCGGTGAGCACCTCTGCCCGTTCTTGCCGAAGCATTCGCTGGCAGCCGAAGCGGGCCCGAAGACCGGTATCTCTGCGGTATCGGCCGCGCCGTGGGGCTCGTCGAGCATTCTGCCTATCTCGTGGGCGTACATCGCCATGATGGGCGGCGACGGACTGACCAAAGCGACCCAGGTGGCGATCCTCAGCGCCAACTACATTGCCAAGCGACTCGAGGGTCACTACGACGTGCTCTACACCGGTCCCAACGGGATGGTGGCGCACGAGTGCATTATCGATACGCGCCCGCTCTCGAAGAACGGGATCGTCGTCGATGACTTCGCCAAGCGATTGATGGACTTTGGGTTCCACGCGCCGACCATGTCGTGGCCGGTGGCCGGCACGCTCATGATCGAACCGACCGAGAGCGAGTCGCAGGAAGAGATCGATCGCTTCTGCGACGCCATGATCCAGATTCGTAAAGAGTGTGATCTTGTCATCAACGGCGAGATCGACGCCGAGAACAACATGCTGAAGAACGCACCGCACACCATTCACGATATCGCGGGCGAGTGGGATCGACCGTACACGCGTGAGACCGCGGTGTTCCCGCTCGACTGGGTTCGCGAGCGCAAGTTCTGGCCGGCGGTCAATCGCGTCGACAACGCCTACGGCGACCGCAACCTGGTTTGCCTCTGCCCGCCGATGGAAGCGTACGAAGAGTAGTCGCGTCGAAACGACGGGAGCGGAAGCGGGTGGTCGTCTTCGACCACCCGTTTTTGCATCTGGGCCGCTGCGTCCGCGGCTCTGCTTCGCACAGTCGGTGACTCTGACTCAGTCGCTGAGTTCGGACCCCGGGTCTCGCCGCGGAGTCCCCGTGGCGCAGCGGTAGAGCCCCCAGAGACTGACACACGCCCACGCTACTTCGAGAAAGCAGAGACCCCACTGCTGGGTCCGCGCGAGTTCCCACGCCAACGCCGACGCCCCGAACAGGTTCATCCAAGAGAAGGTCCAAGACTCCGCCGGTAGTTTCCCCGCCTGAAGCAGCAAGTACGCCGTCACGATGAGAATCGCACCGCCGAACTGCACGTAGTGGTTGGGTTCCATCAGATGATCGGTTCGAGCTGGGCGAGCAGCCGCTGACGATCGCCGGGATCATTGGGATCGAGTTGCCCCTCGAGGTGTAGCTCCGGGGGTTGGCCGTCGTTTCGGGCCAGTAACTCGGTCGATTGTCGAGAGCCGACGACAACGTGGAGGTCGGCTGCACTTTGCTCGGGTGGGCGCGACAAGTGTGGGTCTCCGGCGTTGGCGCAACAGAGCAGCACTTTGACTTCGGACTGCCCAAAGGCAGCGCGGGAGTCCCAGGCGATCGCGACTTCGCTCGGCACGGCAGGTTCGCTCCACGTGACGGTGCATTGGTCCAGCGGGATTTTCTCCAACCCGTCCCGGCAGCGCGACAGATAGAAGCCGCGCTTGAAGTACGGAATGTTGTCGCCGAATTTGACCTTGCCGTGGAACGAGTCGACTTGCCGGTGCCACAAGTGGCAGACAAGTGCCCGCGTGAAAACGCTCTCCACGCGGAAGCCGCGGCGAACCAGCCGGCGTCGCAAGTCCTCGTCTTCATGGCCCCAACCGACGAATCGTTCGTCGAGTCCGTTGACGGCGTCGAACGTCGTGCGGTCCAGCGCGAGATTCGCGGTGACGACCTTGGGTCGCTCCTTCAGCCGAGTCGCTCGGTAGACACGGTCCTTCGTGGCTTGCCACCGGAGCCGTCGAAACTCGGAGCGGGGGATTTCGTCGACGAAGGATTCGTCGGTGACTTGTTCGACGGTCAGCGCGGCAGACGGATCTTTGTCGAGAAACAGCCGGTTACCGGCCAGAACGACGCCCGCTCGGGCGGCGTCTCGGTGAGCATCGAGGAAGGTGCGAAAGGGAATACAGTCGCCGTCGAGAAAGATGATCTGACTACCGGTGGCCGCTTTGACACCCAAGTTTCGCACGCGAGCCGCGCGAAACCCGTCATCGTCCTGCCACACGTGCTCGACTCGGAACGGGACGTCCGCCTGGTACTGAGCGATGAGATCTCGGGTGTCGTCCGTCGACCCGTCGTCCGCCACGATCACTTCGTAGGCGTCCGCGGTTTGGTGACGAAGCCCCTCCAGCACCAAGCGAAGCTGGTGGGGCTTGTTGTACGTACTGACGATGACGCTCTGCATCAGGCGGGAGAGCCCGCCTGGAGTGCTTCGAGCTTCTCTTTCGCCTTGGTGTGAATCGAACTCTCCGCCGGGGACCGCTCCATGGCGCGCTGGTACCACGTCGTGGCATCAGCGGGGCGATTCTCGGTCTCGGCTATCTTGCCCATGAGGTAACACGGAAGTGGGTGTGCGTTATGAATCGAGTGCGCCCGCTCGAAGTCCTGCTTTGCCGGGCCGAGACGTTGTAGGTTTTCTCGAGCCACTCCGCGGTAGAGCGATCCCATGAACAGATTGGGTTGCAGGCTGATCGCCTTGTCGAAGTGACGTTCCGCCCCGGTGTTGTCGTTGCGCGTCAGCGCGATGGCGCCGAGCCCGATCGAGAACGCGGCGTGACCCGGCAGTTCGTTCGCACACTGTCGAAGCATAGTTTCAGCGGTGTCGAGGGCGCCGAGGTTGTTGTCCTTTTGCGCCTGGGCGACCATCGCCATCGCCTCGTCGTGTTTCTCGTAGATCGTTTGCGCGTTGCGAACGCTCGCCAAGAGTCCGCCGAATTGGGTCGAGTTGACCGCCAACCCATTCGGGCGATCCGGATGTGCCTTCGCGACGTACTTATCGATCTGGTCGATTCGCGCGGAGTCGAGCGGGTGAGTCGACATCAGCCCCTCGATCATGCTCTCGCCGCCGCCCTTGAGTGACAAGAACAGCTCGAACGTCTTCTTGCCCTCGAGCGGGTCGTATCCGGCGGCGACCGCGTAGTCGACGCCGCGTCGATCGCTCTGGAGTTCCTGGTCGCGCGAGAACTTGAGAATGGTGAGTTGCCCGACGCCCGCGACGGCGGGCGTGATGAGGTGGGGCGTCTCGGGATCGAGCAGTTGTTCTTCGGCGACCGAGACCAGCCCGACCAAGACCGAGAAGATTGCGGCTCGGCCCTGGCCACGGACAGAGTGACGGTGCGTGACGTGACCGACCTCGTGCCCCATCAGGTGCGCGAACTGAGCTTCGTTTTCGAGCTTGGACAACAGACCGCGCGTGACGAAAACCTGTCCGCCGGGCAGTGCGAAGGCGTTGATCTGCGACGTGTTGAGAATGTGGAACTCCCACGGCAGATCGGGGCGGTGGCTTCGCTTGGCCAGCTTGTCGATCACTATTTCGTTCAGGTACGAGTGCAGCGCCGGGTCGGGGTAGATACCGCCGCTCTCCGCGATGAATGACGGGGCGTACTCAGCGCCCATCGCCGCTTCCTCTTGGTCGGAGACCTCGCCGAAGCAGAAGTAGCTCTCGCCGTTGACGGGGTCGGTACAGCAACCGGTCAAGAACACGGCCAGCGACAGAATCGCGGCGATGATCGCACGGGGCATCGAAGTGCCTTTCTCAGCTCAAGGTCATCCTGGAAGTTCAGTGAGGACCGCAGGTCGAAGGGGCTGCAGGGCGCGCGTCGTTCGGATCTCGGCGCCTTGACGAGGCGAGAGAATACCCGGCGTATGAATTCCGGAGCAAGGGGGCGACTCGAACAGCGCTGTCGTCTGCGACGACGACCCCCGCCGACGCGAGGAATCTCGGTCGATATCTCGGCGATCGGCTCACAATGCGGTCGGGTTCCTCGGCGAGCCGAGGTGTGGAACAATACCGAAGTCGGTCCGCTTCTCTGTCGAAGGGTGCTCTTTGGTGTCTTCCCCGCGCAAATCCGCAGCAATCGTCCTGACCCGAGGGCACGGAACCGAGGTTTTTCTCGCACTCCGCTCGCCGCGCCTCCGATTCTTCGGTGGATTCCACGCGTTCCCCGGCGGAGTGATCGATCCCAGTGACCTCGAGGACGAAGGGGGAGGCGCGACCGCGTTTGCTCGGTGTGCGGTCCGAGAACTGTTCGAGGAGACCGGAGTTCGACTCGCCGGGAGTTCCGACGGAACGGATCGCAACGAGTTACGCCGAGGCCTGATCTCAGAAGACGACATCGAACGAGAGCGCGCCGCCGCGCAGTGGCGGCAGTCTGTCGCCGGGTGCGAGTCTCAGATCGACGGGGCTTTGGAGACGGTGCTCGAGATCACCACACCGCCGTTTGCGCCGAGACGATACGAGACCGAATTCTTTCACGCGGAACTGCCCGACGGTGAGACGCCCGAGATCTGGGAAGGAGAGTTGGTCGGCGGTGAGTTCATCGACGCGGCGATCGCGCTCGAGCGCTGGCGTAGCGGTGAGATCTTGATCGCTCCGCCGGTGTTGCTCGTCCTCGGTCTCCTCGAAGAACACGGCTTCGCCGGATTCGCGGCGGCGGCGCGCGCCGAAGGAGACGCGCTGCGCGCCGGTAAGCTCCACCCGATTTGTTTCAGCCCCGGGATCTTCGTGGCGCCGCTAGAGGCCAAGACCAAGCCGCCGGCGACGACGACCAACTGTTTTCTGGTCGGGCAAGAACGCGTCTACGTCGTCGACCCAGCGACGACGGAAGTCGACGAACAGGCGCGACTCTTCGAAAAAATTGATCGCGTTATCGCGGCGGGATCGACCATCGCGGCGGTGCTCGTGACTCATTCGCATCCCGATCACATCGGCGCAGTGTCGGAGACGGCGTCTCGCTACGACGTGCCGGTCGGCGGGCACCGTGACGCGTTGCCGGTGCTCGATCTGGTCGAAGGCGTGAAGACTTTCTCGATCGCCGACGGAGACGTGTTCGATCTCGGCACCGCCCCTGACGGAAGTGGCGAGTGGACCCTACGCGCGCTGTACACGCCGGGGCATTCCAAGGATCACCTCGCGTTCATGGAGAGCCGCTACGCGTCGTGTATCGTTGGAGACCTGTTGTCGGCGGTGTCGACCGTGTTGATCGACCCCCCGGAAGGTCACCTGGGTACGTATCTTGAAACGTTGGAACGATTGCACGGCGAGTCGGTGTCCATGGTCTATCCGAGTCACGGCCCCGCCGTGCACACGGGGCCGAAGATGATTCAGCATTTCATTCGTCACCGAACGGATCGCGTACAGCAGATATGCGCGGCGATCGAGTCCGGCGTTCGGGAGGAAGTCGATCTCGTGCGGTTGGTGTATCACGATTTGTCGGCGGAACTCATGCCCCTTGCCGCCCGCTCACTAGCGGCCTCACTCGAGTACCTCACCGAGCAAGAACGGGCTCACCAACGGGCGGACGGCACGTGGCACACTGGGAGCGTGGGGCGCAGCGCGCGCCCGACGACGAACTGAAAGAGATCCGATGATCTGGACCGTGGGCGTTGTGTTATGGGCGTTGAGTTGCGTTGCGGTTCAAGACGGATTGCCGGCGCCCGAGCTGGCCCCGCCGGTGTCCGCCGAGGAGTTGCTGTCCCGGCGCGTGGCATTGGCTCGCGCGATCGAAGAGGGGCTCGTCGTCGTCGACGGAGTCAAAGATCCGGCGGTCGAGAGCTATCACGCCAACAAGAATGACCGCGACTTCTTCTATCTGACCGGCGTCAACTTGCCCGAAGCGAAGATGCTACTCGACGTCCGCGGCGGCCGAGGCGATGCAGTGTTGTTCCTGCCGGCGCGAAGCGCGTCGCATGAACTCTGGCACGGGGCGCGACTGTACCCAGGGGCCGATGCGAGCCGTATTACTGCGATAGACACCGTTCTGCCACTGGCCAACTACGACGAAGAGTTGAAGCGTCGACTCGCGCGGAAACCGAAAGTCTGGGTCGGAGGTGAGGAGCTACCTCGTCGCCGACAAAGGGCCGCGGATACTGTCGATACTGTCCATGCTACGCTCGCCAGTCGCTACCCGGGGGGAGTCGGCTTCGAACGGTACGCGCCTCACGTTCACCGATTGCGGCAGATCAAGTCGGACTATGAGGTTCGGATGTTGCGTTTGGCGATCGCGATCACGCATCGCGCGTTCGACCGTGTCATTCCTGCCGCGAAGCCGGGCATGTACGAGTTTCAGATCGAAGCGATGTTAGAGGGAGAGTTTCGGTTCCATGGGTCGGAGGCTCCGGGCTTCGACTCGATCGTCGGCTCTGGCCCGCGGAGTTGCGTGCTGCACTATCATCACAATTCGCAACTCATGAAGCGCGGTGAGGTGTTGTTGATGGATGTCGGTGCGCAGGGTGGAGCGTACACCGCCGACATCTCGCGCACGATTCCACTGGGTCTTCGTTTCACCACGCGACAACGCGAAGTGTACGGCTGGGTGCTCGAGGCGCAGCGCGCCGCGATCGCAGCCGTGAAGCCCGGCGTTACCATGCGCGAGCTGAACCAGGTCGTTCGCCGAATGTTCGAAGCGCGGGGTTGCGTCAAAAACCTTCCGCACGGGATCACGCACCACGTTGGACTCGACGTGCACGATGTCTCGGCAGATCGCGAGTTGGCTCCCGGCATGGTGATCACCATCGAGCCGGGGCTGTACTTCGCAGACGAGCAGCTCGGGGTGCGTATCGAGGACATGATTCTCGTCACCACCGACGGTTGCGAAGTGTTGACGTCGTCGATTCCGAAGTCTGTCGATGCTATTGAGCAATGGCGCAGTGCGGGGCAATCACCGCGACGGTTTTGACTGTCACAACTCAACGCTTGTCGCACGCATGACTCGGACCTATACTCGCGACGTTCCCGAGGTAGTGTCCGTGACTGGTGAACCGATTCCTTCGTCGATGTTCTGGGTTCGAACGCCTGCGCGCGTTCGGTCGACGGCTGCAGGAGTTCGAACGTCCAGTTGGCGTGGCACGCCTTCCTTCACGGCAAACCAAGCGGGTGGACTTGTCACCTGCGATGCACGGCTACGTTGTTGTCATGGCGAGTTCTTGTCATCGCACGTTGTTGTCGCGGTCGCGAAGGGGATGAGTCTTCGCTATGTTGTCGATCGATAGCGGCAGATGCGCGTCGGTCTCGATTGAACTCGTAGGAGTTCAGACGCTGCATCCGACGCAAAGCGTTCAACTTCGTGCGAAAGCTCGACGATAAGCCATGGGGATGCCACGTTGACGAAGCCAACCCGGCGTTTGTCTACCGGCCTACATTGCATTCTCGCGAGTGTTTGGTACGAGTGTGAGCGGCGAGCGCGAAGCAGATTTGAGAATCATGCTGTCGTTCGCTCTGCGTCAACTCAGTCTTGCGGTGTCGTTGGTGCGATAGAAAACAGTGTACTCGTGTTGTTCCGTGGGGCGTTGTCGTGATTGCGTTCGGGAAGAGCGCGCGAGGCGAGAACCGCAGCGGCGAGAACCGAGTGAAATAAAAAAACCGGAAGGGGGGACGTCCCTTCCGGCCCATCAGGATCGAGGGGAGGTTGGGGAAACCCGCCTCCCCCGAATTCTTTTCTTACGGTTGGTGCTGAGCGCCGACGACGGGGTCGCTGACGTTCATGTTTTGTATCGAGTCCTCGTTCTCGTCGTTGGATAACGACGACTATCGTGGTTTCACGACGAGTATCGACACCGGCAGCACCACTCATTGTAGCGAACGGCCTCTCCCCTGCCAGAGCACACAGCAAATACTGTTGAACTGGCTATTTTTTGGCCGAAACCCGCGACAACGTCCCGCTAACCATGAAATCGACCAGATCGCCACGCGCCGTGCGCACAAGATTTGTGCACGGACGGTTTTGTCGACAAGTGGCTCAGGCGGTGATACTTCGATTTCAGGCCATTTTTTGGCCGCCCCCGTGGCTGTCCCGACGCACCTCTAGAAGACGGCGGGAAGCTCGGCGGCTGGGAACGCGGGGCCCTCGAGGCATACCCGGCGGTATTTGGTCGGCGAGCCGGCCGGTGCCTCGATGACACAGCCGAAGCAGGCTCCGAACCCGCACGGCATGTAGTTCTCTAGGGAGATCCAAAACGGGAGGTCGCGCTCGACCGCGAAGTCCCGCAGGGCGACGTTCATGCCGTGTGGACCGCAGCCGATCCCGGCCACCGTTCCCGCAGGACGGCCGTCGACGAGCCCGTGGAG
Organism: Planctomycetota bacterium; assembly: GCA_021776775.1. Classification (GTDB taxonomy): domain Bacteria; phylum Planctomycetota; class UBA8108; order UBA1146; family JAJFFE01; genus JAJFFE01. Next base: position 3,866 of record JAJFFE010000081.1, on the reverse strand, counting down.
CAGCTCCACCACGTTGCCGTGGTGTCCGTCGCTGCCGTCGTCGGTCGAGACCTCGATCGAGATTCCGTGCTCGAGGAAGCCGTCTTTGCCGACGAGCAATGACTTTCGACGGGCGCCGAGCAGGACCCGAAACTTTCGCTCGGGCCGCTCGAGTTGGAGCTCTCGGGAGTAGAGGAAAAGTGGCGCAACCCCGATGCCACCCCCGACGAGAAAGAGCTCCCCGTCATCCGGTAACTCCGGTTGCGGCAGCGGATTACCCAGCGGGCCCAGCAAGTCGACCGAGTCTCCGGCGCGAAGTGAACGCATCCACCGCGTGCCGGGTCCGACCACCTGGTAGAGGATCCGGATCTGAGCCGCGTCAGGGCCCGGCTGCGGCAGGACGTCGCAGACGCTGAACGGGCGGCGGATCAGCGGCTCGTCCTCTTCACCGACCGCGACTTGCACGAACTGACCGGCTCGGCTGTTTCGCGCGAGCATCGGCGCGTCGACCACCAGGTCGAACCAGTTTTCCCCGAGGTCGCGATTCGAGGCGACCGGGTACAGCGCGCTCGGCTGGAGGCGGTTCTTGGCGTGACCGTCGGACTGACACTCGTCGGGCTGAGACTGTGGTGCGTTGATCGCGACCCCTGACCTGGGTTGGTTTGATACGCGACGCCCGGTCACCCGAGCGTATCGGGACGATCGACCTGGAGTTCGCGAATGGCTAGGGGGAGGTTGGCAATGACGTCACTCGCGATCAAGCTCTCTTCGCCGATTCCTGTGACGTCGGGGTAGCACGGCGGGCGCCCCGTCGATTCGCAGGCCGCGTCACCGTACGCTGCGAAGTCAGCCGCCCGTCCGTGAAGCCACACTGCTCGGACCGCGGCATCGACGGGGCTGTCGCCGCGCGCCAGAAACGCTCCCACGATTCCGGCCAGCACGTCACCGGTCCCACCGGAGGCGAGCCCGGGGTTGCCAGACGTATTGGTTGTCAAGTTTCCGCCGGGTGTGGCGACGATCGTTCGCGGCCCCTTGGCCACGATCACGGTGTTCCAGCGGTGAGCCAGCGTCGCCACATCCTCGCCGTTGCGACTCGTCCATCGGTGGCCACACGCCTCGACAAGTCTTCTCAGCTCTCCTTCGTGCGGCGTGATGATCCGACCGCGCAGATCGATCGCGCGGTCGGCGCCGAGATGGGCGAGGTGCCAGAGCGCATCAGCGTCGAAGACCGCGGGGAGATCACTCGACAGCGCTTCTTCGAGGACCTCCGCGCTTCGTACGTCACGACCCAAACCGGGCCCGAGCACCATTGCGTCGACCGACGCGAAGAGAGTGGCAACCGCATCGCGAGACTGGCGTGTCAGGTGACCGAGGTCATCCGGCAATGGGAGCGTCATCGCTTCGATGGTTTGCGTCGCGACGATCGCATGTAGCGACTCGGGCACCGCGCACGTCACGAGCCCGCATCCACTGCGTAGCGCTGCCGCTTGCGCCAGCACGACCGCCCCGGTCAGCCCTGGAGATCCGCCGACGATTCCGAGCTTACCGACGGTTCCTTTGTGCGCGGCCGGCGCTCGCAGCGGTAGGCCCGGCACCCAACTCGGTACTCGGCTCGGCCCCGTCACGACCCGTTCGATTCGTCAGCCGGGCTCGGCGAGGGCGCGCTCGATGCCAAGTTGATCTTGGCTGCGAGCATGCCGGCGCTGAAGCCCGCGTCGATGTTGACCACCGCTAGCCCTGCCGCGCACGAGTTCAGCATGGACAGTAGCGGGGCGACTCCACCGAATGCGGCTCCGTACCCGACCGAGGTCGGCACCCCGATCACCGGGCACGACGCCAAACCGGCGACGACACTGGGCAGTGCGCCGTCCATGCCGGCCACGACGACGATGACCTTGGCGCGGTCGATCGCCGGGCGCAGGTCGAGCAACCGATGCAGTCCGGCGACTCCGACGTCGTAGTGCGCTTCGACGTGACACTCGGTCATCCACGCCGTGACACGCGCTTCTTCGGCGACCGGAATGTCGCTCGTTCCCGCGCTGAGAACTAAGACGGATCCGACGCTTCGGTGGACGGCGTCGCGGTGATGCACGGAAACGCAACGCGCGCGAGCGTGGTGCTCAACGTTCGCTTCCGGAATGTGGGCTACGATCGCGTCTGCGTCTGCGTCGTTCACGCGGGTAGCCAGGACGCGGCCACTGGCGTGAAAGATCTGCCGCACCGCCTCGACGATCTCTTCGGTCGTTTTGCTCGCGCCGTAGACGACTTCAGGAAATCCGCAACGGCTCTCCCGGTCGTGGTCGACGCGTATCCCCGACGACGCGATGCTCCCGACGTCGGGGTCCGAGGGGATCGAGCGGGACCGTTCGATCGCAGTGCCGACGTCGATGGATCCACCGGCGAGCAGTTCGAACAGCTTATGCAGTTCGGCACGGGCGGCGTTGGCGTGGGCGGCGTTGGGTTCGATCAAGGGAGCCTCCAGAGGCGGTGGTGCAGGGCGCCCATCGTACTATGAGTAACCCCATCGTGCCCAGACGCCAATCGTGCCGACATGCATCGTCGCGCGGTCACCCGTCTACGACGGAAACGCATCGAGGTCGAGACCGGCGTCTTCACCTCGGGCGAGTTGTTGGGCGCCTCGCGCCGCGATCATAGCGCCGTTGTCCGTCGAGAACTCACGCGCCGGGAACACGACTCGCGTGGCGGTGGGGCGTCGCTTGCGCTTCGGTCGTAGTGAAGAACCGTCGACGGTGAGTTCGCGGATCATGCGGTCTCGTAGGTATTGGTTTGCCGTCACGCCACCGCCGAGTATGACTTGATCGAGCCGTGTCTTTTCAAGGGCGCGTGTGACTTTTTCGACGAGGACGTCGACGACGGCGCATTGGAATCCGGCGGCCAAGTCCTCGCGTTTTGGCGCTCCGTCGATCGGTCCGGCCGAGCGGGCGTCTTGTCCGCACCATTGGTATCGCACCGCAGTCTTGATGCCCGAGAACGAGAAATCGAGCGAGGTTGAGTCGAGCAACGAACGCGGCAGCTTGACGGCGGTCGGGTCGCCCTTGAGCGCTTCCCGCTCGATCAGCGGCCCGCCGGGATAGCCGAGGCCGAGCACCGAAGCGACCTTGTCGAACGCTTCGCCGAGGGCGTCGTCTTGCGTACCGCCGAGATGTTCGCGGATCGGCGTGCCGTCGTCGCTCGCGTCGACTCGGTAGAGATCAGTGTGTCCGCCCGAGATCACGACCCCGAGATACGGCGCATCGACGCGCTCGCCGGTCAAGAGCGGGGCCTCGAGATGAGCCTCGAGGTGATGCACGCCGACCAACGGCTTCTGCCACGCCCACGCCAAAGATTTCGCGGTCGTCGTCCCGATGATGAGCGCACCGATGAGCCCCGGGCGGTTGGCGACCGCGATTCCGTCGAGTGAATCCGGAGTCACGTCACAGTCGGCGAGGCACTGGTCGACGACACGCGACAGCATTTCGACGTGAGAGCGACACGCGATCTCGGGAACGACTCCGCCGAACGGCGCGTGGAGGTCCGCCTGTGACAGGACGACTTGGCCGAGGAGTTCGAGCGAACCGTCGGAGCGCATCTCGACGACCGCCGCGGAGGTTTCGTCGCAGCTCGTCTCGATGCCCAAGACTTTCATCGGTTTACCGTGACCTTCGTGTGCATGGGAAGCCGTGTGGATGAAAGGTGCGACGTGAGTGCGGGATCGCCGGACTACCCGTCCGGCTGGCTCGCCGATTTTTCCGCGGACTGCTCGACCGCGGGTTTGACACCGGAGCCGGTCGTGGCGTCGCCACTCGGGGTGTGAGTGCTGCCGCGCGGCGTAGCCCGGTCGGTTTTCGCTGTCGCCGTCCCCAACGCGAGCGGGTCGGGGTCGACGG
>JAJFFE010000009.1 GCA_021776775.1 Planctomycetota bacterium | reverse complement strand
CGCGCGAGATCTCGAGCTTCCGGCGGCCAGCACGCCCGGCGAAACTCGAAGTATGAGCAATACGACTGCGTTTCGCCGGGCGCACTGACCTTGAAATCGCGACCTCTCGCATCAACAGCACTTTTCGGCCGCACCTCTAGTTCGGGCAGTCCGGGCCAGGAAACCACCCGATTCCCGCCACTTCACTTCGGGTAATCGCCGCCGTCTCGCGATGCCGCGCAGGAGGTAACGAATTCCTCGAGCACGGCGCGCATGCGAGCCGCCTCCGGCCCGTGCTCAGGCAGCACGTTCACTGTTTCTCCGGGGTCTTCCGTGAGATCGTAGAGCTCCCAGGTAGCGAACGGGACGGCGCCGTTGTCGTGTCGCGGCCGCTTGTTGCCGAGGTTGCGGACGAGCTTGAATCGTGACCCAGAGAGTGCCTGTTGTTGCCGAGTTTGAAACGGGATAGGGACGGTTCGCTCTTGCTGCGTTCCTTCGAGAACGTGGTCAAGGCTGATGCCGTCGAGTGGCCGCGCACCGGGTACCTCGATCCCCAGCACATCGAGAACGGTCGGGAGGTAGTCGCTGGTGGAGGCGGGGAAGCTCGTGGTGGAACCCGCGGGGATGCGCCCGGGCCATGCGAAGAGGCTGGGCACGCGAATGCCTCCTTCGTAAAGACTTCGCTTGCGGCCACGAAACGGTCCGGCGGAGCCCTGTGATCGGCCCTTGGCTCCGGGGTTTCCTTCCGGTCCGTTGTCCGAGCAGAACGTGATCAGTGTATCGCGGGCGACTCCGAGCGTTTCGATCTCTTGACGTAGCCGCCCAATCTGATCGTCCATGGCTGTGATGCAGGCGAAGTAGTGTTGCGCGTTCGTCGGGTGCTCGGCGTATCGAGCGCGGTACTCCGGCCCCCCGACGACCGGAGCGTGCGGAGCGTGAAACCACACCACCACGAAGAACGGTCGGTCGTCGGCCACCGCCCGGCGCATGAACGGGATAGCCCGGTCGACAATGATGCGGCTGTCATCACCGTGGAGTCCAGCCGCCGCTCCGTCGGTGATGTTCGTCCCGTTGGACCAGTAGAGGTTGCGAACATCGAAGGCGCCGTGTTTGTTGGCCGGGTCGTATGGGTCCCAGGTGGACACCGCGTACTCGGTCGAGAACCACTCGTCGAACCCGGCCATCTCCGGTGTCATGTGGTTTGCCGCGGGATTGCGAGATCGTTTCCCGGAGTAGCTCGACGTCATCGTGCCGAGGTGCCACTTGCCGAAGTGTCCCGTCGCATAGCCGCGCTTTGCGAGGAGTTCTGCCAGGGTGTCCTCCTCGGCCCGCAGGTGTCCGACGTTCGCGGTGAGAACTCCATAACGAAACGGATGGCGACCGGTCAGGCATGACCCACGGGTCGGGCTACAAACGGGGGCTTGTGCGTAGAACCGTTCGAAGCGCATGCCCGCCGCGGCAAGTGCATCGAGATGGGGAGTTTGAATGACGGTGTTGCCATTGAACCCGACATCGCCCCACCCGAGATCATCGGCCATCAGCATGATCACATTGGGCCGGCTCGGCCGCGGTTGGGTCGGCACGGCCAACGGATCAGACACCGCCGGTTGATCAGTCACCGCCTTGCCCGGCAGGTTCGTGTTGTTGGACACGCAGCCCGCGAGCACCGCGCACGATGTGAACCACGTTGCCAACCACCGGAGAACAAAAGCGGGTAGAGCGGACACGTTCAACTCCTCTTGAAAACCGCGACGCTATCCCGGGCGTTGACGCGACCTGAAGGGACTCGTCACTGAGATCGGTATCGCGGGGGACAATCACGGACAACGGTCGAATGACACGCGGTCACCAACTCTCGAAAGAGTCGTCCTAGATGATTCGCTCTCCGCAGCAGTCGAACGCACGCGACTGAACTTTGCTGGCGAGAGTGCCGTCATACTCGCTCGCAAAGAGGGTCCAGATTTGTAGGTCTTGCACGCCGTCGGGATAGTTGGAGCGGTTCCTGAGCGTCGTCTCCAGGGTGTATCCGACGCGCGTGGCCAAGGCGCCACTTGCGGTATTGGCGGGGACACAATGAAGTTCTACCCGGTCTACCTTCCCCAGTTCGAAGGCGATGCGTGTGAGCGCCGCGGACGCCTCGGTCGCGTAGCCGTGACCGGTGTGGTCGACATCCAGCCAGTAGCCGAGTTCCAGCTCCCCGGTACCGTGACGATCCAGCAGCATGACCTCGCCCAGAAGTGTTTCTTCTCGCGCGTCGAATACCGCGTAGCGGTAGTGTTCGTCCCGGTCGAAGCTTGCCCGCAAGGTGCGCAGTAACTCGACCGTGTCCGGGTAGGTTCGCGGTTCGTTCTTCATGAACGGGATAAATGGCCTCAGGTGACTGTCCGAGCGATCCAGCGAATCGCGCAACGCCACGACATCCGTCGGCTCCCAGCAACGGATGAGCAACCGTTCGGTGTCAATTCGATATGCCACGCCTTCGGGCATTTTGACTCGACTCATGATCTTCCTTCACCGAATGCGAATTGCGCTCGGTGGCTCCACTGTTGGAGCGCCGAGCGAGTCTCAATGCAATCTTAGCCGCTGGCTAGAGGCCCGGCCGAAACGCCATGTCGCGCGAGACCTCAAGCTTCCGGCGGCCAGCACACCCGGCGAAACTCGAAGTATGAGCAATACGACTGCGTTTCGCCGGGCGCACTGACCTTGAAATCTCGACCTCTCGCAACAACAGCACTTTTCGGCCACACCTCTAGTGGTAGCGCTCTGGGGTGCTCTCCTGTTGAACCGAGCCGCCGATTGCGATGGCCGCGAAGATGATCACGAGATCTTTCACAAGGTACTGTCCTTCTGGTGTCGGCAGAAAGGGCACCTGAAGAAAGCAAACCTCGGGGTGCAGAACAAACGCTAGCAGCGTTCCCGGCAGCCGGACGAAGAGCAGGAATAGTGACAGTCGGACTAGAGGCCCGGCCGAAAAGTCAGAGGCACGGTGCGCGGCGGTCTTCGACGGAATCTCACCATTCGTAATCCTCAACGAATCCACCAATTCGCCTGCGAATTCCGAACGGCAATCTTC
>JAJFFE010000080.1 GCA_021776775.1 Planctomycetota bacterium | reverse complement strand
CCGCTCCCAGAAAGGATCGCTTCCGTTTCTCGAGATCCGCGCGGACCTCTTCGACTTCGCTTTCGACCTGAGCGTCGATGGTGGCCTGACTCTCGGCATTTGCGATCTCCTGATCCTTGTCAGAGAGATCCTGGAACGCCGACGGGAGCGGGGATAGCTCGATCGAGACCGACTCGGGACGATACCGCTTCGAGAAGAACGTGTCGGGTCGCTCGGCGGTGATCAACTCCCCGGCCTTGTGATGCGCACTAGTGAGACCGGGCCAGTCGTTTGGCTCCGTCAACTCGGCTCGAGTGGGGTTGGTCACGAGGTAGGCGATCTTACGCTGGGCGGCGTCGAGGTCGAGGAGGTGGACGGCGGAGTATCGCTTGCCGCTCCAGATGCGACGGTTCTCGCCATAGAAGGCCTGCAACGCTTTGGACGTCTCCGTCAAGAACTCGCGCATGAAGGCGGGGAGTTCGCCTAGGAGGTCGGTGACGACGAGATGGAAGTGGTTGCTCAGGAAACAGAAGCCGTGGACCAGCAGCCCGTAGCGCAGCCCTTTGAGGACCAGCGCGAAGAGGAGGATCTTGTTGACCTCCTCCGACGGCCGAATGAGGAACAGGTCGTCGTTGGTCTTCTTGGTAATGAGGTAGGTGTTCCCGGGCTCGACGAAACGGAGCCGGGAGCGGCGATGTGGAGTTTGTTTCGGCATGGATGTGTCCTCCATGCGCGGGGCGTGCTGGCCAGGCATGCTCAGTGTCCAACTCGGAGGGGGGCGTGACAACTACTTGTTGAGCTGGGCGTCGGAAGTGTCGACCTCGATTAGAGATCGTTCGTCACTGTCACTGCACGAGGAGAGGAGTTTATGGCATCGTGGTGGTGCGGGTGCGGTCGTGTTTCACCGGGGCGGCTCGGCGTCTCCGACGAGTTTCTGGAATTCGGATCGCGATCGGAGCACTACCAACGATTCATCGTCCCGCGCGAACTCTCGAAGATCGATATCGCAATCAATCGCACGCGCCAAATCTCGAAGCGCGTCGTCGCTCTTTCCCAGTAACGCGGCAGCACATGCACGATTGTATCTGTAGATCTGTTGTTCTGGCGACAAGCTCAACGCGCGATCGGAGGCGGCCAGCGCTGCCTCCGGTTGGTTGCTCATCAAGAAGTACGCACTTAGCAAGTTCCACGCTTCCGCGTCTTCGGGAAACGTATCCAAGTGATGCGTCATCGCAGCGATTGGGCCAGCGATAGAGCCCGACGCGACGCCAGCTTGAATTCGAACGCGGTGCGCGTCTCGGTCGTTCGGGTCCTCGCTGAGTCTCGCTTCCGCGGCCGCGAGTTGAGCGCGCCAGAAAGTACGCGCCTCTTCGGCGGGATCATCGTGGAGATCGGGATCGGTCACAAACACTATCCTCTCGCGACGCGAGTCAGCAGGGCTTCGGCCGCGGCGCTACCACCAGGGACAAACCGGCACGTGAGCTAACACGCCATTGCGCATTGGGCAGCCTGCCCGCAAACTCCCGTCACAGTACGTGAGCGTGAGGCTACCGAGTCCTCCCGCCAGGCGAGGAGGTTTCGTGATGGTTCGGCTGATTCTGATTCTGACTTCGGCGCTCTTGGCGACGAGCTGCGTATCCAACGAAACAACACCGGACACGCATCCGGGGCTCCCGGCGGGTCGACCCAACATCGTACTGATCGTGGCGGACGATCTCGGTATTGGCGATCTCGGCTGCTACAACGCGGAATCGAAGGTAGCCACGGCTTCGCTTGACCAACTCGCTCGGGAGGGAATGCGTTTCACCGATGCTCACTCACCGTCGGCAGTCTGCACCCCCACCCGCTACGCTACGCTGACGGGCCGCTACAGCTGGCGCAGTCGGCTGACGCGGGGAGTGCTGCAAGGGTACAACCGGCTCCTCATCGAACCTGAACAGCCGACGATTGCGTCGTTCTTGAAGAAGCACGGCTACTCGACGGGGTGTATCGGTAAGTGGCATCTCGGACTCGGGAGCTACGACGCCGATCAGCCACGCGCCCGAACGAACTACGACGAACCATTCGACGCGGGCCCGCACACCGTTGGCTTCGATCGCGTCTGCATCATTCCGGCGTCGCTGGACATGCCACCCTACGTTTGGATCGTCGGCGACCGTCCCGAGCAACTTCCAACCGCGTCAACGCCGGGCAGTCAGCGTCGCTGGGCCGGAGGTGGTGGCTTCTGGCGCAAGGGAGCGATGTCCCCCGACTTCGATTTCGAGGGGGTGCTGCCCCGGATCGGCGATGAGTCCGTTGAGTTCATCGCGGACGCCTCCTCGCGAGAGGCACCCTTCTTCTTGTACGTGCCTTTGGCCGCCCCGCACACCCCGTGGGTGCCGACGGAACAGTATCAAGGAGCCACGGAAGCTGGCTGGTACGGCGACTTCGTGCACCAAGTCGACGCGACCATCGGGAAGATCCTCGCGGCTATCGACCGAGCCGGCGTGCGCGAATCGACGATCGTCATCGTCACGTCCGACAACGGCTCCCACTGGCCGGCGCGACAGATAGAACAGTACGGTCACCGCGCCAACTTGAACTTTCGCGGTCAAAAAGCAGACATCCACGAAGGCGGTCATCGGGTACCGTTCATCGCGCGCTGGCCAGAACGGGTGCGCGCTGGCAGCGTCGCGCCGGCGACGATCGGCTTGCACGACATCTACGCGACCGTCATCGAACTCCTCGGCGAGCAACCATCACCGAACGAAGCGAGCGACAGTGCCAGCTTTTGCGCGGTGCTGGAAGATCCCTCGACAACTCTCGACCACTCCCTCGTCCACCACTCCTTGTCGGGCGTGTTCGCCATTCGCCGGGACCGCTGGAAACTCATCGCAGCCCTCGGATCCGGCGGATTCACGGAACCCAAACGGGTCATTCCCGAAGAAGGTGGCCCAACCGGTCAGCTTTACGACCTGGAGTCCGATCCCGAGGAGCAACACAATCTCTGGCTCGACGAACCCGACGTCGTGACCGCACTTCTGGCCGAACTCGATACGATCCGCTCTCACGCGGGTAGCAACCGGCCGAGCGAGCAGTAGGAATCAACAAAGCAGGAAACCAATGGACAAAGCTGGAATCGTCGCCGTCATCGAGGAGATGGTCAAAATATTAGAGCTCGGCGGCGAAGCGAAGCCGTTCGAGATTATCGCGTACCGAAACGGCGCTCGTGCCGTTGACGATTTCGAAGGTGATCTGCAAGAGGAAGCCGACGCGAATCGCCTGACGAAGATACCGGGGATTGGTAAGCGACTCGCCGAGGTGATCGGACAACTATTGCGCGAGGGCCGCTCGGACGCTCACGAGTCGATGCGCGGCGAGTTCCCAGAGACCCTGTTCGATTTGTTCGGCGTGCCCGGACTCGGCGCCAAAAAGATAGGCCGCCTCTATCGCGAGCTCGCGGTCGACAGCTTGGACTCGCTCGAAGAGGCGGCCAAGTCGGGGCGCATCAGTAAGCTGAAACGATTCGGCGCCAAGAGCGAAGAGCGAATCCTCACGGGCATCGAACGCGCTCGAGAGCACGGCACGAATTTCGTGGTACCGGCCACCGAAGCGCTCCCCACCGAGCGGCCCAAAGCGACCGGTCGCGTCCGAATCGGTACGTCCGGCTATTCGTATCCCGAGTGGAAAGGCGCGTTCTTTCCCGAGGGACTTGCCGCCGACGACTTCTTGAAGTTCTACAGCGGGCGGTTCTCCACGGTGGAGGTCAACAACACGTTCTACCGCTTTCCAACGCCGCGACTGTTCGAAGAGTGGCTACCGGTTGTTCCGGATACGTTCACCTTTGCCGTCAAGGCGAACATTCGCATCACGCACCGGGGTCGATTGGTCAACGTCGAGACGACGACCGATAGCTTCCTACGTCGCTGTCAAATCTTGGGCGAACGGCTCGGTCCAGTCTTGTTCCAACTGCCGCCCGATTTCCATCGGGACGACGCTCGGCTCGACGGGTTCCTTTCGATCCTTCCGCCCACCGTCCGCTGCGCGATGGAATTCCGCCACGCGTCGTGGCACCACGACGCGGTCTACGCACGACTGAAAGAGGCCAACGTCGCATGGGTGGTGTCGGATGAAGAAGCGCTTCCGGCGCCTCGCGTGATCACGTCCGACTTCACGTATGTCCGCTTTCGCCGCGACCACTACGAAGCGGAGCAGATCGCCGACTGGCGAGAGTGGGTCGCGACCACTGCCGCGAGCGGTTGCGACGTCTTCGGCTACCTGAAGCACAAGGAAGACGGGACCTCGCCGGAGCCGATCGTGTCGGGAATCCGCGGGTAGCGACCGCCGGGACCAACACCTCGCGATGGCCGGCGCCTGCCGAGCATCGACGCTCGACGCGGGCGAAGTGCGGTCGCATTCCCTGACCGGCTCTGTATTTGAGACGACGGACTTACCCTGCTCGACCCGATGCGCGATAATCGCTTTCGGGGCGCGACGGGGCCGGACTGCGGTCAGGGTCGGCGCGCTCCGACGAGGAACGTTGGGCGTTCCCCACCCTCGCAATGACGGTGCGCTGGTTCTTCCCGAAGCCGGTGCGCTGGTTCTCGTCCTTTGCGGTGGTTATCTGGTGGTCGATTCTTTTTCGCTAGTTCCAGGGGTTCTCGGATGTCTCACGATCTACCCGCCATCGTCGGCGGCTTCTCGATACAGGGCGACTTCCGCTCCGCCGAGTCCTACGGGTCAGGCCACATCAACGATTCCTATCGTGTGACGATGAACCAAGGTGGGCGCGACGTTCACTACTTGGTTCAGCGAATCAACGATCACGTGTTCACGAATCCCGGACACGTCATGGAAAACATCGAAGCCGCGACGCGCCACATTCGCAGCAAGCTGACGGAGCGCGGGGTCTCGGACGTCTCGCGGCGCGTGCTGACGCTGATTCCCTCGGTCGACGGACGAACGTCACTGGTCGATTCGGCCGGCAGCACGTGGCGGACCTATCTGTTCATCGAAGGTTGCCTGGGCCACGACGTGGTGCAAAGCGAGGGTGAAGCGTTCCAAGCCGCGCGCGCGTTCGGCCAGTTCCAGCGCGATCTGTCCGACTTCGACGGCGAGCTTCGCGAGACGATCCCCCACTTCCACGACACGCCCCACCGCTTCGAACACTTTCGCGCAATCCTTGCCAAGGATGAACATGGCCGCGCTGCAGCGGCCCAGGAAGAGATCGAGTTTGCGCTCGACAACGAGGCGATTGCCCACCACCTTCTCGATCTGCACCGCTCAGGCGCGATACCGCTGCGAGTCACGCACAACGACACCAAACTGAACAACGTGCTGCTCGACAACAACACCGGCGAGGGGGTCTGCATCATCGATCTCGACACGGTGATGCCGGGGCTCGCGCTCTACGATTTCGGGGACCTGGTCCGAACGTCGACGAGTCCCGCCGCGGAGGACGAACGAGACCTCTCCCTGGTCTTTATGCAAATGCCCATGTTCGAAGCATTGGTTCGCGGCTACTTGGAGGCGGCGAGTGGGTTCTTGGTCGAAGCGGAGATCGACAACCTGCCATTCGCCGGAAAGCTGATCAGCTTCGAAGTGGGATTACGCTTCCTCACCGACTTCCTCGACGGCGATCGATACTTCAAAGTCCACCGGGATGGGCACAACCTCGATCGTTGCCGCACGCAGTTCGAACTCGCACGATCGATCACGGCTCAAGAGGGGGCCATGCGCGCCTTCGTTCGTGACCTCGCTGCCGGATCACGCGGTTAAGGCGGCTTTGCCCCACCACGCGTAGCAATACAACGCTGTCAGCACAGCTAGCGGCGATGCCGACGCAACGCCGGAATTCTCCACGCGACGAGCAAGACCACGATAATCGCGCCAATGCCTCCGCTGACGACCGCAAAGGTCGGTGACGTGAAGTGCGCCACCACTCCGGACTCCACCGCGCCGAGCTGATTCGACGACGAGATGAACAGCATGTTGACGGCGCTCACCCGACCTCGCATGGCGTCCGGCGTCGCCAATTGAATCAGCGTGATTCTCAGCACGACACTCAGGTAGTCCGCCATTCCAACGGACGCGTACGCCACGAGTGACAGTGGAAACCAACGCGACAGCCCGAAGACGATGGTCGCCAAGCCAAACAGCGCAACTCCCCACAGCAACGTGCCGCCCGCTCGGCGGATCGGCCGGCGCCCTAAGAGCACCAGGGCCATGATCACAGCGCCGACATCCGCGGCTGCGTTCAATATCCCGTAGCCGCGCGGGCCGACTCCCAAAATGTCCTCGGCGTAGACCGGCAGTAGCGCGACCGCGCCCCCGAAGATGACCGCGAACATGTCGAGCGTCATGCAGCCGAGAACGATCGGGTTGCTCCAGACGAACGCGATGCCTTCACGGATCGACGCGATACTCATGGTCGAGCGCGGCGTGGTCGAGGGAGTCCCGCGCACGCCGAACAGCACAACGACCGACAGCGCGACGACGCCGACGTAGATCGCGTAGGCGAGCGAGACTCCACCCGCATAGATCGCCATTCCCGCCACCACGGGGCCGGTCATGAACGAAAAAGTCGTCACCATCGAGCTGACGACGACGGCGGTCGGGAATCGATCACTGGCGACGAGCTGTGGAAGCAAAGCGATCCGGGCCGGAGATTCGAACGCGTTACAGATCGCGACGAACGCGGCCAATCCGTACACCGCCGCCGTGCTCGGTGTCTCCCGCGATAGCAGGTACAACGACACCCCGCCCACCGTCGCGGCCGCCTGCGCCAACTGCACGATGCGTCGACGGTCGAAGGCGTCGGCGACTACTCCCCCGACCAGGCCGAACACTAACGCCGGAACGAACTGCGCGGCGCCGACCACTGCGACGCTCAACGTGTCGCCCGTCAGTGCGTACACCTGCCACAACAGCGTGGCGTGCAACGCTTTCATCGCGGTGCCCGAGCACAACCGGCTGACGAGATAAAGGGAGAAGGAACGGTCTCGAAGAAGGTGGCGGGCTTCGCGCAGCGTAGAACTCATGATGCGGCTTCAGGGAGGGCAGATGGACTCGCGAGGCCGTCGTACACGTCGATGGGTTTCGCAGCGTCGGGGAGGGAGATAATGCGCACACCTTCGCGACAGAGGCAAGACCGTCGTGCTCGAGGAGCTTGATATCGAGTGTCGGAGAACAGAGAAAATTGGCAGAAAGGTGTCGACGACGAGCGATGCAGCGCATGCGTGAGCGTTACCGATCGTCGCACGTTTCTTTTTCGCTAGAGAGATCGCGGTCGGGCACGGCGGAAGACCGTTGCACCCGACCTCGATCGTGGCGATTCAACGACGCCGGTAGAGCCAGACGAACGATTGCCGTTCGCCGGGCGGCGGGTTGAGCTCTCGCATCTCCTTGTAGATCTTCATGAAATTGGCGGAGAGCTTCTTGTACGCGTCGCTCTCGTACACCGCGGTGTCGATGTCACCACCGTTTTCACTGGCCGCTTTTTCGAGAAACTCGCGCTGCTTCTTGCCGGCCTCTTCGGACGCGACCTGGAGTTCGGCGAGCCGCTTGGTCTCCGCTTCGGTCAAGACCTTGGGATCTTCCTTGGTCCACGACGAGTAGCCGCCAACCAACAGGTCAAGATCTCCGTCGCCGTCGTAGTCGACGGGATCGACGTAGCACCCCTCGTTAGGGCGGGTCGGCTGACCGTCGGCCAACGGTACCGATCCTTTGAGGGGAGCGATGAGCACGTCAGGATCGGCGAAGGAGGGAGCCCCCGGCTTGCCGGTGTTTCGGTAGTAGTAGGCGCCACCGTTGAAGCTGCCACAAACCAGGTCGAACAAGCCGTCGGCGTTCCAATCGACGATGCGCGGCGCGGTCAGACCACCGGGCACCATGAAGTCCTTGCCCCCGGCTTGCAGACGCTCGTTGGTCTCCACGAAAGAAGGCGCGCTCTTCGAGCCGTCGTTCTTACGCAAGTAAAGGCCACCCTCCTTCGCTCCCAGCAGAAGGTCGAGATCTCCGTCGAGGTCCCAGTCGTACGCGACCGTCGAGATGCAGTGATCCTCTGGGTACGTCTTCCCGCTCGGCGATCGGTTCTCCTTGTCCCACTTCTTCGTGTCGTAGTTCCAGAACGCTGACAGAAGAATGGTGCGACCCTTGGCGTCGAGAACTGGCTTCGCCTTCTTGTATCCCGACTTACTTCCCTCGACGACATAAGCGATGCCGCCGAACGTACCCATGACCAAGTCGTTGTAACCGTCGGCGTTGAAGTCCACCAACTGTGGACACATGCCGATGCATCACCAGTTGGGAACCTTGAGGTCTTCCCCTTCGGCCTGCAACTTCGTCGGACCAACCCATACCGGATCGCCGCTCGTCGACTGGTTCTCGTAGACGCGAATGAACCCCCACAGGTCGCCGACCACCAGCTCGAGTTGCCGATCACCGTCGACGTCCATCATGACGGGCGACGGGTAGAGCAGCTTTTCCTTGGCACTGATGAGTTCGGTACCCGCGGCCAACCGAACGGGCGCTTCGAAGACGTCATCCACAGCCCAAGCGGTAGACGTGACGACGATGGCCAACAGCGTGATGACTCGATGCACGCGATTCCCCTTTCTCAACCTGGCTCCTGGCCCGGCAACCTAGCTCCGGGCACGTTCATGAATTGTCCATGAGGATCGCGGCCGTCACAATGGGCAGGGTCATCCGGGAACGCGCCGGGGGCGAAAGTACCGCGTGAGACCGTGTTCTGCGGCGGGCCCGGCTCCGCCAAGACTTCTGACGAGGCTCTCTGTCGAGAGACGCGAGCCTCGGTTACCTTCCGGGCTAGCCTCTTTCAGAAAGTCTCAGCTCATGGTGCGGATGGTCATTCTCCTTGGACTGGTCGCTCTCTCCGGTTGCGCGCAATCGGGGTGGAAGCGGTCGGAAAGCCTCGTGTCCGAGTCGAGTTTCAAAGTGGAGCTCGAACAATTGAGTTTCGAAGGTCAACCGAAGAGCGTGTTCGGACACCCGGTCGACGTCAGCTCCGCGGTGGTCAGTAACGCCTTCTCGGCGTTGCAGTACAAGCCGCGATCTCTGTTCGGCGACCCCGTCCCGGAGCCTGCCGTCGTCCCGAACTTCCTGCCCGCTCTCGCGCAAGCGGTCTCGTCGGCGCTGGCACGTGCCAAGGACTCGGAACGAGTTCGCTTCGAGATGCGCGAAAGAGCGAAGTCCCTCTACGTCTTGCCGAGTGTCGCGACCACCCGCGGCGTCGCGTTCGTCTCGACTGCGGGCGAGTTGAACCTCGTCTTCGACGAAGTCCACGCGTTGCCCGAGATAGACGAGTCGGGAACACGCGGTGGCTGGGGCAACCCGACACGCCGAGCGCGCAGCAGCGGTCGACTCGCCCTCCCGGAGTACGCGACCGCGGGCGTGAACGAACGTGGCTCGACGATGCCGCTCTGGGCCGTCCTCCCGCTCGATCGCATTCCGACCGAAGCTCCGACGGCAGAGGTGGCAACCAACACCGAAAGCGCAGCCGTCGGGAACGCCACCACCCCAACGGCCAAGACGGAGACGAGCACAGGGGCAACAGAAGAGAAGCCGCTGAGCGACGCGGAGATCGTCGCGCGACTGCGGTATCTCGAGGAGCTCTACCAAGACGGCAGCCTCACCGAAGATCAGTACAAGGAGAAACGAGCCGCGCTCCTGGGGACCACGCCGAAGCGGTAAGGCCGGGCAAACCGAAATGCTCGATGACTCTAGCCCGGCGCCCCCCCGCGGACCGCGTTGCGGGGATAACTGGGGTCGCCACTGGGGTCGCTCGTCGTCGACTCGGTCGCCGCGCTCCCTCGGTCCATCAGTTTGCCCTGTACGAACGCCCCGACAAACATGGCGGCAACGGCGACCAAGACGGGCCAGTTTCCCGTGCCGACGCTCGCGATCGCCGCACCCGGGCAAACTCCGGAGACTCCCCATCCCACGCCAAACAAGACCGAGCCGGACACGGTTCGAAGGTTGAGTGCCGCGCTAAACGGCTCTGGGTCCCCGCCGAAGAACGGCTTCGAGAACAGTTGAAAGACCGGAAGTGCCACGGCGAGCGCGGTGCCCATGACCAGCAAGAGGCCAAGGTCGTCGAACGTCAAAAAGGAGAGGACCACTTCCGGCCGAGTCATGCCACTCACGGCGAGCCCGATTCCGAACACCACTCCCCCGATGAAGAACATTGCGAGTCGCTTCATAGGAGAGGTCCAATCCAGCGCGCCACGACGATGGCGACTCCCATGAACACGATGACATGAATCAACGAGGAGCGGTTCAGCGAAGAGAGTCCGCAGATCCCGTGACCCGAGGTGCAGCCACGCGCGAATCGCGTCCCCATGCCGACCAGAAAGCCCCCCACGGCCAGGCGCCAGACATCAACGCCCGTCGGTTCGAACCCGGCCGCTTCCGACGTTACGGCTGTCCACGACAACGCCACCGCACAGCCGCCCACGACAAGCCCAGCCGAGAACGCGAGGCGCCACGCGCGCTCGGAGCGAAACGACTGAATGAAGGGCGAGGCGGAGAGATATCCGAGCGCAGCCGTCAAGACTCCGCTGGCGCCCGCACGAACTCCGGTCACGACAAAGATGAACGCCACGCCGACGCCGATCAATGCGCCGCCGGTGATATACGTCCAAACACCATTGGGAAAGAACTCAGCCATTGAATCCCCGACTCCAGTACAGATCTTGCTTACCGTCCGCTCGAGCTCTTCTCGAGCAGCGGCGTCAGGTAGCGGTAGTAGACCTCGAGCATGAGCACGTTGAGGGCGGTCGTGTACGGGCGATTCTTGTCGGTATCGCCGGCGTACTCAGCGTACACGGAAATCGGGCGCCACGATCCGTCCCGCGACTGCGACGGGACCAACGTGCGCTTCAAGGCGTTGTTCCACGTAGACCACTCCGCGCCGCCATGCATGAACATGGCGAGGGTGCTGTAATACATGAAGTATCCGTTGCCCTTGGCTTCTCGGATAAAATCTGCCGTCGACGCTTTCTTCCAGCGTCGGGGAAGGTGATCGAGCACCATTTCGACGCCGCGCCGAACCACGGCGCTGTCGCGCGACTCTTTCAACAACAACAGTCCGAACACCGCGGCCGGTGTCGAACCCGGTAGCGTGGGATGGTTGCTGCTCAGTCGCTGCGGCTTCCGTGTGTAGAGGATTCTTCCGAGACGATTGCTCCAAGAGTTCACAAGGAAGAATCGCGCCGCCTTGAGTCGCGCGTCTTCGACATCGATGCCCGCGAGCTGCGCGGTCTTGAGAGCCATGATCTGCCACACGGTGACCGAGACCCTCGGGTACCGATCGGCGATTTGTCCTCGGTGGTAGTAGTACGACCAACCACCAAAGTAGTCCTCCTGGTCGGGATCGATTTGCTGATACCGAGCGACTTGCTGCACCGCGCGCCGCAGAGGTTCCAAGATGCGTTCGTCTCGCGACAACAAGTACGCCTCGCCGAGCGCGTAGGTGGCGATCCCGTGCGAGTAGGACGCGGTCTTCTCGCCGAAGTGTCCGGTGCGCGCCATCTGCTCCGACAGTAGATAGTCGATCGCCGCCGAGACGGCGTCGTCGTACGGGCCGCCGCTGCCCGGGAAGTGACCGGCGCCGAGGAACGCGAGCAGACTGAGAGCGGACACGCCGATGCGCGTCTCGCCGTATTTTTCGTCAAGGCTCCTCGTGCCCCATGAACCGTCACGACGTTGAATCGAGTCGAGGTACTCCAAGCCAGCCGCAACCGCCGCTTCAGTGCTGTCGTCGCCGCCGAACTTCTCGAGCGCTTGTTGCTTCTTCGGACCGACCCGAGCCGACAGCCACGCCACCAGTCCGTCGACGCGGTCTCGCTTCTTCGCCACTGTCGTGACTTGTGCGGTGGCCGAAATCCGCGGGACGTTCGGACTCGCGGTCGGGCGGCTCAACGCGGTGACGCTCCGTGAGCGAGAGGGGAACGGGAGTCCAGCGCTCAGTGGAGTAGCCGTGGTGGCGGGGGCGAGCGCCAACGAACTCTCGCGACGCTCGGCCGCGGCTGCGGGCTCGGCCACTGAACCCAACGACGTTCCTTCAACGTCGCGGACGGAGACTCTGCGCGCTTCGACCGTGGGTGCCTGTGGCAAGAACGAGCTTCGAGACCGACGCGTTGAGGAGTGCGCAGGGGTGGCGGAAATGCGCGGCGTCATGGCGATCTCGCGGCTCTCGGCGGTAGCACTCGTCGTCGGCCGACGGCTCGGTTGCGTCGGGCGGAAGCTGCTCGTCGTAGGCGAAGCGCTCTTCGCCGCGGCGGCGGTGATCACTTCGCCTCGCACTTCGGAGTCGCGACGGACGTCTTCACTCGACGCGAGCGCCGATCCGGTCTGGGACGCGGCCGCGGCGCGTGGTCGCAGCGACGGCGTCATGGACTTGGCCACGCGTACGGGAGCTGTGCTCGACGAGGGCTTGGCACTGGCCGCGATCGATCCGCTCACCGAAGCCGCGTCTGACGTCGGCAAACCGACGTCGGTCGCCGGGCGAGCAGAGCGACCCGTGAACCGCGACGCATCCGGCGAAGCGTCCGTGGCCCGGGCGGCGCTCGCCTCGGCGAGCTCTTGGCGATTCGCTTCGGCCGCCTTCGGGGCCGACGCCAACGAAGCGGCTTCGCCCGACTTGTCGCGACGCGTCGCGGGAAGCGCCGACTCCCGTGAGACACGACGCGCGTCGCTCACGGCGCTCTGCGGTGACGCCGACGACGAAGTCGCGACCTTGTCCGTGAACTGAGATGGCGTCGAGACCTCCGTCGACTGGGTCTTTCCGTCGGTCGACCGTGCGACGAGGTGACGTACTTCACTCTCGACCGTGGCGGAACCCGAGGGACGTGCTCGGTTCTCGGCTCGACGTTCGTTCGTCGTCGCGGAGCCGCTCGCATCGGCCAAGGTCGGACTTTGTGGTCGCGCCGCCGCTGTGCTCGGGCGTTGAGTCGGAACCAGAGCGGACGACGCAGACACTCTGTCTCTCATCCCTGACGCTGCCGGTTGCCCGGCGGCGGAGGCGCCGGCGAGTCGAACCTCGGCGTTCTCGGGCGCGGATGGTCGGCCGGCCGAGCCTTCTCGCTCGGCGACCCCAAACTTCGAGACCCGGCGCTCACTGATCTCGGTGCGAGTCGGAGCGCCGGTCCGCTCCGAACGTGACGCGTCGGTCCGTTCACCGTCCGCGAGCTGAATCCCTTGCGCAGACTCAGCCACGCGGGCGTCGGCAGCCGGGAGCTGAGAGTCTGACGAGCGACTCGACGACGTCGCTTGCGGCGCCGCCGCCGCGCTCTGCGCGAGCGCACTCGAGCTAGCGTTGAACTCGTTGGGTCGGTCCGGCGAATCGGCTTGTCGAGAGCGTGCATCGGCGAAGTGCGTCTCCGCCGTGGACGACTGCGCCTCGGCACTCGCTTCTGAACCTTGATCGCGAGACGCAGACGACTCCGTCTGCTGTTGCAACGCGATCCCGGGAGCCTCCTCGAAGCGCGCCTCGGTCTCGGGACTCGCACTCGTAGCGACCGAACTCTGTTGCTCGGTCGCGGATGCGTCCGGAGCTTCTCGTGAAACCTCACGCAACGTGGCCTCGGCCGGAGCCGGCGCCGTCGCATCCGCGGCGGCGAGTTCCCGTCGCGCAAACTCGCTACTGGCGGACTCTGCTTCGGCCTGCGCAATTTCTTGTACCGTGTCGCCCTGCGCGGCTTGCACCGCCGGTTCACCGCTGTTCTGGTCGAACATGTCGAGGGTGAATTCGATGGGCGGCATACCATTGCCATCGGGTCCTTCGCTCTCCCAAACAGGAGCCTCGAGACCCTCGTCGCGGAACAGCCACCACAACAACAAGTGAAGTAGCAGGGAAATGAGCAGGCACCAATAGATGACTTCTAGCCCACGCCACTTGAGTGACAACAACCGCAACAGGAGCAGGAGGATCGCCAAGGCAAGCAGCACCCACGCCGGGGCAAGCGAGAACGGTGGCTTCGGCAACGGTCGCAGCAAGCGTAGGTTCGACCGCCAAAGCTCGCCGCCACGCGCGAAGGTCAGCTCCATACCACCCGCATCGAGAATCAACCGCGCCTCGTTGTCGGGGTGATTCAGCGCGGCGAGGTTGCGCGGCTCGCTCCAAACTCCGCCGGGTAACGCCCAGCTCTCCCAGTACTCGATACCGGTGATTCCCGGCCGGCTGAAGACGACGGCATCCCCGCTGGGGAACATCGCCAAGGATCGCTCATCGGCTCCCGTCGACAATGATGTCAATAACTTCGGAGCGCTCCACGGCTCACCGAACTTCCCACGCGACACGAACAAGTCGTGATCGACGGCGCCGCCGAAGCTGCGGTTCGAGGCGAAGGCGAGTAAGTACTCGCCGCCGCCGATCGGCGCCAGCGACGGGGATCGCTCGTTGAACACGGTGTTGATGGTGCCGGGTAGAAGCGCCGGCGGCGAGTAACCGTTCCCCTCGCGACGACTCCACCACAAATCGGTCCCGCCTTCGCCATCGGGGCGAGCGGACGCGAATACCAGATATTTACCGTCCGGGCTTTCGATCGGATCTTGCTCGCCGTGCGGTGTGTTGATCAAGGACGTGATGCGACTGTCCGCGAAGTGAATATCTCCGTCCGCCGTGAAGACGTCAGCATCCGCGGCACGGGGCGCGGTCCAAGTGGCGTAGTACGGTTCGCCGAAACCGGACAGCGGGCGCGGGGCGTCACCGGTCGTGTAGAGCGTCGTACGCGCGACGTATCCGTAGATCACGAACCCGAGTGCGAGAGCACAGAGACCCACCGGAATCAACACAGAGCCGAGGAGACGCTTCACCGTCCGGCCTCCGATCCTCCGCTACCGCCACGGTCGACGGTCGCGAACGAAACCAACGCCTCCGCTTTTCGGCACGCGTCGGCAACACCGACCACGGTTTCGAACGGCAGCCGCGAGTGAGCGCGGATCAACGCCTTGGTCTTCTCGTGTTCGGCCACGTGGCGACTCATGAGCGCGGTGAGCTGATCGAGGTCAACTCCGTTGCCGTGCACGATGATGGATCCGTCTTCGAGAACGTTCACCACCACCGGGTCTCGCTCTTCCTGTGACTCGTCACCCGTCTCGCTGTTGGGGACCGTCACCAACATCTCACGCTCCATCTGCTGAAACGTGGTGGCGACCAGGAAGAAGACAATCAGCAGAAACACGACATCGATCATGGGGGTCAGCTCGACCGCAAAATGATCGTCGTCTCGCATGCGAATGGCCATCGCTATGCCGCCATTTCATCGGGGCGCCGGTTGCGTTTGATGTGCAACATGGCGCGGGCGACGTCGTCGAACTCGCGCACGATCTTCCGGGTGCGACCTCGAAATGCGTAGAACAGAACCAACGCGGGAATGGCGACGCTCAACCCCGCAGCGGTGGTCACCAGCGCTTGGCCGATGCCCTCCGCGAGCAGCTCTGGGTTCCCCATGGCGCCACGCTCTTTGGCCACCGTGAAGAACGCTTGGATCATTCCCACCACAGTTCCGAGCAATCCGAGAAGGGGTGCCACGCTGGCGATTCCCTGCAGCGCCGGTAACCCCTTGGACAAGTCGTCGGCTTCTCGCTGCCCCGCTTCGTCGAGGGCCCGGGAAACATCCTCGAATTGGCGGTCCCACTCTTCGAGACCGCTGTGAAGCATTCTCGAAACCGGAAACCTCCCGTCGCTCACTTCGTCACGGGCGGCGTCGAGTTCACCGGCCGCCAGCTTGGTACGAACACCCTCCCAAATCGCGTTGGGAATGATGCGACCGCGTCGTAACGCCCAAAGCCGCTCCAAAGCCAAGGCGAGCATCAAGATCGACGCCAGCCCAATCGGGATCATCAACCAACCACCCTTGAGGATGAGCTCCCCGAGCGTCGTCAAGATATCACCCTCGAAGATGTCGCCTTCGGCCGCAAAGGCGGAAGACGACGTGAGAGCGAGTGCCACGACGCTTAGCGTCAACGTTCGACTCCGTTTGTTGAAACCGCGCATGGACTACTCCCCTCCCATGTTCGAGAGAAGCTCCCGCGCGGTCTTGCCGTCGGGCCCCTCGGGATCTTCTTTGACAGCGAAGCCGAGAATGCGTCGCGCCTCCGTCTTCTCGCCGGCCGCGATCATCTCGCGCCCCGCTTCCAGATAACAACGCACCGCCCACGGTTTGAACGGGTAGAGAATCGGACCGCTCAAGAAGACCTCGATCGCCCGCTTCTTGTCGCCGAGAGCACGATGCGCGTTGCCCAACTCGAACTGCGCTTCCGCCGCGATGGACTTTCCATCGTCGAGCGCCGCCTCCAAATGGCCGATCGCGGTTCGCGCTGCGCCGAGGTTCGTCAGAGCTCGACCCAACGCGACCAACCTGCGGTGCTTCAGAGTATCCGGCAACTCGACGCCTTCGAGCGGTGAAAGCAGGGCGCGGATTCGCGGCCACTCTTCGCGCGACGTGAGCAGTTCGGACAAGCGAACCTTCGCTTCGTTCGTGTACTGGTGCCGCTCGTGCTTCTGTGTGAACACTTCGAGCATGCGTTGCTCGTCGGCCGGACGCGACAACTTCTTGGCCGCTTCGGAGGCCAAGAACAGCGACTCACCCGACAACTTGCTCTGCGAATGCTTCGACGCCATCTCTGCGAACGCCTCGAACGCCTCGGCCAGCTTCTCTTCGTGTTGGTACGACCACGCGATGCGGTACCGGGCGTACTCACCCACGCGATCACCGTCCGGACTCGCGAGCGCCTCTTGGTAGTGCTTGCGAGCGTCTCCGTATCGCTCTCCCGCGTAAGCGAGATCAGCGAGACGGTAGTGAGCGTCTCCGATGAACGTGGATTCGGGGTGGTTGGCGAGGAGTTGCGAGAACAGCTGGGTCGCCGTCGCAGAGTCGCCCGTCTCTTGCTCCAACCACGCGCGGCGGTACAGCGCTTCGTCCGCGTCGGCACCGTCGGAATAGCGCTCCGTCAGCGTCGACAAGTACCCGAGCGCAGTCTCTTTGTCGCCCGCTGCCTCGGCGATCTTCGCCAATTGTCGGAGCGACTCGCGCTCCCGGGGTCCACCGCCGAACTCCTCGAGATACGTAGCGAAGTCTTCGCGCGCGGAGTCGGAATCATCCTTCGAGTACGCCACTTGTGCGCGCAGGAAAAGACCCTCGGCGCGCAGTTCGTGACCACGGTCGAGGAAGTTCTTCGCTTCGAGCTGTCGGACACGCTTGGCCGCTTCGTCGTAGTTGTTGAGTCGCCACTCGCAAAACGCCAATCCGAGCAGCGCAAAACCGATCGCCTCAGCGTCGGGGTTCTCGTCGATGTAGGTGACGAAACCGGGGCGAGCCTTGTCGTACTCACCGGCGCCCGCTTGCAGCTCGCTCATCTCGAGGAGCGCACGCGACCGGACCGTTCCGATTGCGCCTCGCGACAGCACCGATTGGTACGCTGCGATCTTTTCGCTCTTGGTGCCTTCCGAACCGGCACGCAACGTCGCCGCTTCCAGCGCCGCCTTGGCGCCAGTCTCTCCCGTCGGATCGAGTTGGCTCGCAAGTTCGAACGAGGCGCGCGCTTGGTCGGCATCACCGCCGGAGAGTTGGCTGTGCCCGAGCAAGAGCCCGACTTCGGCGAGCGCGCTCGGCTCGACTTGGTCGAGGCCTCGTAGCGTGGTCAAGATGCGCTGAATTGCGCCGGTCGACTCGCCACCGTCGCGTCGGTAGTGCGCCCAGGCGAGTCGCGGTAGCGCTTCACGTCGTGTGGTGTCGGCGACATCGGACGCGAGGATCGTTTCGAATCCATCGACGGCCAGCTCCCAGTTCTCTTGGCGAAGCGCCGCTTCGCTCTGGAAGCGGGTGACGTCGGAGAGTAACGAATGAGAGGAGTGCGCCCGCACGAACTGCGAGCTCATGGCGAAGACGTCATCGTCACGCTCGAGATGGTACGCACTCTCGATGGCGCCAGCCAACACCTCTGCCGCGCGTGTGTCGCCACCGTGGCGCTCCACGAACAAGTTGGACGCCGCTAGCGCATCCGCCCAACGCTCGAGAATACGAAGCTCCGCGGCCAGTCGGTAGTGAGCCCACGTTCCCCACGCGCTGTCTCGGCGAGCGAGAGGTTCGTAGATTTCGACGGCGTCCGCGTGGCGGTTGGCTTGTCCCCGCGCCCAGCCCCGCCAGAAGCGGCACTCTTCGCCCAGAACACCGTCGACGTGCGGCTCGAGGTGCCGATCGGCGGAGTCGACATCACCGCGCTCGGCGGCCCAAGATCCGGCGATCAGATCCGTGCGCGCCAGCTGCGGAGACCGCGCAAAACTCTCGGCGAGTTCACTTCGGGCGAGATCGAGAAGATCACGGCGTTCCAAAACGCGAGACGCGCGGGCGATGCCTTCGAGCGCATCGGCGCGAAGCGCAGGATCGTGAACGGCGTTGTATTCCTTGGCCGCACGGCCGGCGTCGTTGACTGCCAGCGAAAGGTCACCTTTGAGTAGCCGAACCGACGGGCGCATGGGTTCGGGGATTTCTCCGACCGCGTCGAGCGTCGCCAACGCCTCGGCGTCGGCTCCGGCGTCGTGCTGTAGCCCAGCCAAGTTGTACGAAGCGTACGGGCGTAGCTCGTGTCGTGGGAACGCGCGAACCATCTCGAGATAGGTGGCGATGGCGTCTTTGTCCCGGCCGACGCGACGCAGCGCTTCGCCCTGCCAGAACAGTCCGGGGCCACGATTCGCGCCAGGGTCGGACAAGAGCGTCTGCAACACAGTGACGGCTTGATCGCCACGATCGAGTTTGACCAGGCACTCGCCCGCCCGAAGCAGAGAGTCCTGTCGGTGGCTGGTCTTGGGAAAACGGCGAACGAGTTCGAGATATCGAGCGCCCGCCTTCTCCAACACTTCCCCGGCGTAGTACGACTCACCCAAGAAGAAAAGCGCTGCTTCGGCTCGGTCGTCTTGGGTCTCGCGGACTTTCTCGAAGTGGGGAATGGCCCGCTCGGGCAAGCCCATGTCGTAGTAGCCCTTGCCCAGCTTGTACTCGCGCTCGGCCGACTGGCCGTAGAGCGCGGGCGTAAACGTGACAACGGACAAGAGCGAGACCAAGATGGCCGCGGCGATACTGTACGGGGCGAACGGCCGCTGACCGTCTACTTGAGCCGCCGAGCCGAAGGCCGGGGCGTCAGGGTTGATAGAGTCTTTCAACCCAATCTCCTCCTTTGAACTGTTCCTGCGCGTCAGGGCGTCGTCATTGAGACGAACTGCCGCCCACTCTCGAGCAAGAGATCGGGTCAAGGCGCTAGCCGTTGAACCAACAAGACAAGGGCCCGAGAACCGTGAGGGTACTGCCCACCGAAAACGCCGAAACTACTGTGCGGGTCGCACGGAGCAGAAGTGGCTGGCAAGGGTCGATGATCTTATACGTGAACCCAAAGACGTCCAAGGACTATGCCGCCGAACCACCCCGGTTCGCACCATTCAGCGAGTGCCAATAACGTGATGTGCGGTTTCTCCATCGCGTCCAAACCAGCACACTAACGACGATCGCGGGCGGCGACCGTGCGACGCAAGGTGCTAGAAATCCAGCACTTCCCGGCGCAACGTGGAGGACGCCCCGTCACGTCCAGGAAATGTGCGATGACAGCCGCGGGACGCAGCGAAAAAAATCCACGAAGGGAAGCATTTTCAGACGATAGACGACGCTCCGGGCTCGAACCGGAAGTCGCCGGAGCCGGGCGTCACATACAACCGACCCAACGGTCGCAATCGAAACCGTCCGACGAGGCTGCTCGTCTCTTCGAGTGGGATCACCCGACCGTCCGAGGTGAGGACCGGCAACGAAGAGCCACTATTGGCGTCGGGGTGCGGCAGGACCAAGTCCGTCATCGGATCCGCTTCGGGACACGTTTCGGACACCCGCGTTCTCCACTCATCGAGCCACGCGACCAGTCGACCGCCGTCGTCACTTTCGAGTTCCTGTCCGACGCTGCGGTGATGTTGGCGCTCGAGGATCCGAACGGCGTCACGGTGCCCAGCCGATTCGGGGTCCGCGCGCGAGACGCGCAAGAGTTCCCAGATGCGGGCATCGGAAAATTCCAAATACTCCTCGAGTGATTCTGGGTACGTCCCGCCGGGCAGTGACAACCTGAGAAAATCGTTCAGGTGCCGATCGAGGATGCGTCGCGTTCGATGTCCATACACCTGTTGAAACATCGAGAAACGCGCCCACAACATGCCCTCGGCCGCAAGCAGCCCGCTGCGTCGAATCCCGAGGCGCACTTCGTCACCACCTTGCTCGGCACTCGCCTCGACGGGAACCAAGGTGTGGAGAACGCGCTTGAGATCGAACACTCCGTAGTTAACTCCAGTCGCGTACGAATCGCGCAGCAGGTAGTCCATGCGATCGGCGCCGAGCGGGCCCGCGACCGTCTCGCGTACAAATCGCAAGGCTGGCGACAAGGTATCACTATCACGCAGCACCGCCCGCACATCGTCCGACACCGCCGCGCCCGCCGCACTCAAGATCGGTCCGATCTCGCCGTGGTCGACGAGTTGAGACGTGAGATCTTCGTGATTGCGTCCCTGCGGAAGTAGACGCTCCGTGACGTGTGAAAACGGGGCGTGTCCGAGGTCGTGAAGTAGCGCGACCCAACGCGCCACGCGTAGCAGATGGTCGTACTCGTCAACCGAGGGGCGAACCCCGAGCGGCTCAAGGATTCCGGCGACCCCGAGTCGGCCACGCAACTCCTCGAAGATGCGAGTCACCACCTCGAGCGCTCCGAGTGCGTGTTCGAAGCGAGAGTGACGTGCGCCAGGATACACTCGCTCGGTCAAACCGAGTTGAGAGATGCCGCGCAGTCGTTGGATCTCACGCGAATCGATCCCGCGGATCTCTTCGTCACTCAAACGAACGTAGCCATGAATGGGGTCGCGAACGACGTGGGGCAGGCGCACGAGTCTCCTCGGTCAGCGAGAAATCGGTCGACGGCCCGCGGTTCGGTTCTCTGGTTCATTGCGGAACCAAACCGAACCGCGGGCACAGCGACCCAACTCCGAGAAGAGCCGGCGGAGCACGTCTGCTGATGGGAAAGAGTGTACCTCAATCCCGCTCAGCCAGGGAAGGTGGGTCGGCCTCTAGCCGCCGCAACCGGCGCTCGAGTTGCAGTCGATGCCGTCGTCGGTACCGTCGTTGCCGCAACTCGGAAACGGACTGAGCGGAGGGGCGGCCCCAGGTACGAACAGCGCGCTGAGGGTGTAGATCACGTCGGCAACATCGATATCGCCGTCATCGTTGGAATCACACGCGTCGTCGCACTCGATCACACCCGCGCTCGTGAACAACACGAACGCAGCGTGCAGCGGGTCTCCGATGTCGACCAGGCCGTCAACGTCGCAGTCGCCGCGGATGAACACGCCCGGACACTCCCCGGCAGGAACGTCGATTTCGTCGGCGCCGATGTCCAACAGCACGCAGATGAATCGCGAATCGCCCTCGTAGTCACTCTTGATCTTGAGATCACCAAGAGCGGTCGAGTCACCAGCGTTCAAGCACGGGGAGTCCGGTAGCAGTGTGTAGTCCCCAGCCGCGAAATCAGCGAACAGTGGATCTTCGTCGATGACCGCGAACCCAGCCCCGGTCCAGCCCCCTTCGATCACACACGTTTCGAACGCAGGGTCGCCGCCGCCAAACGTGCCGACATTCGGCTGCACGCCTCCGGTGTTTCCCCAGATCAAACTGTTGCGGGTCAAGATCGAAGTGCTGCGCAGGTACAGGCCGCCTCCACGAGCCGACGCGATGGTGATCTCGTTGTCGACCGAGGTCACGTTGGTCAATTCGCTGTCGCCACCGAAGACGTAGATCCCTCCCCCACCGAGGCCGGCGACGTTTTGCGAGCAAAAGCAGCCAGCAATCACTCCGCCCGAGTTGACACTGCCGATCCCGCCACCGAATGAAGTTGCGGTGTTGCCGGTGAAGACGTCGTTGATCACGACGGCGAAACCGAGGTCGATGCTCAACCCTCCGCCGGTGGCTGCGGAGTTGCCGACATACACGTTCGACTCGCAGGTGACATCGCCCCCCGAAGCGAAACAACCGCCGCCGCGCGTGGTCGCCTCGTTGTCGACGAAGCTGTTGCCGAACAGGGTGACCGATGAATCCACGAAGGCGATCCCTCCGCCGTCAGCCGCGTTGTTACCTTCGAACACGTTATTCGAGATGTCAAATGCGCCGTCGACGCAGAGCAGCCCACCTCCGCCGTTGAGACAAACGTTGGTCTCTATGGTGTTTTCGGAGAGTGAGACGTTGACGCCGGCGAACACCAACCCGCCCCCCGCGTCGGACGCCGTGTTGTTGCGCACGAGGTTATCCGTGATGACGGGATCACCGGCTTCCGCCATCAGCAACCCCGCCCCCTGAATGGCCGTGTTGTTCTGAATCGCGTTGCCTTCGATGATGGGTGAGCTGTCGAACGCGCTGGCTATTCCCCCGCCGAAACTGGCGGCGTTCGACGCAATGCTGTTGCCGCGAATCGTCGGGGACGCCGAGAGAATCACAATGCCGCCGCCAACGAACGTCATGAAATCGACTTCGGTACCAGCCCCGCCCGTCAGCCGAAATCCCTCGAGCACCGAGTCGTTGCCCTCGAACTGGCTGAAAGTGACGACCGAGCCAACCCCCCCGGCGTTGATCACGGTCACGGAAGGACCGTCCGTGCTAACCACGGTGATCGCCTTGCCCAGAAAATCGATGGTCTCGAAGTAATCTCCGGGAGAGACGGACACGCAGTCACCGGCCACTGCGGCATTGATCGCAGCTTGAATCGTCGGAAAGTCGGCAGGGACAGCGATAGTGTCCGCCGCCGCCCGATCAGTGCCGACGAACAACAACACAGTGCAAGTGAACACGACAAACCCGAACGCACGACCTCGGTCGGCGAAAGAAAACGGACGCATGAGGGCCCTCCTAAGGGCATGACTAATAGTGCTGATCCCGGACACCGGCACACCGGCCCGTGCATCGCAGCTCAACACCTATAGGGTCGAGATCCCAAACCGTCGCGAGCGTTCTCGATACACCCGCTCGCGTTTCACGACAGTAAGTGGCGATCTTCCGAAGAAGTCTCGAAACTCGCGACCCCCTTCGAAGATGTGGATGGTCGTCCCCTTGGCTCAACCGGTCACGAGCTCCAAGACCCGCGCTGCCTTACGTTTGGGCGCGCCCATACAATGGCATTCGGTTGAGTTATGCGTCCGTGGATTGACGACATTGTAGCCGGCGAGCCGGGTGAGTCACGCGGCGGTTCAGAATCCTCACGCCCCCAAAAGACGAGCGAGCCGGGTCCGACGAACGTCGCCATCGGACGTTCGTACGCCGATTTCTAGCGCCCGCTTGGATCCGATGACGACCACTAGCTGCCGGCCGCGAGTGATCGCGGTGTACAACAAGTTCCGCTGTAGCATGACGAAATGCTCGGTGTGAAACGGGATCACGACCGCGGGAAACTCACTGCCCTGGGACTTGTGGATCGAGGTTGCGTAGGCGAGCGCAACGTCATCGATATCGCGTGCGGAGTACGCGACTTCCCGATCCTCGAAGGTGATGGTGACGCGGTCCTCGTCGCTGTCCACCTTCGTCACGACGCCGATATCCCCGTTGTACACGTGCAGATCGTAGTTGTTCCTCAGCTGAGTCACCCGATCTCCAAGCCGCAGGCGTCGTTGCTCGTCGCAAGGGACTCCATCCGGGTTCAACTTTTCTTGGAGGCGCTCGTTGAGAGCGCGCACGCCGAGACGTCCCCGGCGCATAGGCGACAACACTTGCACATCTCGACGTGGGTCTAGACCGAACCGTCGGGGAATCCTCTCCGCGACCATCTCTACCACGAGATCGGCGATCTCGTCGGGATCGGAGCGATCGATATGGAAGAAGTCTCCGCCTTCGTCTACGTGCTGGGTCAACTCGGGAAGCTCGCCTCGTTGAACCCGGTGGGCGTTGAGGACGATCAAACTCTCGCGCGACTGACGGAAGATCTCGGTAAGCGTCACGCAGGGAACGGCTCGACTAGCGAGGATGTCAGCGAGGACTTGACCCGGCCCCACCGACGGTAGCTGGTCACGATCCCCCACTAACACGAGGCTGGCGTTCTTCGGTAGCGCTTCGAGCACCGCGCGAAACAAGAGCGCGTCGATCATCGATACTTCGTCGAGGATCAAGACATCGCATTCGATCGGAAACTGAGCGTTGCGAACAAACGCACCATCGCGGGGGCTGTACTCGAGCAGCCGGTGGAGCGTTCGAGCGGACCGACCGGTCGCCTCTTCTAGCCTTCTCGATGCGCGCCCGGTCGGCGCCGCGAGCTCAACCCGTTTTCCGCGCGTTTCGAGCAGCGAGATTACCGCATTGACCACGGTGGTCTTACCGGTACCCGGCCCTCCGGTAATCAAGAGCAGCGGTTCCCGCAGGGAGCACTCGACCGCCTTGCGTTGCTCGGGTGCGAGTTGCAGTCCGTTCGCCTGCTCGAAGGCGTCGACTTCCGCCGCCACGGTCGAATCGCGTTCCACAGATGAGACGGAACCCCGTTGCGCGAGCAGCTCCGTCAATCGGTGAGCGGCAGCCATCTCGGCGTCCCAATACTCCGGGAGAGCAACGAGCCGGCCCTCCGGTTCGTCGTCGATGACGATCTGTCGGTCACCCTCGAGCGTCGCCACCGCCTCTTCGACGGGCTGACTTGGAATGTCCAAGAGGACGCCCGACTGCTCGATAACTTGGGGGTGTAGCGTATAGAGGTGACCCGATTCCGACTCTCGCTCCAGGAAGTACAACACGCCGGCCATCACTCGCCGCGGAGAGTCGGCGGCAATACCCAGGTGCCGAGCAATGTCGTCGGCCATACGGAAACCGATACCGGGAACTTCGAGCGCGAGACGATACGGATCCTGCCGAACGACCTCGGCCGAACGAGCCCCGTACCGTCGAAAGATCCGCGCCGCGTACGCCGAGGAAATCCCGTGTGACTGCAGGAACACCATGATTTCGGAAATGCCGCGGTGCTCCGACCACGCCGCGAGAATCCGTCCGCGACGCTTGGGACCGATTCCCTCGACCTCCGAGAGCCGGTCGCCCTGCCGATCGATGACGTCGAGCGTGTCGAGGCCGAACTTCTCGACGAGACGGTGCGCCATGACTTTTCCGAGGCCGCGAACCATGCCGGACCCGAGATAGCGTTCGATGCCGTCGAGCGTGTTGGGAGCGAGCGTCACGAACGATTCGACCTCGAACTGCTCACCGAACTTGGCGTGGGCCTTCCACGTCCCTCGCAATCGGAGCCGCTCTCCCGGTTGAACTGCGCTCAAGTGTCCCACCACTGTCGTCTCCGGACGACCTTCGACCTCGACGCGGAGGACGCACCAGCTGTCGGCCCGGTAGACGACGTCGCGAAGGACGCCCTCAAGGACTTGCGCGGCTTCGGCGATGTCGAACTCGATTCGAAGGAAGTCGGGGTGGAAGGAAATCTCAATGACGGGTAGACGTTCGCCGGGGATCGAGGACGCGGTCGTCTAGCCCGGATCATTCATGACGCGAAGCCGCGCAGGCTGCGCTTCCCGCGAATCTCTGCGTTGCTCCTTCTTGAAGACCACTAGGTCGACTGCGGCGTCGTGCCT
>JAJFFE010000079.1 GCA_021776775.1 Planctomycetota bacterium | reverse complement strand
GTGGCATGGTCGGGGGCGGAGGCCACCACGCCGAACGTCCCCGCCGGTACGCTGTCGAACAACGCGCGCCCACCGAGGTCGGTGTGTTGCTCCCGCGCGCCACCGATCAGCCGCGCGTCAACGGTCAGGAGGCGTACCCGCACGCCGGCAAGCGGTGCTCCGATCGGGTCGCTCACGGTCACCAGGACGCGGCCGTGCTCGCGCACGAACCACTCCCCAAGGTCCACGACTTCGCCGGGCAGGGCCTGCACGTCCGTGATCGGCGTGGCCGATGCGTTCTCGTGTCGCGCATCCACCATGTGCGCGCGGCGAACGGGCACCGCCGGAAAGGCGAAATGCCCGCTGGCGTCGCTGCGCAGCTCCGCGACCAGGGCGCCGGGACGCTGCTCGAGGCCGACGCGCACCTGCCGCAACAAACGCACGACCACGTCCGCGAGGCCGCGGCCGGTGTCATCCACGGTGCGTCCGACCACGGCTCCGGTGGGGCCGCTGCCGGTGGGTCTGGTGGTCGGCGTGGCACGCGCGGCGCTTGGCCCGCTGTCGGCGCCGGCTGTCGCGCCCTCGAGAACCAGCGGCTGCTGCGTGCTGTCCGTGACTGTCAGCAGCCCGACGGGCGCGGTGGGTGTTTCCGGGAACGGCGCCAGGGTGTCGGGCCGCCCGCGCGCGGCGGGGCCGTCCGACAGCGCGAGCCACAGCATCAGGCCGAGCGCGGACGCGACCAGCAGGATCCAGACGATACCGCGTGTGTTGCCAGGGGGGTTCAGGGGAGTTGGTCGCGCTTGCGTGGAGGTCTGCCGCCGATTGTATCGATCGAGGTGGTCTACCTGCCGCGTCGGCAGACCTGAAGGCCGTCATGGGGCGATCGCCGCATCGGTCGATGCGGACTTTCTTCAGGGTCTGGCAGTTTCTGACAGAGTCCGCGACGACGCCTCGGATTCAGGTCTGGAGTCGGACGATCCCTCGTTGCAGATCGCGGGCGAAGCGATGGGATCCGGCCAGTCGTAGCACGCACCGGCGGCCGGTCATGACGACGCGAGCCGCGACGTAGACGAAGGCCTTGCGGAATCGCTTCCACTCCCAACGCATCGCCTCCTCCGGGAGAGCCTGCATGGCGAGCCATGACTTGAGTTTGTGCGCGAGCCTTGCGCACACGAGGAAGGCGGCGTTGGCGAGAAGACCACCCCTTGAGCCTCGATCTGAACCAACCGAGTACCACTGCGAATGAGAGCACGGACTCGCTCGTGAGGCTGCGCTACGTCGATCGCCATGCACTCGTTCGTGTGTCGTCAAGCCTCGGCAGACCGTTCGCCGCTCTGGCTTTCGCGCGCTTGATCAATGGGTGGACATCCACGCTTTGCACGTCGGTGTTGCTGACGGCATGGCACGCCTGAAGGTGTACCCAGTCACGCGCATCCGTCTCTGTTGCCGCCGCGATCCACCAGGCCGTCTCGATCACGAGGCTCCGCCGACCAAGGACGAGCCACGAGACGGAGCGGCGACACAGACGTGTGTGTTTCGCGAAATCACTCTGTGTCATGCCGGCTGTTGAGAGCACGCCCGCCAGGACCAGACCCGGGTGTGGGACGTGCGCGAGATGGCCTTCACGTGCTCGTGTTGCGACCGTCGATACGTTGCGGCAGTGGCCGACGAGATCGGGATGGGTCGCACAGAGCTCCTGCGTTTCCTCGAGCGCAAGTAGGTGGTCGGATTGCAGGAGCGACCACCAGGCGTCGGCACGTCCGACGGCCCGCGAAAGGCGGATGGATTGGGCAACTCCAAGCAGCCGACGGCCCGCCGTCACCGCCTGGAAGTTCTTCGGTGTTATCCCCAAGTGCCGTGCCAGTCCACCAGTGGTCAGCCCCGTTGGATCGAGCACTGTGCGCCGCAGAATACGCCCAGGTGCGTAGCGCTCTCCGCTGTTGTTCGTGCTCATCAGGCCCCTCCCTTCTTGACTCGCGCCCCTCAGCACTTCTTCATGCGTTGTTAGCAGCGAAGACCGGCCGAGGTTTCGCAGATTCTGGAATTGCATACGCGCTTGGCACCATTTGTGAGGGGTGAACCCCCTTGCCAGCGTTTTGGAATCCGCGTACCCCAGAGGAGACATCACAGAGGGCACGCCGTATGGGGATACGACACGCGAACGCGACACCGCTGCTTGGCAGCGACCCGTTCGCCCGACGTGACCCGCCCTCGCGGGGGGACAGGCCATGACGGTTGCGGGAGGCCGCACGCGCCGGTCAGATGCCCCAGCCAATCGCCCCGATCACTGGCGACGGCGCTACGTGCTGCGCTGGTTCCGGCGTGCGTCCGATGCGTCGTTGGCGCGGGCGACGGGCCTCTCGCAAGCCGATGTCGCGCGCGTTCTGGGTACCGCTGGCGCCACCCGGTCTCTCGGTGACGACCGACGCCTGGCCCGCGGAGAAGAGCCAGAGCTCCCGCCGTTCCAGACGCCGATGCAGATCCTGTCGCGAGTCGTGCAGCTCCAGTCGCGCCCGCTCGATCGCACTGACGCCGTGTGCGTTGCGGTGATGTTCGTGGTCACGACCGTGCTCTACGGCATGACGGCCGCGCGCACGGTGACAGGCGAGGACGCCGGTGAACTCCTCGCCGCGGCGCACGGTCTCGGCGTGCCGCACCCGCC
>JAJFFE010000078.1 GCA_021776775.1 Planctomycetota bacterium | reverse complement strand
CCCGCTCTGAATGAGCGGTACGCTGGACCACGGCTCTATGGAGAAAACACGGCTCATTCGTGGAGGAAAGATAATGACGACGATCACCGCTCGCGCTGCGGTTATGCCCAGCGTTCTGATTCTCTTTTGCTTTGTCTCTGTTGGCGTCTTGCACGCGGCCGACTCATTCACAATCGGCAACCAAACCATCACCGGATTGACTCCCGGAAGTTCTACCGTCTCGATGGACAATGACGGTGACGTGCAAGGATTCGTCTTGGCGATTCAGCACGGTGCGGGATCACCGGTTGGCGCTATCGAACTCACCGGGTTCGACGCGTCCGGCGCGACCCTCGTCGCCGGGGCAGAGCTCGTCGTGGGCGAGCTATTCCCCGCGGATAGCGGAGCGACTCTGGGTGTCGTGTTGGATGCCACGTCTCCGTTCTCTGGCCAGGTGATACCGATCGGTGTCGGCGCCGAGGTTGCCACCGTCTTTTATCAGCAGAGTGGTGGTCCGGTGTTCGACGAGTTCACGTGCGACATCTGCTTCGTCGACGGGGTTCTCAACGATCCTCCACTCAGCAACATACAAGTTCAGGTTGGCCTATCGATCGGAGCCGGCGAAGGGTTGCAGTTGAACTGCGGCACCGTGACCACGGCGGTCCCGTCGCTGACCGTGTTCGACATTGCCGAGGTTTCCGGGCCGAGTACGGTCGACAGTGGCGCGAGCGGGAACTGTCTCGACGTGCCCGTGCTCATGGACAACATACAACCGGTGCAAGGCTACGTGCTGGCGATAGAAGTCTCTGGCGCCGGTGAAGCGACTTCGATTGAAGCGTCGGGCGCGGCGACCGCCGCCGGCGTCGAGTTTCAGGCCGCGGCTGTTCTCGGCGGGGGCACGGGGGTGACGTTGGGTGTCGTCCTAGACTTCCTTGCGCCGTTCGGCGGGCAGACGATTGCCCCCGGTGCCGGGCAAGAGATCGCCACCGTTACGGTGTGCGGGGATCCGAACTGTGTCGACGGAACCTCCGAGACGGCCAGTCTCGCGTTTGTCGATGGCGTTCTAGATGACCCGCCGCTCGACAACGTCGCGGTCGTCGGCGGATTCTCGTTGAATCCCGACCTCATCGGCGGATCTGCGACGTTCGAGGGAGTCGTTTGCAGCGGGGGGACTCCCGACTTGTCCTTTATCTGTGCCGGGTCTGACGGACCCGCCTCACCGATCGAGGGTATTCCGGGTAGTACCGTCGACGTTTGCTTCTACTACGCGGCGGAAACCAACGTACAAGGCTTCCAGCTTGCCGTCTGCTTCGACTGCAACCTGACCCTGGGCGAGTTCTCGATCGACGGTTCGATTGTCGATGAAGTCGGTGCCGAGTTCGTGAACTACTCGACCGGCAACTGCCAGATGGTCGCCGGCATCTTGCTCGACGCCCTTCCGCCATTCGACGGCCAGACGGTTCCCCCAACCACGGGGGGCGATCCGCTGTTGATCGGCTGTATCGACGTGACCATTCCCGACGACGAAGCGTTCTGTGACGCTTGTCTGGACGTTGAGTTCTGTAGCGGTGCCACCGGCGCGGGCGACGTGCCGATCGAGAACATCATGGTCATCGACTTCATGTCGATTCAGTTGATCCAGTTCATAGACTGCTGCGTGTTCGTGGCGCCGATCCCCATGTTCATTCGCAGTGACTGCAAC
The DNA here is from genome assembly GCA_021776775.1 of Planctomycetota bacterium. GTDB lineage: Bacteria > Planctomycetota > UBA8108 > UBA1146 > JAJFFE01 > JAJFFE01. The sequence goes on along the minus strand of JAJFFE010000078.1, from coordinate 13,580 downwards.
GACGACGACAAGTCCGATCTCGCCGACGGCGCTACGATTCTCGGATTTCAATTCTTCGGGGTTGAAGTTGCGTGCGAAGACGCCTGCGACGTCAACGACGACGGCAAGGTGAACCTCGCCGACAGCGTCTACCTGCTGAACTACCTGTTCAAATTTGGGGACCCGCCGCCCGCACCGGGCGTCGACGTCGACGGTGCCGATCCGACCGAGGACGGTCTCGACTGCGAGGCGGCCGTCTGCGGATAGCCGTCTACCGGCATCTCCAGAGTCGAATCTGAAGTCGACGATCCTCACCCGGCTTCCCTCCAGAGGGAGGCCGGGTGTTTTCGTGTCGAGAGAGCTCGAGAGCGGGTCGTGGTGGCACGCGATGGTCTTCCCTCCGTCGCTCTGACTCGGGTGGTCCTCGCCGATCTCAGACGATTTTGGCGCCGCCGCCGTGGTCTCGGCTTGGGGGCGCACGCCGACCGGCTTTCGCCACCCGGGGGGGGTCGGCCGGAAGAAAACCACCCACTCCACAGGACCCGTGACCAGTGGTACAATCGGGGCGCAGTTTTCGAGGATCACGCAAGCAATCGACCAAGCTGCTGGCGATCACTCTACTCGGTGCGTTGCAGTCGCGCCGCATGGGTAGGCCGATACGGAGTGGGGCTCTCTTGCCTCGCTGCACGCCGCATTCTTTCGGCTCCACCACCGTGGCTTACGGTGGAGGCTAGGCCGCACACCTTCCTTTGGGGTCCGCTCCGACCAATGTTCGGACGCTGTAACTTCGTGTCGCGTGACCTCGTGTCACCGCGATACCGAGTTCGCGGTCCGCGCGCGTCGGAGGTACTGCCTTCCGAGCACCTAGTGCGGCGTCGTTGGCGCCCGAGGTCTCGTCGAAGGCGTGAAAAATTGTGAAACCCTCGGTCCTCTGAGGAGGCACCATGGCCTTGCGTTGTTTGACCACCACGAGCTTGCTTCTCGTGCTCGCGCTCACCGGTTGCTATCAAGGCGCCGCGATTGAGCTGACGATTCCCGCCAACGGCGAGGAGAACGTCGACCCGAATACCGAGATCCTTGTTCGATTCAGTCAGAACATGGATTCAGAGTCTGTCTCCGACGGCAGCAACTATGTGATCCGTGGGTCGATCTCTGGCGAGCATCCCGTGACCGCCAACTACGACGACTCGACGCAAGATCTCACCATGACCGCGGGCGCCGGTGACGGCGGTGGCGATGGTGGTGAAGACAGCGACCCGACCGCGACCGAGGACCCGACCGCGACAAGTGGTGGCGGCCAAGATCCTGTAGACGGAAACCCAACCATCGATCCCGACGATCCTCTCGGGAGTATCGCGGGTCTCGGCGGCGGCTCGGGCTCCGAAGAATCCGAAGATTCGCCGGAAGCAGATCCAGATCCGCAACCGGCGGGTGACGCGTTCACCTTCACGCCGGGCGAGACTGTGACGGTGACGCTGCGTTCTTCGTTGATCAGTGACATTTCGATCCCGATCGATTCGAAGGTCTTCTCGTTCAAGATCGCCGGAACTCCGCCCAGCGGATTCGAGCCGGCCGCCAACGAGTTCACCGTCAACTCGACGACGCCGACCACCGGCGGCGAAGCGTCTTCGCTGAGCCCCACCATCGAAGTGCGATTCTCGCAGCCGATCACTCGGGCCACGGCGGTGTTCGCACCCATCATCATTCCGGGATTCCCGCCCATCGGGGTCAAGTCGCTGTTCGTCAACGGTTCGGAATCCGGAGATATCGCGGGCACGGCAGAGTTCCTCGGTGGTGATGGATCGACGACCGCGACCACGATGCGACTGTCCGGAATGACATTCGCGCCGGGGGAACTCGTTTCGATCTCGCTGACAAGGGTGATCACCTCCGGTGGCTCCACTCTTCGTCCGTACAACTTCCAGTTTCGGATACCCGGCGGCCAAGCGCTTCAGCAACCGAGCGCGGCCGCTGGCCTGAATTTCCCGGCCGACGACATCGACCACGTCCTCGATCTTCGCATCGCCGACGTCAGCCCCCTCAATCCGGGGCGGGAGCTCCTGGTGCTTGGCAATGACCAAGTACTGAGAGTTCTGGTGAAGAGCTCGACCGGCGCGTGGATGTCGGCGGGGGCGATCGATTTGTCGCCGCAAGGATCGAACGCGGTCGCCATGCGCGTCGCCGACACGAACCACGACGGTCGGTTGAACTCCGTCGTCCTGTTCGAAAACGGAACCATCGTCGAGTATCAGCTGTCCGACTTCTTGGTCTTCCAAGCGGTCGATACCATCAGTCCTGACGTTTCGGTAGCCGCCACAGATTTCGAGATCGCCGATTTCGACTCGAATGGTCTCCTCGACGTGGTCATGACGGACTCGCAAGGGTTCTGGATCAGTCACCAGATCGAGACCACCGTGCCGTCCACCGAAGCCGGTGTGCCTTCGACCACCGACGTCTCTTTCTCGTTCTCACAGTACCCGGTCGAGGGCGGCTTCGACTCCGTCGCCGTCGGCGACATCGATTCCGACGGACGCGTCGATCTTCTGCTCTCCGGCGCCAGCGGCTACCGGATCTTCGGCAACGCTAGTCAGTTGATCTTCCAGCCGGTGGGTACTCTTTCGATTCAAGGTTTGACCGTCGAACCGATCATCGTCGACTACGAAGGCGACGGCGACAACGACGTCGTTTCGAGCGACGGGGTGAACCTGTTCGTCTTCGTGAACGAAGGCAATGGCGTGCCCGAGGGTGGCGATTGGACGGCCAATACGTCGACGATCGTCAACACCGTCGCCGATAGCATCGCTCGCGGTATCGACGCGCTGTCGATCCGCAACGTCAACGGCGACCCTGGACACCTACCCGACCTCGTCTACTACGACAAAGACGCCAACGTTCTCGGAGTCCGTCGTCGCATTTCGACCGAACTCCACAACTTCGACAACAGCGCCGCTGGCGCCGACTCGCCCGTCGCGTCGACGGTCGAAGACGCTGGGTTGGCGATCGACGACATCGACGGCGACAGCGGCCTGGACATTGTTCTGTTCGGCAAGCGTCCCGCTCTCGGTCCGGCTATCTTTACGCGTACGGCACAAGAAGTGACTCCAGTGAGTCCCGCCGATTACGCGCTGTCGGTTCCTGCCGTCACCGAAGTTACGCTCGACACCGTCGGCCAACGAATCACGGTCGTCGTCTCCGGCACGTTCTCCACGGACGTCGAGTCCTTCACCGTCGCCTTCAGTTTTGATCCCGGCCTGGTCTTGGGTTCAGTGAATCGCTCTGAAGCAACGTTTGCCGAGGCGTCGGACTTAGATATCGACGACGCTCGCCTCGATGAAGGCATCGTCGTTTGTACTCCGACGGTTGCGTTGGCCGGACAGGTCGGCGTTCCCATACTGGAGTTTGAGTTCACACTTCGCGAACCGGAGCCCGGTGTCTTCTCGTACGAGCTGTCGCAAGGCCTGGCCACCCCGAACTCGATGACCTTGGCGGGTGGTTCCGTCGTGACGCCGACTCTGGCGCCCGCGGCTGGACAGGTCGTCGCTACCTCCACAGTGGAGGCGGTCGAGAATCTTGTTTGTGAGACCGGCGCCGCCGAGCAAGTGCTCCTGACATGGACCCTGCCGTCGACACCGTTCGATTCTGCGGTTGGCGGAATTGAGATTCGCCGCAACGGCGTCTTCTTGCTCGATCTGCAAGGGACGACAACCGAGTACATCGACACGTCGCCCACCGCGGGCGGCGCGACGGACGTGACGTATTCGGTGCGCGGTTCGAGCGGCGGCATCTTCTCGCCTCCGGTCGAATGTGGCACCACGGTCCTACCGGCGCCGACGATTACCGTCTGTGAACGTGATAGCGGGATTCTCGACCTGCAGTGGGAGTCGACGTTCCCGTTCGAGCAGTACCAAATCGCGATCGACGGAACGGTCGTCGCCATTCTGTCGAGCACTAGCTTCAGTACGCCGATCGACCTGAACGGCCACGTCATTGCCGTCGTCGGTACGATTTCGGGCGGCGGGCTGTCCGCGCCTGCGACCTGCACCTTCGAGGACGAAGACACCAGCGTTACTGCGGCTCCGATCAACGTGGTAGCCGGCCTCGGGACGGACCGCGTCAACCTGTCGTGGACCAACACCGAGTCGTATGACAACGTCGTGATTCGTCGCATCGCACCCGGCGGCACGGTGTTGCTGACCGATACGCTCGCCGGCTTCGTTTCCGCGTTCGAGGATGAAGAGCCGCTCCTACCCGGAACGTACTCCTACAGCGTCGCCGGTATCACCGGCGGGGTAGAGAGCGTTGCGACGCAGTCGAACCCGGTACTGGTGGAAGTGCTGCCCCCGTTCGGGTTGCTCTGTACGCCCAACGGTCCCGACGTACAGCTCGACTGGCAGCTCGGGTCGACGCTCTACACCTCCCTCGAGGTGTTCCGCGACGGACTCTCGATCGCAGTGCTTCCGGTAGATTCGACGTCGTTCGTCGACGCGCAGCTCTTGTCCGGTGGTGTTTTCGAGTACTTCGTTCGTGGAGTGATCGCGCCCGACAGTGCCGACTCGCAATCGTGCTCGGTCACTCTCGAAAACCGAGTCCGAGCGTTGGGCTTCGACTCCCCGGTCGGGACGCTGGCGGCCATCGACGTTGCGTCCGACCTGTTGTCCGATCAGTCCGGCTTCAGTTTCAACCTCGAGTACGACGGGGCACGGTTCACGTTCGACTCCGTCGATGTTCCGGGTAGCGTCGCGAGTGACGTTACCGTGAACGGTCCGACGGTCGTCAGCGGGACCACGGTCTCGTTGGAAGTGATCGTGACCAACGTTGTCGTTCCGGCGGGGGACAACGTCCTGCTGGCTCGCATCTTTGGTTCGATCCCGGCGGACTTCGCCGCGGTCGGCGTGACGCCGCTCACGCTCACCGACGCGCTGGTCGGAACGATCGTTCCGACGCTGGTCGACGGTGCGCTGAACGTCGTCGGCGACGCCGTCGCGCTGAGTGAGCATGTCGTCACGCCCGGCCAAGAGTTCGACGTCCTGGTCACCGCGACGTACGACCAAGACCTGTTGGGTGTTTCGTTCGTCATAGACTACGACCCGGCGGTCTTCACCTGTGAAGAAGTGTTCTTTTCCCAGACGGTGGTCGACACCTTCGGTAGTGCGTCGCTGTTCACCGACATCGACCAAGCGGCTGGGTTCGTGCACGGTAGCGCCGTCGGGATCCTGACCGATCCGTTGACTCCGGCGTTCGGACAGCTGATCGCGTTCGTCAAGTTCACCGCCGCGCCGACCGCCGACGGCTTGTTCGATCTCGGACTCGCCGAGTCGCACGTCTTCCCGACGTCCGGCGCAACGGCTCACAGCACGCTCTTGATTCCGTCCACGGGAGCGGCCGGGATCGTGCCGTTCCTGCTACCAGGACTTGTCGCAGTAGAGGGCGAGCCGGTCCCACCGACCGTGACTGCGATCGATCCGACCACCGGCGAGAGTGCGGGCGGTACCGACGTCACGATTACGGGCACCGGGTTCACTTCTGACCTCACGGTCGAGTTCGGTGGCGTACCCGCAACCGTGGTCACGCTCGTCGACGCGCAGACTTTGGTCGCGACGACTCCGGCCGCTACCGACGGCGCCGTCAACGTGACGGTGACAAGTGGGACGTTCGGTTCGATCGTCGCGCCGGAACAGTTCGTCTTCTTCACGCCGGCGCCGCTGACGATCACCTCGGTCTCTCCGACCGTTGCGATCCCCTGTGTTTCGGTCGACGTGACGTTGACCGGTTCGGCATTCGAGCCTGGCATGGTGGTCGTGTTCGATACCGGAACGGCCGAGCACGAAGCGACGCTTTCGTTCGTGTCGTCTGACGGAACCACGGCGACGGTTCAGTCACCGATCGTCTCCGGTCGCGAGTCGTCGGTTGCGGTGCGGGTCACCGTTGGCACGGAGAGCAGCGAACTGCCGAGCGCGTTCAGTTTCTCCGAGGAATTCATCCGCGGTGACGTCAACTTCGATGGAGTGGTCGACAGTCTCGACTTCGACTTCCTCGCCGCTGCGTTCAGTGGCGGACCGTTGCCGGGGATCGTGGACAGTGCAGACATCAACGACGACGGACTCATCTTGATCGACGACTTGATCGTGCTCCGTGATTTCATTGTGGGAACGATCACGACGTTGCCAGCGCCGTTCCCGGCGGCCGGGGTAGACCCGACCGCCGACGGGCTGACGTCCGTGTGTGATCCGACGCCGTAAGGCGAAGACTCACCGCGTCACGATCATGAAGGCCGCCTCTCGCAATGAGAGGCGGCCTTCTTTCTTTTGGCGATGGCGCAGGGCCCGGCTCAACGTCACTCGCTGTCGCGGCTCGCCGGTTGCTTTCGATCGTATGCGGAGGACTTTCTCTTCCGACGAACGAAAGGCAGCGATGACACTCCCCACTCCCCGTGACCGTGTGATCTCTCGCGGCGCTGACTCGCTCGACGATGGAGAGCTTCTCGCGCTGCTGCTCGGCACCGGGAGTGCCGAGGCGGGGGTCCTCGAGTTGGCTCGTTGGATCGAACAGGAAGTCGGCGGCGTGCGAGCTTTGTCGCAGATGCACCCCGCGGAACTGCTCCGGATTCCCGGGCTGGGTTCGGCGAAAGTAGGGCGAATCCTCGCCGCGCTGGAGTTGGGCCGACGCATCTGCTCACGGCCTTGGGAGCGTGGCGAGCCGTTCAGTTCGTCACGGAGGGTGTTCGAGCACTGCCATCTCCGGCTCCGAGATCAAAAACGAGAACGATTTCACGGCTTGTTCCTCGACGCTCGCAACCGCTTGGTGGGCGAGGAGGAAATTTCCTGCGGATCGCTGGTGTCGAGTTTGGTTCATCCCCGTGAAGTCTTTCGTCCGGCGATCCGCCACGCGGCGGCGGCGCTGATCTGCGTTCACAACCACCCGAGCGGGGATCCGGCCTGGAGTGCCGACGACGTTGCGATCACCCAACGTCTTTTCGACGCTGGGGCTCTGATCGGAATCGACCTCGTCGATCACGTCATCATCGGTGACGGTCGGTATCTGTCATTCGTCGACGAGCGGATCCCTCCGTTCGAAACTCGAGGATCGGCCCTGCGGAGATCGCTACCGAGTGGCGTCGCCGGTCAAATCGAGTCAAATTGACTCCCATACCAGGACTTGATAATCTTCGTCCGGCATGTGCAAATATGGCATACAGTTAAGCCTGTGCCACGACCGGTACGGTGAGTGCCGACGCCGGTCGCAATCGGGTGCGGGCTGAGTGGATCGAATCCTCTCACGGTCCTCCATCTGTGCGACAGGCAAGTCTGTACGACAGATAAGTCTGTTTCGACACATAAGGAGGGCATTCGCGGTGAAGCGATCACGACTGCGTGATCGAGCACGCCGCGACTCGCGACCGTCAGCGTTGTTCGAGCACTGCAATTCTCTCGACGGGAGTATCGGTCTCCCCCGAGGGCACGGCTTCTCCCGATGAGGCCATTGTTTCTTCCGAAGAGGCCCTTGGCCCGATGCGAGCACGGTCTTGAGACGAGCGATCATTTCGGACATCCACGGTAATGCCGTGGCTCTCGAAGCGGTACTGGCGGACATCGCGACCAAAGACTGCGATTCCATTTACTGCCTGGGTGACGTGATCGGCTACGGCCCCCAGCCGCGCGAGTGCCTGGAGCTGTGCAAGGATCTCCAACTCAACTTGATGGGGAATCACGAAGAAGCGGTTCTCTTCGAGCCGATCGGATTCAATCCCAAGGCTCGCGTGGCGATCGAGTGGACCAAAGAGCAACTCACTCTGCCGTCGGCGACGCGGGAAGAGAACCGTGCGCTCTGGGACCTCGTCGGCAGCATGGTCGATCGGCACGTCGAAGATGACGTGCTCTACGTTCATGCCTCACCGCGTGAGCCCATTCGCGAGTACGTGTTTGTTTCAGATGTACGCAACACCGAGAAAATGGACGAAATTTTCGCCGCCCTCGAGCAACCGCTGTGTTTCAACGGGCATACCCATACCGCCGGAGTCTTCACCGAGGACTACCAGTTCCTACCGCCGGGTTCGATCGGAAACCGGTACAAGGTCGGCGACAAACGAGTGATCATCAACGTCGGGTCGGTCGGACAACCGCGCGATGGTGACCCTCGAAGTTCTTACGTGATCTTTGACGGTGAAACCGTCGAGTTTCAGCGCGTGAAGTACGACGTCGAAAAGACGATCCAGAAGTTCCGTGAGAACTCGACCCTGCCAGAGTACCTCGCGCTTCGATTGATCGAAGGCCGCTGATCCGTTTGCTAACTCCGTTTTGCTTCGAGTGCGAACCTTTAGTGTTCCGCGCCGGCACCCCGCTGATTTGCCTGAACTGGAAGATTCGTCGTGGACGATAAGAGCCGTTTTATCCTCGCCATCGTTTTGTGCGTCGGGATCTTCTTCATCTTCAGCCCTCCGCCGAAGAAGCCGTCTCCAGGCACTGGCGGCGAGGGCCCCGGTAAGTCTGAGCAGACGACCGGGGGCGACCGAGATGTCCCTGTCGTTCCGACCGGCGACGCCGGCGACCCGTCGGTTTCCATTCCCGATGCCCAGTTCGAGCGCAACGACTCCCTCGTACTCAGCTCCAGCAAAGTTCAGCTGATCATGACCACGGAGGGCGCGAGCGTTTCCGAGGTGATCTTGACCGATTACCACGAGAACGACTTCGAGACCAAGCTCGTGCTCATGAGCGAAGCGCTCGAAGGTGGCCGCGCGTTGACGTTGCACTTGTCGGGCAGTGGCGTTCCTCCGCTCGATCGCGTCGACTGGCAGGTCGTCAAGCTCGATGCGACGGAAGTGGTGTTTCGCTATCCGCTCGGTGGCACCGATGAGATCCGCAAAACGATCGCTGTGTCTGAGGACGACCCGTACCTGCTGCGAGTCGAGGTCGAAGTGGTCGGCGCGGATCGAGACTACGCCTTGTTCGGACCGCGCAAGCTACGATTCGATCACGACTCCCGTCAGATCAACCACGCCGTTGCAGGGCTAGGCGGTGCCGAGTTCGAGAGCGTCGAGCGTGAAGAGGTCGCGCTCGTACCGCGCGGTCGCCTCGAAGATCCGCGTACCAATGTCCGTTGGGCGGGGCTCGAGAGTAACTACTTCGCGTTTGTCATTCGGCCCGTCGACTTGCCGGGGACGCAGCGAATCGTCTTGGGGTCGTACGATGAATTGGTCAGTGATGGCGCCGGAGCGAAGAACAAGGTTGGCATCCAAGGGATCCCGTTCAAAGTCGGGTTCGCAGCCAAAGGCACCGCGGCCAGCAAGCAGACGTTTGAAGTGTTCCTGGGGCCGAAGGATCCGACCCTGCTGGCTGCCTACGAGGACCGAGGCTATCCCGAGCTCGTGTACTACGGCGACTACCTCGGCGGACTGGTGCGTCTCTTCCTGATGCTCCTGAGGTTCTTCGAAGGGTTCATCGGTTCGTGGGGGATCGCGATCGTTTGTCTGACGTTCGTGGTCAAGTTGCTTCTTCATCCGATCAATAAGCGCAACCAAGGAATGATGCAGCGCCAATCGATCAAGATGAAAGACCTGCAGCCGAAGATGGACAAGATCAAGGCGCAGCACAAGAACGACCCGGCGCGTGCGACGCGTGAGATCCAAGTGTTGATGAAAGACGAGAACGTCAACCCGATCGCGCTCTTCGGTGGCTGCTTGCTGATCTTCCTGCAGTTGCCGATTTGGATCGGCTTGATCAGCACGTTTACGCTAGCGATCGAACTACGTCACCAGCCGTTCCTCTACATTTCCGATTTGACGCAGGCTGACCACTTGTTCGGTTTCGGCTTCTCCATTCCCGTGCTCGGCCCGTACTTCAACTTGCTTCCGATTCTCTACGTGATCCTCACGCTGGTGAATCAGAAGATGATGCCGAAGTCTGCCGACCCACAAATGCAGTCGCAGCAGAAGATGATGACGATCATGATGGTCGCGTTCGGTTTCATCTTTTACAGCTTCTCTTCCGGCCTTCTGGTCTACTTCATCACGTCGGCTGCCTTGGGAATCGTCGAGCAACGAATCATTCGCGCGGAGTTGAAGCGAGAAGGCGTCATTCCCGCGTAGCGGCCGGGGGTCACGAACCGAGCCACGCGAGGCCAGCGTATGCACGACGACAACGAACCGATTGCTGCGTTAGCCACGCCCCACGGTCCTGGCGGCGTAGCCGTGATTCGAGCGAGCGGGCGCGACGTTCTCTCCAAGTTGGCGGCGGTGATCGACGGGGACGTCGAGCTACGCGCGAGAATTGCGACACCGGTCCGCATTCGGTTCGCAGATGGCGCTCCGGCCATCGACGCGCGCGCGCTGGCGTACTCTGCCGGTGCGTCCTACACCTCAGAAGAGAGCGTCGAACTCTTCTTGCCGAGCAGCCCGCCGGTGCTGCGATCGCTCCTCGAGCAGTTGCGGCGGGCCGGAATCCGTGCCGCCGAACCGGGTGAGTTCACTCGTCGTGCGTTCCTGTCGGGTCGAATCGATCTCACCCGCGCGGAAGCCGTGGTGCAGGTGATTGCCGCCGAAGACCTCGAATCTGCGAGAGCTGCCCGGCGCGTTCTAGACGGCGATTTGGCGCGCGAAATCGAACGGCTCGGCGACTCGATTCACAACTTGATCGCGCTGCTCGAAGCCGGGCTCGATTTCAGCGAGCAAGAGGTAGAACCCCCTGCCGCTGCGTGGTTGTTGACGCAGGCCCGCGACATTCTTGCGCACCTCGACCGACTCTGTCGCAATCCGGTGAGTGCACATCGGTCGACGGCACGCGTGCGCGTGGTGCTGTGGGGCCGGGCCAACGCCGGCAAGTCGACTTGTTTCAACGCGCTGCTCGGACGAGACTCGGCCATCACCTCGCCGCAAGCGGGGACCACGCGCGATCCGGTCGGAGCGGAGTTGGTCCGCGACGGTTGGCCGACGGTAGAGCTGCTCGATCTGCCGGGCGCACATGACGCGGCGGACCGTAGCGAGAAGGCCGCGATCGCCCTCGCCGCCAAGGATCTCGAAGACGCTGACCTCATTCTCTACCTTGTCGACGCGTCACGATCGGTCGCCTCGATCACGCGCGAGTGGGGCAGCCTCCCGGACGGGATCAAGGCGCGAGCTTGGCTCGTACTCTCGAAGGCCGACTTGACGGCGGCCCGCCCGAGCCTCGACGGCGTCGGCGCGCCGCCGACTCAACTGGCCCTCTCGGCCACGACGCCTGGCGGCCGGCAAGAACTCGAGATGGCGTTGGCTTCCCATCTGACACGCGGACGTTGGGACGCCCGTGGCGCCGCCTACCTGTTCACCGATCGACAGCGCTCGAAGCTCACCGAAGCACGTGCCGCGCTTCGCGAAGTGGCGGACGATTTGTCTCGCCGGGACGCCTCAGCCGAGCCCGTGCAGCCCGAACTCTTGTCGATAGATTTGCGCGACGTGCACGGTTCGCTCGAGGAAATCACCGGTGCGTTGTCGACCGAGGAAACCCTTGATAAGATCTTCAGTCAGTTCTGTTTAGGGAAGTAGCGCGAGAGCGACTTGCGATCCCTCTAGAAGCGGCAGATTTCGCCGTATCGAAAGAGTCCATCCGCACTTGCGACTCAAGATCTTGTATGCTAACTTCCTGTCGATCCCATATCCTGCACACAAGGCGGTTCGGGAGTGCGATCGACGTGCAATGAAACAGTGCGATGAACGGGGGGCGCCGCCGGCTTGCGCGGCGCGGGGAGACTAGGCCTCGACGACGACACGAAATCATTACACCGGTGCCTCCGCTCTTCGTCGGATAGCTGAGTTCCACCGGGTGACCCGCCACCGACTGACCGTAGTTTTCGAATCATGAGTTCGAACCCAGTTCGAGGACCGACCCGCTGATTCGGGCGGCGTCCGCGAGTTGAGTTTGCTCGATTGAAACGTTTGTTCGCGCGATTTGTCGCGCCCAAGGCTCGGAGGGGACCCTGCGTGAGGTGTCCATTTTGTGCGGGAATTGACGACCGGGTCATCGACTCTCGGTCCAGTGCAGACGGTGCGTCGATTCGTCGTCGCCGGGAGTGTCGTCGCTGTTCGCGCCGGTTCACCACCTACGAGCGAGTCGAAGAGGTGCCTCGGCTGGTCATCAAGAAAGACCAGCGACGTGAACCGTTCAATCGCACCAAGGTTCTGCAGGGGTTGCTCAAGGCGTGCGAGAAGCGGCCAATTTCGGTCGCTCGACTCGAGGAGTTGGTCGACACCGTCGAGCGCCGGATCAGCGAAGAGTTCGAGTTCGAAGTCAACTCGCGCACAGTGGGTCAGATGCTCGTCGAGGAACTCAAGGGCATCGACCAAGTGGCGTTCGTTCGCTTCGCCTCCGTGTACCAGGAGTTCGCGGACATCTCTGAGTTCATTCGTGAGTTGCGGCCGTTGATGAAGGATCGCGCGCGTCCAGACACCGATACCGAGGTGTTCACCTCGGAGGAGCGGATAGGGCAGCAGCGTGGCGTCGATTGATCGCGTCCAGCTGCGCGACGGACGGCTCGTCCCGTTCGATATGCACCGGCTCGTCGACGCCATCCTCGATGCGATGGCCGAGGCTGGCGATGGCAATGTGGAGCTGGCCGAAGAGCTAGGCTCCGCGGTCTATCACTTCCTCGAGTCTCGCGCTGATCGCGGTACGCTCGACCTTTCGGGTTCGGTGCCCCAGCACCCACCGCGTGCCGACGGCATGGTCGTCGTTCCCCTCGATCAGATTCATGACATGGTCGAGAAGGTCTTGATGGAGACGGGGCACCGCGGCGTCGCGCGGGCGTACATCCTCCGTCGTGATCGACGCGCGCGTATTCGCGAGCGCAGTCAGCCTCGATCCGACGGTGACCTGGGCACTCCTCATGTTCGCGATCGATTCGACGGGGATTCCTCGCCTTGGAGTCGTGAGCGCATCAGTCGAGTCTTGATGGAAGAAGGCGATCTCGACAGCGCCGACGCCGAAGAGGTTTCGGCGGCGGTCGAAGATCGTGTGGTTCGTTCTGGACAACAGGTCATCACCACCGCGCTGATCCGAGAGCTCGTCGATAGCGAATTGTTCGAGCGCGGATTTACGAAGAGTCTCGTTCAGCAGAGTTCGGTTTCGATACCGAAGCACGATCTGGAGAAGCTGCTCTTTCGCGGTGGCAACCCTTCGCGCGGCTTGTTTCCGGGCAGCGCGCAGCAGACCAGTCGCACCGTTGGCGACATGATTCTGCGCCAATACGTGTTGGAGCACGTATACGATGTGGAGCAGCGAACCGCGTTTCGACGTGGTGACTTGCACATTCATCAGCTCGATCATTCGCTGCTCCTGTTGCGTATGCCGGTGCTGGCCGACCAGCTCCCTCTCGATTCAGGGGATAGTCTCTTCGACCGGTTGTTCGCCGTGCTCGCTGACGTGCGGACGACCGTCGCCGAAGAGATCGAGGTGTATCACCTCGGTGAGGCGCTGTTCGAGGAGCGCCGACGGCTACGGGATCGCTCCGAGGACGCCGACGATCCCCGTCGCGCCGCCCGGGCGTTGATTCGTGGCCTCGAAGCGTTGGCCGCGACGACCGATGCGAGCTGGCGTGGGCCCACAGTGACGCTACGTATCCCGTGTGCTCCCAGGTTC
>JAJFFE010000077.1 GCA_021776775.1 Planctomycetota bacterium | reverse complement strand
TTGTGGTGACAGTCGTCCGAGCATTTGGCCTCCTGAGAGGCGGGCATCTACTCTACGTAACTCACACGCCCAGAGTTGGACTTTTCGGCCGGGCTTCTAGAGGCCCGGCCGAAAAGTCATGTCGCGCGAGACCTCGAGCTTCCGGCGGCCAGCACGCCCGGCGAATCTCGACTGTTCGACGCCGCATCGCTGGCCGTGAGAAACTGTTCTTCTTGCCAGCCCGCGCCGTCGAACCGAAACACGTAGGTGGACCCGGACAAGCTTCCCGCGTCATCGTCATGACTCGCGCCAACCGCGATGACGTCACCATGTATCGATACAGAAACACCGACCCTGAGTTGAGGCCGACGATGTTGTCGCGAGGCGTTCCTACCGCGATCAGGTCACCGTGGACCGATACCGACGTGCCGAAAACGTCCCACTCTTCCGCGTCGATGGCCGTGAGCTTCTGCTCTTCCTCCCAAGTACTCCCGTTGAATCGAAAGACGTATGCGGAGCCCGCCTGCGCGACATCGGTGTTATCCCAATAGGCGCCGACGATGATGACGTCGCCGTCGACGTCGACCGACGTAGTAGCCATCGACAGGGGTGTCGCTAGGTCTGAGCTTCGCTTCACACTGAGCGAGGAGCGAGCCTGAGTTCGCGAGCAACACCGTCGTGACAATCAGTGATAAGAAGATCGGTCGTCGCATACGGTCCTCCGGTCGTGGTGACGGGAACGACGGAACCCGAGTGCAACGACGCCTGTGACGCCAACGACGACGGCGGCTTCGACATCAGTGATCCGGTCACCATGTTGGGCTTCCTGTTTGTCATTGGTACCGCTCCGTACCCGGCTCCTGCGCACCCGATCTGTGGGGAAGACCCGACGGGCGATGCGCTCGACTGTCTGACGCAACCGACCACAGCTTGTCCGTAGCATTCTGACGCTGCTGATCTCAGCGGGCCAACAATCGCGACGTGCGGGTCAGCCCCGTTTTGTTTGTGGGCCGCCCGAGAGAAGATCGATCTACGCCAGGGCTCCCTTGATCACGTGGGCCTTCTCCACGCCCGTCAGCCGCTGGTTCAGCCCTTGGAACTTGTACGTGAAGCGCTCGTGATCGATTCCCAAGCAGTGAAGAATCGTCGCGTTGAGATCGCGGATGTGCACCGGGTTGTCGACGACGTTGTAGCAGTAGTCGTCGGTCTCGCCCCACGTCACTCCCCCTCGGACTCCGCCTCCCGCCATCCACATGCTGAAGCAGCGGCCGTGGTGGTCCCGTCCATTACCGAGCCCGCCTTGACTGTAGGCGGTGCGCCCGAACTCACCGCCCCAGATCACTAGCGTGTCGTCGAGCAGTCCACGCTGCTTGAGATCGATCACCAGTGCGGCCGACGCTTGATCCGTGTCTTTGCACTGCTGGGTGAGGTGCGGCACCAGGGACAAGTGCTGGTCCCAGCCGCGATGGAAGAGCTGGACGAAGCGCACGTCTCGCTCGGCCAGTCGTCGGGCCATCAAGCAGTTGTACGCGTAGGTGCCCGGACGGCGCGCGTCGTCACCGTACAGCAAGAACGTGCTCTCCGGCTCGTCCGAAAGGTCGACGATCTCTGGCGCGGCGGTTTGCATGCGGTACGCCATCTCGTACTGCGCAATGCGCGCCGCGATCTCCGGATCGCCGACCGCGTCGTACTGCAACCGGTTGAGAGCGGCCAAGTCGTCGAGCATATGACGTCGAGTCTGCCGGTCGATGCCGTCGGCGTCTTCGAGGTAGAGCACCGGGTCGCCGCTACTGCGGAGTTGCACGCCTTGGTGCTGAGACGGAATGAACCCGTTCCCCCACAACCGAGAGAAGATCGGTTGCCCCGGGTTCTTGCCGGTGCCTTGGGAGATCATCACGACGTAGGCCGGCATGTTCTGGTTGGCGCTGCCGAGACCGTAACTTGACCACGCCCCGAGGCTCGGACGGCCGGGCACCTGGGAACCGGTGTTGATAAAGGTGATGCCCGGATCGTGATTGATCGCCTCCGTGTTGAGCGAGCGGATCACCGCAATGTCGTCGACGATTTGAGCGGTGTACGGCAAGAGGTCGCTGACCACCGTGCCCGAACGGCCGCGCGGCGAGAAGGATCGGATCGGCGCACAGACCAGAAACTCTTTCTGTCCGGAGGTCATGCCGGTCACGCGCTGCGTACCCTTGACGCTCGGCGGAAGCTCGGTGCCGTGGAGCGTTCTCATCGACTCCTTGCAGTCGAAGAGATCGATGTGCGAGGGCCCGCCGGACTGGAACAGGTAGATCACCCGTTTCGCCGTCGGCCGAAAGTGGGGAACGCCGAGTTCGCGAGTCGCCAACGTGCCTGCTCCAGCAGAGGCAAGACCCGCCGATAGCAGGTTGCCTGCCGCCAAGGCGCCGAACGTCCCGCTCGCGGAGCGCAGGAAGCTACGCCGGGTCATGGGTCGGATGATCTTGCTAGGCTCGTTCATCGATCGCTCCGAGTCAGGTCGGGTCAACGCCACGGGTGGGTCGGATCAGCGTCACGGTCACGTCAGGTCACGGGCGGGTCAAGGTCTCATCCAAGTTGAGAAGCGTCGAGGCGACGATCGTCGCGGCCGCCAACCGCGCGACCGTTTCGTCATCCGCGGCCGTCGATCGAGTGAGCACTCTCGCCGCTTCGGGGTCTGTACGGTACCGCGCGAGATGGCGTGCATACGCTCGCCGCAGAATCTCGAGCTCCGCCGCGGAAGGCAATCGGCTCGTGCAGCGACGAAACGCCGTGGCGATGTTTGGCACGCGCCCGGGCCGACCGTCGCTACTGAGTATCATCCGCGCGCCGAGGGACCGCGCCGCGTTCATGAACTGCGGCTCGTTGAGGGTCACCAGCGCTTGGAGCGGCGTGTTGGTGATGGGCCGTCTCACCGTGCACGTTTCGCGACTCGGTGCATCGAAAACGACCATCGCGGGCGGAGGTGCGGTGCGCTTCCAAAACGTATACATGCTCCGACGGTAGCGATCCTTGCCGACACTCGGGTAGAACGACTGCGCCGAGTAGAACCCCGGGTAGCCGAAGTGGCTCACCTGTCGCCACAACCCGTCCGGCTGGTCCGGATAGACGCTCGGCCCGCCAGTGCGCGTCGACAACAGCCCGGCGATGAACAGCGCGCCGTCGCGCACCGCCTCCCCTGGAAGTCGACGACGACTCCCACGTGCGATCAGTCGGTTGTTGGGATCGCGCTCCCGCAGCTCATCCGTGAAGCGCGAAGACTGCTGGTAGGTCGACGACATGAGGATGGTCTCGAGCAGCCATCGCACGTCCCAGCCGTGCTCCATGAATGAAACCGCGAGCCAATCGAGAAGCTCCGGGTGCGAAGGCCACGCCCCCTGCGACCCGAAATCTTCGGAGGTCTCCACCAGCCCCCGACCCATCAGCATCTGCCAGTAGCGGTTGACCGTGACGCGGGCGGTCAGCGGGTGGCGCTCGTCCGTCAGCCACCGGGCGAGTTCCAACCGATTGGTAACGGACTGCAGCCCCGGCCACGAAAGGAACGCCGGCACACCGGCGCTTACCTCTTCTCCTGGCTGATCGTACTGGCCGCGCATCAACATACGTGTCGCGCGGTCGTCCCCTTCGTCCAGAACCATCACGTTGGGGTTGCGCTGTTTCAAGAACCGATCGATCAGACGCATCTCCCCTTTGATCGCGAGGAGCTGACGCTCGAGCAGGGTCCGGTTCCCGCTATCGAGGGTGTGCGCAAAGACCTCGAGCAGCGCGCGCCAGTCGTCATGGTCCCGCTCCTCCTCCGGAAGCTCGGCCACACGCCGAGCCTCGAGCGCCGGACTCTTCGGCGAAGCGAAGTGTCCCCAAGGCGCGGCGCCGTAGGATCCGAGATCCTTCATCACCCCTTCGCTGGCGAGTCCGTTCGCGTCTCCGGCCTCACGCGTAAATGTCCACGCCGCGGTCGTAGATAGCAGTCTCTGGTCTTCCTCGTCGACGAGTCCGACCAGTAATCCCGCGACCCCACCCTGGTTGCTCGCTTCGATACGCAGAGTGTTCTCGCCGACCCGCAGCCGGTCGGTCACGTCGCCGTGAAACGGTTTCATCCACGGATCGACGGTGGTGAGGCGATCACCGTTGAGGAACACCTCTGCACGGTTGTCGCAACTGATCGCGAGTTCGGCCACCTTCGGCACGGCGTCGAGCACGAGTGAACGCGTGACGCGGAGCGAGTCGCCATCGCTCACGTCGGGTGCCCACACCCAGCGAGCGTCGGCGGCGGTGAACACCTCGTGCGGTCCGCGAGCGCTCGCCGGATCCAAGTCCCCGATCGGTTCGAGGCCGGCCTCCCATGCGCGACGCCCATCGACGAACTGCTGGCCGAGAAACACGGTGAGATCCGTTCGACGCCTCTCGTGAGCCGCGACGATGTCGTTGCGTTCGCCCCAGTCGTTCCCGAGCTCCAGGGTGGGCGGGGTGTTGCCGTTGTCCGACCCCATCCCGCCCTCGCTCGTCTGATTGAAAAGCGCAAAAAGTCGGTAGTACTCGCGCTGCGAGATGGGGTCGTACTTGTGATCGTGACACTGAGCGCACTTCACGGTCAGACCCATGAACGCGGTCCCCACGGTATCGAGCTTGTCGATGATCGAGGCGACGCGGTACTCCTCGGCGATGGTGCCACCTTCGTGCGTGTTCATGGCGTTTCGCAGGAAGCCGGTCGCGAGCCTCTGGTTTAGAGTGGCATCGGGAAGCAGGTCTCCCGCTAGCTGCTCCACGATGAACGTGTCATAGCGCTTGTTCTCCCGGAACGCCTCGATCACCCAGTCGCGCCACGGCCACATGTCGCGGTGATCGTCAATGGAGTAACCATTGGTGTCAGCGTAGCGCGCCACGTCCAGCCACTCGAGGGCGAGCCGCTCCGCCGTCGCATCTCTGACGAGAAGTGATTTCACCAACTCTGGGTACGCTCGCGGATCATCGTCCGCTAAGAACGCGTCGATCTCCGCCTCGCTCGGCGGCAACCCGGTGAGGTCGAAGGTAACCCGCCGTATCAGCGTCTCTTTGTTGGCTCGCGGAGACGGACTCACTCCCTCTCGATCGAGCCGGACGTGGATGAACGCATCCACCTCGTTCGATCTGGCGTCGGTTGAGGCGCTCGTTGAGGCACCCGTCGAGGGCACGGGAACCGAGCGTATCTTCGGCGCAACGAACGCCCAGTGGTCCGCGTACGGCGCCCCCTCTTCTATCCATTGTTTCAGGATAGCGACGGACTCTGGTGACAGCGGGTGCTTCACTTCGACGGGAGGCATGATGTCGGCAGGGTCGCCAGCGGTGATACGCTGGACGAGTTGGCTCGCCGCGACATCACCCGGCACGATGGCCCGGCCGCCAGCGCGCTCGGCGAGGGCGCTGTCCGCGAGATCCAGCCGCAAACGCGCTTTCCGCGTCGCCTCATCGGGACCGTGACACGCGAAACAGTACTCGGAGAGAATGGGCCGGATGTCGCGGCTGAAGTCGAGCCGCTCGTCGGCGACGACGCTCGCGGGCGTCGCGAGAGCGAGGAGAATCAGCGGGATCATTCGCATCGAACAAACTCTCGGGGATCGTTGTTTCGAGGACTCCAAGAGTGCATCCGATCGAAGAAGAAAACGTCCCTATCCACGGGTGTCTCTTCGTGCTCTCGATCTGCTGCACCGTCGCATCGTACAGCACTTCCTGCGTGATCCAGGTTGGTTTCTCATGCTGGCGCCACGCTGCGCCCTTCCGGGTGAAGCTGCGGCCTTCCTGACGCACAAGTGCAACCGGATTTAGGGGCAGCCACTCGAGAGGCAAAAGTGTAGGTCCTCGGAAGGATCGGTCACACAGCCGAGCGACAAATCGCCGCCGACGCCGAACAGAGTCGACACGAGCAGGATCGCATCTCCGATCGTGAATAGACCGTCGTCGCTGAAATCGCACGCGTCGACGCAACTCGAGCCGATTCCGGCAAAGAGGTGATTGAGCGCAGCCACTACGTCTCCGATATCCACTTGCGCGTCGGCGTTGCAGTCCCCGCGGATGAAGAGAAGCTGGCACTCATCGGGGACACCGTCTCCGTCGAGGTCCTGCGCAAACCCTGATTGGATTTCGCAAGCGTCGGAGAGACCGTCCCCGTCGCAATCCGAGAACTCGTTGATCGGTGCGATGAGAACAGAACCCGCCGACGATACACCGAGCACTTCGGTGTAAAGTGCACCAGCGATGACGAAGCCCGAAGAAACGTCGCACGATGATTGCGCGAATGTGAGCGGACCAGATACCGAGCCCACCCGACGGAACTGATCCGCAACGAGCCGATAAAGGTGACACGCGCTCGGGTTCGATTGCCCCACGGCGAGCGTTGCACCGTCGAGCGCACCGTCGAGCGCGACGGCTCGCCCGAAGCTCGAAGCGAGACCCGCCGGTGACTCGATGACCTGGCCATCGATCCAAGCTCCATCCACTCGCTTGAAGATCTGAACCACATGAGGGTGGCTGTGGATTCCACTGGTGTAGGTCCCCGCCGCGATCCACTCTCCGGAGATCGCCACGTCTGTTCCTTGGTTCTCCCCTGCGCCTGGTAGTGTGCTAACCAAGCGCTCCTCGAACGTCCAGGTGTCTCCGATCAACCGGAACACGTGCGTGGCTCCGTTCGCAAAGTCGCCCGGCGCGCCGACCACGATTCGATCCGCATCTTGGTCCACCGCCGAACCGAAATCAGAACCAGCGATGACTCCGTCACTCCAAAGCTCCTGTTGCAACTCCCAGCTCCCGCCCTCGATCTCATACACTTCTGCGGTTCCCCACGTCGCGACCGAGCCGCCACCCAAATCCCAGACGGGGATTCCAGGAGCTCCCGCCACCAGCCGATCTTCGCGCAGACTCACCGAGCAGCCGAGCTCCATGTTGATCTGGACGCGCGGGGAGACGATCTTCGCGGTTTGAAGCCACTCAGACCCGACGCGTTCGAAGACATAGACCGCTCCTCCTCGCAATGCCGAACTACTGTCCCACGGGGCGCCGACGACGATCCGATCTCCTTCGAGATCGACGGAGTCACCGAACCATTGCAGTTCATCGGGATCGTCGGGAAGCAAGACTTGATCGTGCAACCAAGCTCCCGATTCTCGACGGTACACGTGCGCCGCCCCGGAGCGGATACCGGAGTGCGTCTCTCCCCGCGCGCCGACAACCGCGAAATCGGATCCGATCGCCACGGTGTTCCCAAAGCCCGAGTTGGACTCCAGGGTCGGAGGAAAGATCGTAGTGAGGGTCAGACATTGGCCGGAGACCGGCAGAGTTGCGAACACGAACAGAAGCGAGAGACACGAACGGCGCATGGTCCTCCTCGGGGGTTGGACTTACTCCGACGGCGTTTGGAATGGGATCTTACGCGCGTTCTCGGATTCTCTGCGGTTTCCACCCGGACTATGGGCAGGACCACACCTCACCCGTGAGCACTGAGTGAAAGACCGGCCACGACTCCGGGTGGCTTCGGAGTTTCGTGGCGGGGTGGGAGGTGATATCTTGGTGTCTCTCCAGGAAAACAGATCTTCGAAAGGTGTTCGCCATGAAACGGTTGCTGCTAGCGCTCGGCTTTCTCTTCGTGATCGCTTCTCCGTCGTGGGCATTCATTCGCGGGGACGTCGACGGGAGTGAGGTGGTCGACGTCGGCGATGCCATCAGTTTGCTCGCGGTACTCTTTCAACCCGGAACGCCACCGTTCGAGTGCGCGGATGCGGCGGATACGAACGACGATGGGAACGTGGATCTCGGGGACGCCGTGTACCTGTTGGCCGCTCTGTTCCAAGTCGGTGCGCCAGCAATCCCGCCCCCGCACCCCGCCGATGGCGTCGATCCGACACCAGATGCGCTCCCGCCTTGCGATGCACAGGGCTTATTGCCGTTCACGACGTTATCGCAAGGGGAAACGTCCGGCATCGGTGTGGCCACGCAGGAGGTGATTACCGAGGAGATTGAATGGATCGCGTTTTGGACCGAGCACAGCTCGGATCCGATTCCGGCCGTCGACTTTCCGGACGAGATGGTGATCGTGGTGCTCGGCATCTACGACAACGCCGGCAACAGCTACAACATCGACGAGATCGAAGATTTGGGAAGCACGCTCGAGATTCGCTACACCTTGACGTTTCCCGGTGCTTATTTCCCCCTAGTCACGCAGCCGCACCACTTCGTCAAGTGCGCCAGCGTTTCGGCGACGCCCGTCTTCATAGAGACGATCATCGCACTGCCATAGGACACAAGTGCCGCAGAGGTCTGTCCCCGCTTCGTCGCTACTTCGGCCTCTGCGCGTCCACCCATGTCCGGACCATCTCGGCCAACACGTAGGCCACACTCTTCTCGCGCGGGCAAAGCGGATTCATGGTGCTCTTGGTCAGTCCGAACGCGAGGTTTCGTTCGGGATCTGCGAATCCGATCGCGCGACTGTAGCCTGGGTGCCCGAACTCACCTCCGACGTCGCCGATGCGAGGGTCACCGCCGAGTGCCTCGTCGCCGCCGAGGAAGTATCCGAGCCCTTTGCGGTAACGCTTGCCGGCGACCTGATCCAGGGCATCGGTCTGCAACTCGCGCATCGTGTTGATTCGTTCACGCGAGAGCAGGCGACGCCCGCCAAACTCCCCGCCGCCTGCGAGCAGCGCATAATGGCTGGCGATGGCGTCTGCACTCGTGATCCCGCCGCAGCCTGGGATACACGCGCGTTGAATCTCTGGTCGATTCAGTACTGCGGCCGAAGTCAACGCGGGGGGCGCCGCCCGGAGGTACAAGTCCGAGAGCTCACCGTCGTAGACCGTCGGGCGGTCCTCGCGAAGGGGCACCACTCGTGGCGCAGCCGCGTCGTCGATTCCCAGGTGAAAGTCACGAATGCCGAGGGGCTCGCACACTTCCTGTGCGATGAACTGCTCGAGCGGTTGCCCGGAGACGCGACGAATGACCTCGCCAACGATCCAGCCAAACGTCCAGAAGTGATAGCCGGTCTGCGAACCCGGCCGCCACAGTGGCTCGAGTTTGGCGATCGCGTCGCACATGAGGTCCCAGTCGCACAGTTGCTCTGGCGTACAGCCCGGCGGCATGTGCGGGATCCCGGCGCAGTGCGTCAAAGCGTGTCGGAGTGTGACGGACTCCTTGCCATGCGCTGCAAACTCCGGCCAGTAGTCGCCAATCCGATGGTCGTAATCGACCTGCCCCCGATCGACGAGCAGGTGGAGCGCGGTCGCCACTATCCCCTTCGTGACCGACCAAGCGCAGAACAGGCTGTCGGTCGTGCACTCACCGGCCGCGACGTTCAGCACTTGCACGCCGTCCACATACAACGCCACTTGCACTGCATGCTCGTCGCCACGGTCGATGTAGCCTTCGAGCCGATCTTGTACGTTGCTCTGTAGGTCAGACATCACGCTCCGAAGCCCAGTCGACGAAGTGCCGTCATATCTCTCACCCCGCGTAATGCCTTCAAGAATTCCTTGTCCAACGCCACCAGCATGTCCGGTCGGATCGTCGATTGGTAGTACTCCCAGTTCTCGGGAGTGAGCCGAGTCCGGTGCGAAGGGTGCGCCGCTCAGCCGCGCCCCTCGGCGGACCTGCTGCGCCGCGAAGGTCCCAACGACAGTCCGTGCGGTGAGGTGTGGCGCTCTCCACGTCGAGCGACGCAACGTCCACCGTTCTCGCATCGTTGCTTACGACGATTCTGCGCGCGACGTGTCAGCACGCCGATCGCTGCGTCGCATTCGGGGTGTCCTCGCTCGGTCTCGCCCCGGCCAGAGGACGTCCAACCGACACAACTCCCAAAGGAGCACTCAGCCATGACTCGGCCCAGCTACAGATTCCGATCCGGATTCGCGATCACCCTCTGTCTCCTCGTCGTTGCCCTGACCGCCGGCCCCGCGGTCGCCCAGCAATTCGTGCCGCCAGGAATGAACATATGGGCCGAAGACCACGACGGCGATGGGGTGGACGATCACTACTTCATCGACCTCGACAGCGACGGCAACGTCGACATCGCCGTGGTGGATGCGAACGGCGACTATCTGCCGGAACGGCGCTGGATCGATGGCGACGACAACGGGACCTTCGAGACCGTTCAGGTCTACTCCTGGTCCGAGTTGCAGTGGGTTAGTGGCGGGGTCGATGTCGGTGAAGACGGCGACGTGGACTTGGTGTGGGACGACACCTCCGACGGCGACGGCGATCACGACGGCAAGGTCGACTTCGACGAACTGATCCCAGTCAATGAACCGGTCGCATTCCCTCAGGGCCCCGAGCCCCTCGACCCATCCGGCCCGGACGGCACATGCACGGACGACTGCGAGACCTCGCTGCTGACGCCAGGACTCCCGGGTTACCTGCCCCTCGAGCAGTACGTTTTCAGCCAGCCCGCGGCCACCACTGCCGACGGGTACTTCTCGAGCATCGGATCGTGCGGACAGCTATCGGGTTGGACCCAAGTCGGCGGATTCGGTACGCCGGCTCTGTCGATCGGCGGGACGACGGAGACCGCGGCGAGCCTCGGTTCGCCGTCGTTCGCGTTCATGGTCAACAACGAAAACTCGATGGTCGGTATGTACATGGGATCGGGCGGGTTCGCGCCGTTCTTCCTACCGGCCGGAGAGTCCATGATGGCGTTGCCGACTCTTGGCGGCGATCTCGGTGACGCGAAGGACCTCGACTCCGGCACGACGCTGATCGTCGGCCGCACGACCGACGGCCCCGGTGTCTTGTTCTTGCCCACCGTGTGGCAAGTGTTCGGTGGGCCCGGCGGGTACGAACCGGTGCCGTTCGAGTTGCCGGTCTTGTCGACGACGCTCGGCGGATCCGCCCAAGCGGTGAACAACCTCGGAATGATCGTCGGCAACTTGGGCACCGCGGGCGGGAACCAAGCGGTGCTGTGGCTCGGCGAACCGGGTAGTTACGACATCATCGAGATAGGCCAAGGTGCCGCGGCTGACATCAATGATCACGGAGTGGTCGTCGGGTCGATGAACATGACCGACGGTACCACCCGCGGCTTCGTCTACGAAAACGGCGAGGTCACCATCCTTCGCTCACCACTCGGTTGCTTCGACTGTTCCCACCACGCGGTCTCGATCAACGAAGGCGGCGAGATGGTCGGTTACGTGGAACTGCCGTCGGGGGACACCGCCGCCGTCTACTGGCCCGGCCCTGAAGGCTTGCCCATTCTGTTGAGCGATCGCGTCGACGAAGAGATCGCCGCCGTCTACGAAATCACCACCGCCGACACCATCAACGACCAAGGACAGATCCTCGTCGCCGGGTACCTCGGTGCGCAAGCGTTGACGTTCGTGCTAACGCCAGCGTGGCTCGACAACCCAGACACGAACTTCGACACGATCCCCGATTCGTGCCAAGCCGGGATCGAGCCGTTTTTCCGCGGCGACTTGAACGGCGACGCGTCGATCGACATCAGCGATCCGATCAACTTGCTGAGCGCCC
Organism: Planctomycetota bacterium; assembly: GCA_021776775.1. Taxonomy (GTDB): domain Bacteria; phylum Planctomycetota; class UBA8108; order UBA1146; family JAJFFE01; genus JAJFFE01. The sequence goes on along the minus strand of JAJFFE010000077.1, from coordinate 9,522 downwards.
TCTTCAGCGGCGGCGATTACCCGACGTGCGAAGACGGCGCCGACGCCAACGACGACGGTGGTCTCGACATCGCCGACGCCATCTTCCTCCTTTCTCATCTTTTCGTGGCCGGCCCGGCGCCGTCGGTGGTCGGCGAATGCGGGTACGACACGACACCCGACGCGCTGACATGCGAGTTGTCGTCGTCTTGCTCGGCGGCCGACGTCACCGAGGCCGCCAGTGGACTCGACTCGGAAGCGTGCGCCGGGGGCGTCCTTCTGGTCGAACACGCCTACAACGAGTGTATCGGCGGGATTTGGCACACCGTGACCGACTCCACCTACGCATGCCCAGACGGATCGTACGTCGTCGTTCGAACGGGAGACATCGATACGGGCCAACCGTGCCCGTAGAAATAGCGCCATCGAAGAGTGACGGCTTGCGTCATCGGCTCTGAGCGTCGCGAGTGGATCGAGCCGGACTCGCTTGCCGTCATCTCGAGTCTTGGAATGCCCAGTCGACACCTCGCGTGTCAGCTGGGCATTTTCTGAATGCGAACGGTTCGCAACTCTGCCTTCACTTCGTGAGTGCCCGCCACCGAGGTACCAACCGGGGGTGCCAATAGCTGCATGGCTCTTCTTTTTGACTGTCGCCGAGCGCCAATTGGCGTAGATTCAACTGCGCGTCGAGCAAATCTTAACTGGCCAAGCTCAAATCTGCCGTGAGTGCGCCAGAGGGACAGTATCTTGTGAAAGACCTCGTGATTATTTTCGCGGCCATCGCGATCGGCGGCGCGGTTCAACAGAAGAGCACCCCGGATCGCTACCATTAACGGACAAGGCGACTCTAGAGTTAGATTGAGACCCGCTCGGCGACTCCAACCGTGGAGCCACCGAGCATCGATTCGCATTGCGGGAAGGAAGCTCATGAGTCGAGTTAAGATACCCGAAGGTGTGGCATATCGAATAGACACCAAATCTGGACGCTCTTCGCGAGCGACTATGACGGTACCCTCGCCAGCAAGGTCGAGTCGCGCGCGTTCGACTGCTGCGGAGAGCGGATCATCTAGCCCGGACTCGACTCTTTGCTGAAATCGATGTGCCTCGCCTCCAGATCGTTTTGGAGGACTAGAGGCCGGCCGAAGTACGGAGTTTTAACAACGACCCTGCGACTCGAACCCAAGCAGTAGATCTCTCAGAGCAAGCCGAGCACGGCGACGCCGTGGTGAGATCGACTTGTTGCTCTCATCAGTTCCAACTCAAACGGGATCGAGTCGCCCAGTACGTCTCGCTGTCCTCGGCTAGTTCGACCAGCACGCTTTGGGTTTGGTCATCGATCGTGATCGAGGCAGCACCCACGTTGTCGATGGCCTGCGCCGGAGTCGTCGCCCCACTGAGAACGACATCCGCCCACTCGTTGGCGAGCGCGGCCGCTAACGCCAGGTTCTCGATCGAGGTCCCGATTCGCTCCGCTTCGCGCGCAAGAATTTCGCGGCGGGTCCGAAACTCGGGCTCGTTGTTTCGCTGCGTCAATCGACCGTTGGCGAGCGTCTCTTTGAGCAAGATCCCGACCCCGGCGCGATGGGCGTCGCGCAAGACCGACTCGGCCGAGCGCTCCAGCACGTTCCAAGTGGCCTGCACGACGTCGAAGAGGAGACCCCCGTCAACCTCGACTTCGAACGCGCGTCTCGCTGTCTCAGCCTGACGCGGTCCGCTGACGCTGAGACCGATAGCGACTCCCGTGGCACGAATACGCGCCAACTCCTCGAGGACATCAACGCGATCGAGAACGCCACTCTCGATGGTCGCCGAGTGAATCATGTAGACGTCGAGATGATCACCGAGTTGCTCGCAGCTCTCCGGCCACTGCTCTCGCAGCCGCTCAACCGAATGCTCCTTCTGCTCGTGCACCTTGGCGTCGATCTTCCAGTCGGCGGTATATCGATAGCCCCACTTGGAACCGACGGTACACGCATCGGCGGCAACGCTTCGGCTCGCGAGCCAACTGCCCAGGAACGCTTCCGCCCCACCGTACGATCGAGCCGCATCGAAGTAACGAATGCCACACGCCCACGCTTGATCGAGAACCGCGTGCGCTCCGGCCCGCATCTGCTCTCGCCGGTACTGACGATCGAGATCTTCCGCGTGGCCTAGGTTGATGTAACCAGGGCGACCGAGTGCGGCGAGACCAAGCCCGAGACGGGTGACGTGGAGGTGTGTGCGGCCCAGCCCTCGAGTCTCGAGGCCATGCTCTCTCGGTTCATTCATATAACGCGTCTACAGCCTCTCGGGCTCGGACGGCTCTACCTGAACTGCCCTGATCGCTGAATCCTACGCAGTGGATCGTGAAACACAAACTCGCAGGTGCGTCACGGCTCACTTTGAGGAACTGCGACGCGCTCCATGGTCCTACGGACATGCAGGCGGGGAGGTGCGCGTCACGGCATCCCGCGTCGGGTCGAGTCCGCAGGTGATAAACGGTTCCGGCGGATTCGGGCCCATCGTAAACAAGTAGCAGAAAACTCGCGTTGCGCGCAACTCGGCGCTGACAGTTCCGGAACAGCCGTGGAACAACCGTGACCAGGGCGTTCGGTTCCAGTCGGTTTACTGGAGCAGCGATCGGCAACGCCGAGAGAGAACGCCCTGGTTACGGGTTGTCATGAGATCCCGGCCAGGGACGGTGATGGACTATCTCGTCCGGACGAGTTCTTGGCGGTCGCAATGCTTCCTCTGTTTTGGACTTGGTTTCGTGCGATGGATCTCAGAACTTTGTCGTGTGTGCTTTGCTGGTCACGGTGTCCGCTGCTCGTTGCGCGAGTGTTGTCGCAGTGCTGGTTGCTGGCGCACGACGAGTGGGCATGGATTAGAATCCCAGAAAAGGGAATCCCATGTCGAGGAAGAAGAAGTAGTAGGACCCAAACGTCGACGCTAACTGCTCACCGCCACAATCTCCAAGAACCACAAGACTCGGTCCCCGAACCCGAGCACCCTGCGATTCTGGGGCGGGATTCTGCCGGGATTCTTGAAAGAAACTGGGTCCCCTGAATCACGGACACGCACCAGTGACAGGACAGTCGAGTGTGTCACCGTCGGTCGGGTCGGCACCGCAGTTTGGACTCGGGGAAGGGATCGACGGCGATCCAGGGACAAACAGAGCCGTGAGGAGATAGACGGGGTCCCCTATGTCCATCCCACCGTCGTCATTGACATCCGCCGCATCGTCGCAGAACGGTGCGGCTGCCGACGGAGTGAAGAGCCACGACAGTCCGGCGATCGCATCGGAGACATCCACGCTTGAGTCGTTGTTCACATCTCCGCGACGGAAGAAGTGAATGTGAACTGGATAGTGGAATCCCATGTCTGCTGGCTCTCCGTCTGGGAATCCATCGACCGAGGTTGTCCCGTCTGGCGGCGGCACGCCAGGTTCACCAACATCAACACATGGACTGGTCGCGCTCAAGTAGAAGGGGCCCCCGATGCCGGTCATGAAGTCAGGGTCGTCCGAGATATTGCCATCCCCAACGTACCCATCCTCTACGCACGAATACGTGATAGAGAGGAGGCCCACCCCAAGCCTCTCAATCTGATCGTCAATCAGGGCGTCGTTTCCGAAGATGATAAACTCCGACATATCTACGACACTCGAAAACTCCGTGATCCCGCCACCAGACCGCGCCATGTTTCCCGTGATGGTGTTGAACTCGTACTCTCCTCCGATGACGTCAAGATATAGGCCCCCGCCCCGACCTGAACTTTCGCAGAATGCCGTGTTGTTGTAGATCAGGTTGTTTCGGACGATGCTTCCGTTCGCGCCCCAGAGTGCGATTCCGCCTCCTGCGCAGGTCGGAAACACGAACAAGTCTTGAAAGACTGCGTTGTCGAAGATGATGTTGTCCTCCACGATCGCTGGCATGACGCGGACGAAAATACCGCCTCCAGATTGCGCCTCGTTGTCGTGAATGACGTTCCCGATAATACGCGCACCGAAGGCCTCTCCCGGGGCGGCTCCTTTCGCATGGATGCCCCCGCCCCAATGGCCCGCGAAGTTGCCGGTAACTATGTTCCCAATGATCGTCGGCGACGAATCGCAGCAATACACACCTGCGCCGTCCGTCTCGCCCAAAGTCGCCAATCCCCCAGTGATTGTGAACCCACATAACACCGATTCCGGGCCCTCACCATTTTGCATCCGGACGACCGGCCCCGTCCCGACGGCCAGCAAGGTCGTCGCTTCCGGCCCGTGGCTACTGGTGATCGTGATCGCCTTGCCCTCGAACGTGAACTGCCCCGTGTACGTCCCCGGTCCCACGAGAACCGTGTCCCCGTTCTGAGCCTCGGCCACTGCTTCCTGGATCGTGAGGTATTCTACAGGAACTTGTAACACCGACTGACACGGAGCTACGGACGTAGCTCCGAGCAGTAACAAGATGATGACGAGAGGCTTCATGGCTGCTCCATCCAAAGGCCGCACTCATAGGCTCGGTGCGGCTTGGTGACCACTACGTCAGTATATCGTGCACGACGCGGGCCTTTTCGACACCGGTGAGGCGGAAGTCGAGCCCCTGGAACTTGTAGGTGAATCGGCTGTGGTCGATGCCGAGCATGTGCAGCATGGTGGCGTGGAAGTCGCGGACGTGGACGCGATCCGCGACGGCGTTGTAGCCAAAGTCATCCGTGGCGCCGTAGCTTGTTCCGCCACGGACCCCGCCGCCTGCAACCCACATGGAGAAGCCTTTGATGTGGTGGTCGCGACCGCTGCCTTGAGCCATGGGCGTGCGTCCGAATTCGCCGCCCCACACGACAAGCGTGTCGTCCAACATGCCGCGCTGCTTGAGGTCCAACACCAGCGCGGCCGTCCCCTGGTCCACCAGCTTCGCGGTGGCAGCGACGCCCGCCTTGACGCCGCCGTGGTGATCCCACCCACGGTGGTAGAGCTGAATGAATCGCACGCCTCGCTCGGCCAGACGTCGGGCGAGCAAGCAGTTGCTGGCGAACGATCCGTCGCCGGGCGTGCAGCCATACATGTCGACGATGTGCTTCGGTTCGCTCGACATGTCCGTCAACTCGGGTACCGACGTCTGCATTCGGAAGGCCATCTCGTATCCCTTGATACGGGTGGCGATCTCGTCGTCATGGAGTTCTCGGTTGCGGATGCTATTGATCGCAGAAACGGTATCGACGATGTCGCGCTGCTGGTCGTGTCCGACTCCAGCGGGGTTGTCGACGTAGTGAACCGGGCTGCCGGACGAGTGCATTTGCACGCCCTGGAATCGGCTGGGCAGAAAGCCCGAGTGCCACTGCCGCGAACCGATCGGTTGGCTTTGACCGCCCCCTTCGCTGGTGAGTACGATGAAGCCGGGTAGATCCTGCGTCTCGACGCCGAGGCCATAGAGCGCCCACGACCCCATGGACGGTCGCCCACTGATGGCGGTGCCGGTATTGAAAAAGGTGTGGGCCGGGTCGTGGTTGATCTGCTCGGTGTGCATCGATTTGATCACGCAAATGTCGTCGGCAATGAGCGGCATGTGCTCGAACACGTTGGACATTTCCAAGCCGCTCTGCCCTCTCTTGGCAAAGTCGTGCTGCGGCCCCATGACCTTGAGCGACTGCGCCGAACCCTGCAACTGCGCGATCGGCTGGCCTTCGGTCAGTGACGTCGGCATCGGCTTGCCGTCGAACTTGGCGAGTTCAGGTTTGTGATCAAACGTCTCCAAGTGGCTCGGGCCGCCGGCCATGCAGAGATGGATAACCCGCTTGATGCGAGGACGGTGATTCCTCTGAGACGCCGCGCTTCGCACGGCGAACGCTTCAGCCGCACGAGCGACCACGGGATCGAACAGCGAGGCCAGCGCGATCGAACCGACGCCGGCCCGGCGTAGGAACGTGCGACGGGCAATTCGTTCGGCGGATTCTGGTCGCTGAAGAATGAACGGATTCAAACTCTGCCTGCCTATTCTGACGGCCAACTCTGACAACCTAGTAACGCGTGATCGTTTCATGCAAGTTCAGAACGACGCGAGCAACACTCGTCCACGCCGCCAACTCTGAAACGTCCAATTCCGCCGCCGAAGGAGCATTGCCCACCGCGATCAGTTTCTTCGCCTCTTCGACGTGGGCTCGGTAGTGAGCGAGGTGACGACCGTACAGTTCCTGCAGCGCGGCCGCGACCGCCGCCTCCGGTGCACGCGACACGGCGGTGCGATACGCCCAAGCGATGCGCTCTCCAGCTGCGGTTCCCCCTTCGAGCATGATGCGAGCGCCGAACACGCGGGCCGCCTCGACAAACGTCGGGTCGTTCAGTAGTGCCAAAGCCTGTAACGGCGTGTTCGATCGAGCTCTCGCGGCCGTACACTCCTCGCGGCTCGGCGCGTCGAACGCTTTCAGCATCGGGTGCAGGAACGTCCGCTGCCAATGCGTGTAGACACTGCGCCGGTACTGGTTGTCACCCATGTCGGCCGCGTAGGTTCGCTTGGGAAAGTTGAGTTGGCCGTAGTACCCGGCCGGCTGGTAAGGCTTGACGCTCCGTCCGCCGACGCTCTCGACTAAAAGCCCGCTCGCCGCCAACGCACTGTCACGCACCATTTCCGCCGGGATGGCGAAGCGACCCTGCCGGGCGAGCCAATCGTTGTACGGATCATCCCTCAACAGCTGCGGCGTCGGCTTCGACGACTGGCGATAGGTCGAGCTGGTGACGATCGTTCGCAGCAAGTGCTTGATATCCCAACCCGAGTCCACGAACTCGACGGCGAGCCAGTCGAGTAGATCGGGATGCGAAGGGTAGGTGCCCTGCCCGCCAAAGTCGTCGACGCTCGCGCAGATACCGCGTCCGAACATCAGGTACCAGACGCGATTGACCATGGTCCGCGAGGCGAGCACGTTGTCCGGCTCGCAGAGCCAGTTGGCCAAGTCGAGACGAGTCGCTCGACGGTCGCCAGTATCGAGCGCTCCAAGAAACCCGGGGATCGCCGGCTGTACCACTTCGCCCGAGTCGTCCATCCAATTGCCGCGCGGAAGAATGCGGATGGTGCGTGGTTCGACCGCCTTGGAGACGACCGTCTGGGGTGCGGAGTCTTCGACGGCTTTGCGATCGGCGCGAAGGGCGGCGATGCGTTGGTTGAGCGAAACGATCGGCTCGGCCGCGGCCAGATAGACGTCGCTGACTACCTTGGCCGTCGCGGTGTCTCGTTCATCCGGGGCGATCGCCAATCCTGCGACCACGGCGTCCGGGAAGCTGTCGGCAGTCACCCAACCCGCCTCATCCCAGTAGGCGAGCCCGCCGTACTGCGTGAACGCCATCCCCTTCACGACGCGGCCCGCCGTCAGTCCAAGCTTGGCAGCGTCGACCTCGAGCCGAACCCACTTCCCCGCCGCCGGCAACGCACCCTGGCGCTGATAGCCGGCCCAGCTCTCGGGCCTTCGTCCGTAAGAGATGTCGTCGGATCCCCACACGGCGCGGTGATCCCAAGCCCCGTCGTTCAACTGAAGCATGATCGCTCGCGGCGGATTGTCCGGGTCGAGATACACCCAACCGAAGAACCGAGTGTCCGAGGCAACGATCGCTTCTTGTTTCGCGCCCTCGAAGAAGTGCTGCACCAGACGGTCGGAACGTTGCCGGCGCGACTTGAGCTGGCTGTGCACCGGTCCCTGTTCGGCCGTCACAAAATCCCACGCCCCGACGCTCTTCCCGCCCGAGTCCTGGGCGTCGTCTATCCACACCGTTTCGACCACACGCGGCTCGTCGATGAGAGCGCGGGCCGATTCTTCCCACTCGTCCTGATCGGGCAGCAACTGCTGACGCAGCGGCTCCAGCTTCGATTCTTGCTCGACGATCTGGCGATCGAGCAAAGCCATCTGCTTCATTGCTTCCACGGTCGGCACCCGGATCATCGGCGGCCGCCGCCGCGCGCTGTACACGCCGCGTTCATCGAGGTCGGCGAAGAAGGCACCCATGGAATAGAAGTCACGCGTCGTGTACGGGTCGTACTTGTGATCGTGACATTGGGCACAGCCCAGCGTTGCGCCCATGAACACTTGCGAAACATTGCGCACACGGTCGGCGAAATAGATCGCCAGGTACTCCTTGTTTTGCGCTCCACCCTCTTCGGTGGTCTGGTTGAGCCGGTTGTAGCCGGAGGCGACGCGTTGATCGAGGGTGGCATCCGTCAGTAGGTCGCCCGCGAGTTGCTCACGCACGAAACGGTCGTACGGCATGTTGCCGTTGAACGCGTCAATGACATAGTCGCGATACGGCGACTGCGAAATGTCTTGATCCCCGTGGTAGCCGACCGTGTCCGCATAGCGAACAAGGTCTAGCCAGTAGATCGCCATCCGTTCACCGAAGCGCGGTGAGTCGAGCAGGCGATCGACGAGTTCATCGTAGGCACTGGGCGAGCGATCATGAACGAAGGCGTCCACCTCTCCCAACGTCGGCAACAGACCGGTCAAGTCGAACGACAGGCGTCGGATCAGCGTGATCGGATCCGCCTCGGAAGCGGGTTCGACCCCCTCCTCGGCGAGGCGGGCGGCGACGAACTCATCGATAGCACCGACCGCAGCCGTAGTTGACGCGTGCGGCACGGTCGGCCGACTGAGCCGCGCAAACGACCAGTGCGGCTCATACTCAGCGCCCTCTGCGATCCAACGGCGGAGCAACTCACGCTCGGCCGGCGCGAGCGGTTTGTGCGTTTCCGGCGGAGGCATCACGACATCGACGTCGGTCGAGAAGATCCGTCGAACCAACTCGCTCGCCGCCGGGTCGCCCGGGACAATCGCGCCAACGCGTTCGGTCGCCGACTCCCGCGAGTCGAGCCGCAGGTCGCCCTTGACGTCCTTGGCCGCCGGCCCGTGGCAGGCGAAACACTTATCCGACAGTATCGGCCGCACGTCGCGGTTGAACTCAACGCCCTGTTCGTCCGCGGCGGCGCCAGTGCACAACAGTGCAAGGCAGACGCAACAGGCTCGTAAAGTGTGATCAAACAACGGGGCACTTCTCAGTTGGAGATGAGAGTCGCGATCATATCGATTGGGAGGGGCGGGGTCGACGAGGCGGAGCCAGAACCTTTGAGTCGAAATCGTCTATCGGCGACACTATTGTCCACGTTGTAATCCAGCGTGGATCGCGGGGCTCTCGCGCGGGGTGGACACTTCCTTGGGTCATGACGAAGGACAACAGACTGTGGCGAGGTTGCGTGAGCAGATCCAGGAACTCGATCGTCGGATCGTGAAGCTCTTTGAGCGGTATGGACACATGCTGCATCGAGTTTCGCTCGGGGGTCTGTTCGTATGGTTTGGTCTGATGAAACCGTTTGGACACGACACGACGACGTCACTACTGGCTCACACGGTCTACTGGGGCGAGCCGGATGTCATTGTCCCGGTCCTTGGCTGGTGGGAAGTCGCAATTGGAATCTGCCTTGTGTATAGGCCGCTAGAGGTGCGGCCGGAAAGTGCAGGTGCGGTGAGTGGTGGAGTTCGGCGGAAGATTGCCGTTCGGAATTCGCAGGCGAATTGGTGGATTCGTTGAGGATTACGAATGGTGAGATTC
>JAJFFE010000076.1 GCA_021776775.1 Planctomycetota bacterium | reverse complement strand
CAATCCGAGACCACTGTCGACGTTGTCGTCGCGCCTTGAGGTCAAGAAATGAGGCACCGCGTGAAAATCACAGCCTGTGTGACGAAGAGGACGCTCCGGAATGTCTTCAGATACACTCGCGAGGGACGGTTCGCGCCCTTTCGGGCGCGGAACGACTACGCTTCATGAATGATCCGGGCTAATGACCGGCGTTGTTGCATGACTGCTAAGAACGCACCGCATCCGCGACGTCGATCGATTCGTCGTCGTTCGAGTCACACGCGAGTTCGCCCGCCTCGAAGAACGCGCTCTGTGTGAAGACGACGCTAGAGATCAAAGTAGTCGAGGATGGTCTGCCGTATGTCCTCGGAGTTCGTCAGCTGCACGATGTCGAGCAGCCGGCGAAGATCGCGCTCGCGCTCGCGCTTTTCGGCGATTTCCTCAGCGCGCGACGGCGGTAGCCCAAGACCACGACATTCAACCCGTCTACCACTTGTGGCGATCCTCACTCTTCTTTGCGGTTCTCGAGCGGGCTTCGTGCCCTTGGGGTCTGAGCCCAGGCCCTCGGAGCGCAAATGGCAGGAACAGAAGCCCACAGCGGCGGCATGAATCGGCGACACCAGTTTCGGCTTCGTCGACCCGTTTCGATCGAGATCGAACTCTACGAGGGCGACAAGCTCGTCGACGGGTGGGACTTCATTCTCGAGCAGGGCGACGACGCCGAGTCGCAAACGATTCGAGATGAACCGCTGTCCGGCGGACGCGCCGAAATCAAGAACGACCCGGAGCTGCGATCCGGCGAATGTTACGTGACGTTCGTTCCATCGGCGAAAGCGCAGGAGCAGTCGCCCGGGACCGTCAGCGAGAACTTTGTCGAGTTGTCACTCGTCACCGCGGAGGGACTGCGAGCGAACGGTGAGTATCTCATCGAACGGGAGCAAGATGGTCGCTGGGTCGAGCTCGACGGGGGGCCGCTCATCCGGGGAGTCGCCTACGCCAGAATCCCCGACGAGGAACTCGCGGAGTGTTGGGTTTCCATCACGCCGACGCACCGGCCATCACCCGTGGCTCGGGTCGCCGACCCACGAGTGCAGGTTCCCTTAGAGTTCTTCGGGCGAGGAAGCGCGACAGAGAACTCGGCCCTTGGGAGTCGGGGCTGTCTTTTGGATGGATTCAACCGGGACCTGATCCAAGGCTACGGACAAGCAGCGTAGACCTCGCAACTCAACGGGTCGGCGGACGGGTCCTCACCACAACCGGGGTACGGCGCTGGCGGCGGGGTTCCCATGCCAAAGAGTGCGTCCAGCAGGAAGATGATGTCGGCGATGTTGACGAGCGTGTCGTCGTTCACATCGTTGGCGTCGGAGCAGAGCATTGGTCCCATAGAGAAGAGAGCGTCGAGGCCAGAGATCGCGTCCGCGATCCCGACCAGGCCATCGCCGTTGGTGTCGCCGCGAATGAACGACGCACCCGGCATGGTTGGCGGATCGAGGGATACTGTCGCGAGGGTTAGGCCGTAGCAGGAGCCGATACCGCTGGCGACGACGTCAACAATACCGCTACCGTCGAGGTTGGCCGATCGCAAGCGCGATCCGCCAGATCCAGAATCACTCCAGAACACTCGATCGGTCAGAGGATCGATCGCAATCCCGACTGGGGTTCCAAACGTCGAGGTCACGATGTTCTCGATGTCGGAGCCGTCCATGTTGGCTCGGTGCACGACGTCTGTTCCAAGGTCGCACCAGTACAGCTTGCCGCCGGCTGGATCTAGCGCAATTTCCATCGGCGCGACGAGAACCGTGTTGATCAACGTTTCGCGGTCGCTGCCGTCGAGGTTGGCGCGCTCGATCGTGCCAAACGGGAAGCCCTGGTCGGTCCAGTACATCTTCTGCGCGGCAAGGTCCAGAGTGATTCCGTTGACGTGGCTCAGGCCGGTCGTGATCAAGTCTTCGATGTTCGTTCCGTCGAGGTTGGCGCGACGGATTCGGTTTGAAGAGAACTCGGTCCAGTAGATCTTTCCTCCGAACGCGTCGACCGAGATCCCGTAGGGTCCGGACAGACCTTCGATGATGATCTCGGGATCAGAACCGTCAAGGTTGGCTTGCTTGATGTGCGCGGTCGCGGCTGCCCAATCTGTCCAGAACATCTTTCCCAGGGTGGGTTCCACGACAATGGATCCGGGGGCATCCAGGCCCGTCGTTACCAACTCTTCCAAGTTGGAGCCATCGAGGTTGGACCTGCGGATCTTGTTGTGGCCGACGTCGGTCCAATAGATTTTCCGACCAGAGCTGCCCGACGGTTGCACGTCGATCTCGTGGCACGATCGGACCGGGTTCAACGTGGCGGATTGTGCGGTGACCGTTGTTTCCGTCGGTACCACTCCGGGCGGGTTGATGAGGTGGTCGCAGTAGCAAATCTCCGCGGGGCCCGCGTTGATCACGTGGTATTCCGCGTCGTACAGTTCGTAACCGACGCCTTGCGGCAGCGTCTGCACCCCCATGAAGTCGATGACGCACGCGGCCAGCCACCCTTGGCCGGGTAGTACTTCGATGATGCTGAAGTCCGGCAAGAGCGGCGCGAGCGTCGCCCCTTCGACGACGTTGTCGACTCGAATGTTCGCGCCATACGTGCAGACGCTCATGCTCCACCCTTGGACGTCGTTGCCGCTGGGGAAATCGAGCATCGATCTGACCGAGAACAACGTTCCGTCGAGATCCGTCTCGACGGGAGTCGTGTCTCCGGCGAAGTACAAGTGGTAGTCGCTCCCGGTCGTGGAGGTCTCAGCCTCAACTGTGATGCAGCCAGGTACGGTGGGGGGGATTGCCACAGCGCCGGAGACGTCTGTGAATTCCGGTAGTCCGAGCGCGGCACAGAACGTCAACTCGGTGAACCCTGGCTCGACCGCCACGTAAGACACCTGGTGTAGGCCCATCTCTTCGCCCACCGGCAACAGCGACAGTCCGGTGAACGACGTGGTCACCGCAACTTCAAACCCTTCCGACGTGATCGATACCTCGAACGTCGACGGTCCGGCCCCGCCGTTCATCGCCTGGGTGACTTCCCCGAGTCCGACCTCCTCGACCGCGAGTACAGCCCCGTTGTGGCAAACTCCAAACGTCCAACTCTGAATGCTGAGGCCCGCGGGATGATCGAACACCACATCCACCGTCGCCACTTCGCCGACATCGATCGGGTCGGGCGGGTAGCCGATGCTCAGAAGGTCGCCTCCGGCGTGGAGCTGGAACGAGAAACACAGGAGCAGCAAGATCACGGTGAGTCGAACCATGGATGGCCCTTTCGTCGGCACTGTTTCGGGAGCTCGTCCCTATGCGGCTCTAGCCGACGTAGCGCGGACATTCGGGTCACGGTTTTTGAAATTGTTGTCGCTCAAGTTCGACGCGGATCCGTCTAGCCGTGAGTCTTCGTGCCCGCTCCCCGCGTCTCTACGATTCTGATCGGCAGCTCGGCGCCGCACACCAGCTTCTACAGTTCTAAATGACTATGAATTGGCTAGTTGAGAGATCCACTCAGAAAGCTCGGTCCGAACGAGGTCGTCAACGGCAAGACCCAGCAGGCGCCCACTGGGAGTCGCCAGGCAATGCAACCTCGCAAGCAAACCACTGAACTTTGGAGGCAGACCATGCGGACCTTAAACTTCCTCACCTCGCTGCTGGCAATGACCCTCTTCTGCGGAATCGTTGCGGCTCAGCCGGTCTCGGTCGGCGTCGACATGGGCTTCACTCGCGGCGACAGTAACCTCGACGACATGGTGAACCTTGGCGATGTCATCGGCACGCTCGGCCACCTCTTCGAAGGAAACCCGACCAACTGCCAAGACGCCTTGGACGCCAACGACGACGGCGGCGTCAACCTCGGCGACGCGATTTACACACTCAGCTTTCTGTTCTCAGCCGGCGCTCCGCCGCCCCCGCCGTTCGCCCAGTGCGGGGTCGACCCGACGGCCGACGCACTCGGTTGTGACGGACCCACCGGTTGCGGTCCCGTCTCGACCGGTCCTCCCGTCCTTTCGTCGGAGCTGTTCTTCCAGATCGCACCGGAGATCCAAGCGTTCGCGATTCAGTTGTACGACGACTTCTCCGGTCAACCGCTTCCGCTGCAGTGGATCGACGACCCCTTCGTCGCTCAATCGATTCAACTCATGGTTCAACCGTCGAGCTTCCACCCCGGCGGACTCACGAACGACGCCACGGCCACCACATATATCCAGACCATGAGTGGTGAGCTGTTCCTCTGCGACCTCGTCGATATCGTTCAAGGGCAACCCGGCAAGATTGTTTTCACCGACGGCTACTTCGAACTCGACCCGGAAATGCACGCCGTGATCGAGACCGAGTACGGCCTCACTGGCTACACCTCGGCTGGCGAGAAAGCGAAAGAGAAAGAGTGCGGCGGCGACGCAGCATGCGAAGACTGGGAAGAAGACGCGCTGATCGCCGATCCGATCGGAGTCTGGGTCTGGACCGAGGTCACTCTGGTCGTTTACCAAGACGACCCCGGCAAGAGCTGGAACAAAGACTACGCCACGGCGAGCGCGGCTGGGGACGCTTCGGTCGTCACCGTCGAAGCCAACGGTCAGAACTCGATCGTCAACAAACTCCGTGAGCTCGCCGGCGAATGTAAGAAGGTCAAGTGCATGGTATTCGCAGTCCACGGAACGAGTGGTAGCTTCCGAATCGGCCCGAAGGGCACTCCGTTCGACAGCCCTACCCGAGTCGGGGGAGAAGACGACCAGCGCAGCGCGACGGAGTTCGGCGAAGCGATCGCACCGTATCTCGCTGCGGGGTCGCAGATCACGCTTCTATCCTGCGGGACCGCGGAAGGGAGCGGCGGAACAGGCTTCATTCAGGATCTCGCCGACGCTTCCGGCTCCACGGTGGTCGCTTCGGACGACGACGTGACCATTGACGACGACGAAGCGAGCAGCGAAGGATCGCTCCACACGGCGACCGCAGACGGCGACTCCACGTCGAGCACCGGCGAAGCGGCCGGCGAGATCGACCCGTGCCCGTAATTTAAGTCTCGAACAAGTGTCGCTAGCCCGACCGGCTAGTATTTGGAGGTGGCCGTCCGAACGGCTTCCTCCTTTCTCCCATCCTGAACGGTGACTATCGATGCACCCTTCGACCCTTCTGCTCCTGATCCTCGTAGGCTGTGGCGGCGCCGGACCATCACACGACTCCTCCACCGTCAGGGAGAACGCCTTGAACCCCACCGCACCCACGCAATGCCTCGGTTTCCTAGAGTCCGCCGACTGGAATGCGGAACGTCTCCACATCGTCGCATTCGCGCTCGTCGAAACGGCGCGTCAACTCGACCAGTCAGCGGCTCAATGGCAGATCAAGCACAAGTCGTGGTGTACCGATTCGGCGTTGATTCGACGCTTCCGTGACAGTCCCGACGTCGAGGACTTGACTCGCGGACACTTGACGATCGATCCGACGCGATACATTGCGGTCGCGTTCAATCCACGGGAGTACCGGCTCATGGAAGTCGCCGACCTCGGCCCGGGACGAGACGGGACCGCGATCTTCGCGGACGCCCACTGCCCGCTCTCGCCTGGCTTCGCCGCCGTCATGATCGAGTCACACTCACTGCCCGAGTTCACGGTGCCGTAGAACTCCTCAAGACGAGCGTTTGTTTAGTTCTCGACCGGCTGCCACTCGAGATCGCGTGCCGTCATTCCTTCCTCGCGGATGCGGATGACGATCGGTTGGAATCGCTCGCTGACCAGGCGGAAGCCGTCTTCCCCGTGCGGGGCCATCAACGACATCGTTTGGAGCTCGTAGTCCCCGTGGGGGAGTCCGGCGATGCTGTACTCGCCTTGGGCACCGATCGAGACGGGGACTCGAGGTCGGAAGTTGTCGACGTCGATCGCTTCGATCCCGATGAGGCCGCCCAACCGATAGGAACTTTCGACTCAAAGAGTGTACACGCCGCGGGTTGGGGAGTCCCGTTTGAGAGTCGATCTGTACGCGTACCGAGCGCTACCGAGAATCCAGGCGGATCGGTCGCAACAGTGAGTGAGAACGATGCGCGCGGGTGGGGGACCGCGTCGATCCCAGGGAGGATTCCACTGTCCTTTCGATTCGAGGATGGCGCGAATGACGTCGTCTTGTTCTTGTCGTGCTGACCGTAATGTTGCCGGGTGAGTAAGCAGGAATAGGTGGAGGAATCTAAAGACCGAGGATCGAGTTGATCGTCAGAGAGGGGTCGGATGTCGGGGTTCCTTCAGAGGGTTCTCGCTTAGGTCTCGCTGCGGTGGACTACTTGCGAAACGGAACGGTCGCGGTGACCCCGTCGCCTTCCTGGATCGTATGGTACGCACCCGGGGATACCGTGACGCGTTCGATATCGCCGCTGGGCCAGCGAATGGTGAACTCGACGGAGTCGGTTCCGGTGGGTGCGCTGATGAGGAGTCGCGAATCGTTGGCGGAGAGGTAGGACGCTGCCGATCGGACTTCACGCACGATCGTGTGACCGGCGATGGTCGCTGAGACTCGGGCGCCGTACGCGTCTCGGTTCGACCGCGGTGGCTTGCCGCGAAGTGCGAGTCCGATGGAGACACCACGCCGTGGTGACACGTTCTCGAGCAGGGTCGGCGCTGCACCGTTGTTTGAGATCACCGCGTCCAGGTCACCGTCGTTGTCGATGTCGGCGGTCGCCAACCCGCGGCCCGATCGCAGCGGGAGGTTGGGGTTCTTCTTCTGGTGTAGCACCTCGAAGAACTTACCGTCGCGTTGCTCGAAGAGTTGATCTGGTTGTTCGAACGACGAGCCTGGCCGAGCCTCCGCGATGTTGTCGATGATGTGACCGTTGGTGACCAAGAGGTCGAGGTCCATGTCTGCATCGAAGTCGATGAAGCGCACTCCGAATCCGACGTACGGTAAAGAAGCGGACCCCAAGCCGTAGGCGAAGCTCGACTCCAGCGCACCTTCACCGTCTTCGTTTAAGTACAGCGACGTCGTCTGCGCTTCGAGGTTGGTCACCGTGATGTCGAGATCACCGTCACGATCGACATCGCCGAAGTCCGCGCCCATGCCGGCTTCTGGCTTCGCTGTTTCTCCGAACGCCGCGCCGAGGAACAACGCTTCGTCGAGGAAGCGACGTTGACCGTTCTCTTCTGTGTTGATGAGGAGATGGTTTGCGGTGCCGTCGTTGGCCACGTAGAGGTCGGGCCAACCGTCGTTGTTGAAATCGCCCGCCACCACTCCGAGCCCCTTACCGGGTTCGACGTCGGCCAGTGTCGTCTTGGTTGTTTCGACGAATCCGTTGTCTACGCCTCGGTAGAGTTGGTCGGTCACGGCCGGGTATGCGGCCGGGCTACAGTAGACCTCCACCGATCGAATATGACAGGGACGGTGTTTCTCCAAGGTGAAGTCGAGGTAGCTCGAAACAAACAGGTCCAGCGTTCCGTCGCGGTCGTAGTCGAAGAACGTGCACGACGTCGAGACACCATCGGCTACAGCGCCGCCGGCGTTCTTGGCCACCGTAAACGTTCCGTCGCCTTGATTCAGATAGAGAACGTTTGGTCCGAAGTTGCTGACGTACAAGTCGGAGTCGCCGTCGTTGTCGACGTCGCCCACCGCGAGCCCCATGCCGAATCCGGTATCGCCGACGTCGGCCGCCTGAGTGACGTCGGTGAAGTTCCCCGCTCCGTCGTTGCGGTACAGCCGATTGCCGTGTGGGCGTTCGGTCGCTTCACCGAGCGGCTTGCCGTCGACGAAGTAGAGGTCGTAGTCGCCGTCGCTGTCGTAGTCGATGAACCCGACGCCGCCGCTGACGATCTCGACGATGTAGCGACGGCCGGTCGCTCCATTGTCGTGGACGTAGTCGATTCCCCGCGCGACAGTGACATCTCGAAAGAGCTGTTGGCCTGTGGACGCCTTCGCGTTGGGCTGCGTGGTCTTGGTCGGTGGAGTGGGTGAGGTCTTGGCCGTGCATCCGAAGACGAGCACGGCCAGCAACATGCAGGCTCGAAACATTACGGTCTCTTCTCCGCCAGAGCCTGACCTACCTCGACACCGGCATGGTCCACTACCAAGGCCGCTACCACCCTGGACTCAAACGCGATCACCAGCTCGTCACCGGCGTCGAGTTCCTCGCCATGCTCGTGCCCCACATTCAGCATCGCTATCAATGTA
>JAJFFE010000075.1 GCA_021776775.1 Planctomycetota bacterium | reverse complement strand
TCTGCGTCGAGGTAGGTCTGGCCTGCGGCCAGCATGACCGACTGATCGGTCGGACATTGCCCGACCTCTTTGTCGGCCGGGATGGTCGACAGGTCGATCGACACCGCGCACGTTCCAGGCGGAACACCGGTGAAGAGGTAGCCACCGGTGGCATCCGTCATGGTCGATGCCGTGTAGCTCGATCCGCCGGGCAGCGTACAAACCAAGTTGACGGTCACCCCGGCAATGCCGGGTTCACCCGCGTCTTGGACACCGTCGTCGTTGGTAGCACACCAACCGAAGTCGCCGATCTGGCCGGGCACCGAACGCAGACAGAAGTCTGCGTCGAGGTAGGTCTGGCCCGCGGGCAGCATGACCATCTGCTCGGTCGGGCATTGACCCACTTCTTTGTCGGCCGGGATAGTCGACAGGTCAAGTGAGACGGCGCACGTTCCGGGCGGAACGCCCGTGAACAGGTAGCCACCGGTTGCATTCGTCATGGTCGACGCCGTGTAGCTCGATCCGCCGGGCAGCGTACATACCAAGTTGACGGTGACGCCGGCAATGCCGGGTTCGCCCGCATCCTGAAAGCCGTCGTCGTTGGTATCACACCAAACGAAGTCGCCGATCTGTCCGGGCACCGAAACCAGACAGAAGTCCGCGTCGAGGTAGGTCTGGCCTGCAGCCAGCATGACCTACTGCTCGGTCGGACATTGCCCGACCTCTTTGTCGGCCGGGATGGTCGACAGGTCGATCGACACCGCGCACGAGCCCTCGGGAACGCTAACGAACAAGTAGCGTCCGTCAGGCCCGGTCAACTGAGTTGCCGGGAACGAACTGCCGTCCAGGAGCGTGCAAAGAAGCTCGACTTGCACACCGGGGACGCCCGGTTCACCGGGATCTTGCGTTCCGTTGTCGTTGGCGTCACAGAAAACCGTGTCGCCAATCTGTCCGAGCACAGGCTCGAAGATCGATAGCGCCGAGCTGATCCATGTCATTGAAGCGGGAAGCGCGCCGGTCGCGCAGCAATCTTCGGACAGGAGCTGGATCGTCAGTGAAGTCGCACCGGCCGGAATCGAAACCGGCAGCACGATGTGATCCCACTCAGCTCCGTCGGTACTACCGAGGGGATTGTCGTAATCGGTCGTGACCCCGCCGGAGACTACTCGGATAATGTTCGGGCGAACCGCGCCCCCCGAAGTGGGCCCAGCCACGCTCCCTGCGACGATGGTCATCTCGCCGACTCGATCGAAGGGGGAGAAACCGAAGCTCTAGGTTTGCGGGACGGTCGTATCGAGCGGGGGCGCAAACAACGCGAAAGCGAGGTCTTGTCCGTCGACAATGCTCATGACCGCCGGGGTCGTGCCCTCGTCGATGACGACGACGATGGAAGCACCGTTGTTGGCCTCGTCGAAGTCCTTGCCGCTGACGACGACGGAGTTCGTTCCCGGAGCAATGAGACCGAGTCCGGTGATATCGGCTCGGTAGGTATAACTGTGAGAGCTCCCGAAGAACAACGTCGGCCCGCCGATGAGATCACCGGGAACGACAGTCGTGCCGTTGAGGATCAAACTATTGGAAGGCATGCCGGTCCGAGCCGAGTCGAAGCCGTTCCAATACAACAGCACCTGCTCGACGGTGGCGCCGACAGGAACGTCGAACGTTATCGTCGCTGGTTGACTCAGCATTCCAACGCCTTCGCCGACGATTCGCGTACCTTTAGCGAGAGCGAACGGCACGGGTCCCAAAGTCTCAGTACCGTCTGCATGGAGACTCCCGGAGAATGCGCTAATGAGCAGCACCCCGGCCAGGAACGCTCTAATGCCGGTTCGGCTCAGGAAATGAGTACGCGTACACGGATCACTATATGACTTCACAGCCCCTCCTCGTTTGTTATTTGCGAGCAGACCACTCGCCCAGCCCAACAGAATCTAAATGCATTACTTGCCCAACGAATGCTTCTCAAGTTCGATCATAGGCGAGGATAATCCTCACAGCAAACGGACTCACTGTGTGCCGCCTACCGGATGCAGCGGTAGTAGTAGAGCTACCCAAGCACGCCCGACAACTTGCCCAACGAAGATGAACCGGACCTGGACAATCGCCCGGCCCAGAGAAACTTCGTCTTCGAGCCCATCGATCACGGTGCAACCAATACGAGGAAGGTTCATCCAACGATAGACGATAGATCGGACGCGATTGTTCTCAAGGATTGGCAGAAACAAAAAACCGGCCCCGCAGTTTCCCGCAGGGCCGGCTTCTTCTCGTTTGTTCTCTGGTCGCTTACGTCTCGCGTTAGACGGACGTTGCCTTCTCGGCTAGGACACTCACCTTGTTGTTCAACACTTCCATGAAGCCGCCTTCGACGATCCACTTCGTGGTGTCGTTCCCGGTTTTCACGCGAAGCGTGCCTTTGCCGAGAGCGGTAATCAACGGCGCATGTTGCGCCATGATTCCGACTTCGCCATCCGCGGCAGGTGCGACGACGAGGTCGACGGCGCCGCTGTAGATGGTGCCCTCGGGGGTGAGAACTTCACAGGTGAGTTGCGCCATGCTACTTGGCCTTTGCCTTCATCTTAGCCGCCTTCTCGACGACCTCGTCGATGGAGCCACAGTACATGAACGCTCCCTCGGGGAGGGTATCGTGCTTGCCGTCGACGAGTTCCTTGAACGAGCGAACCGTGTCTTTGATCTCGACGTACTTGCCCGGAAATCCGGTGAACGTCTCGGCGACATGGAACGGCTGCGAACAGAAACGCTCGATACGGCGCGCGCGGCCGACCAGGATCTTGTCCGATTCGGACAGCTCGTCCATTCCGAGAATGGCGATGATGTCCTGCAGGTCGCGGTAACGCTGAAGGATTCGCTGCACCTCACGCGCAGTGGCGTAATGCTCTTCTCCGACAACGCTGGGGTCGAGAATTCGCGAACTGGAAGCCAGTGGATCGATGGCCGGGTAGATACCCTTCGACGCGATCTGGCGCTCGAGAACCGTCGTTGCATCGAGGTGCGCAAACGCGGTTGCCGGAGCCGGGTCGGTAAGGTCATCTGCCGGTACGTAGATCGCTTGTACCGAGGTAATCGATCCGTCTTTGGTCGACGTGATGCGCTCTTGCAGCTGGCCCATCTCCGTCGCGAGCGTCGGCTGGTAGCCTACCGCGGACGGCATACGACCGAGCAATGCCGACACTTCCGAGCCCGCCTGCGAGAAGCGGAAGATGTTGTCGACGAAGAGCAGAACGTCGGTCCCGGAAAGGTCGCGGAAGTACTCCGCCATGGTCAAGGCGGTGAGCGCAACGCGGAGACGTGCTCCGGGCGGCTCGTTCATTTGCCCGAAGACCAACACGGTACGGTCCAGTACGGACCCTGTCTTACCGTCGGCCGTCTTGATCACGGCCTCCTTCATCTCGTGGTAAAGGTCGTTACCCTCGCGAGTACGCTCCCCCACCCCGGCGAAGACCGAGAATCCACCGTGCTTGGTTGCGACGTTGTTGATCAGCTCTTGGATCAGAACCGTCTTGCCGACTCCGGCACCACCGAAGAGACCGGTCTTACCACCACGCGAGTACGGCGTAAGCAGGTCGACGACCTTGATCCCTGTCTCGAAGACTTGCGTCGACGCTTCGAGCTCTTCGAACGGGACAGCGCCTCGGTGAATCGGGCGGCTCTCCTTGACGACGGGCGCCGGCATCTTGTCGATCGGCTCGCCGAGCAAGTTGAACATGCGGCCGAGGATCTCTTCCCCGACGGGCACGCTGATGGGTGCGCCGGTGTCGAGGATCTCCATGTTGCGGACGATTCCGTCCGTCGACGCGAGCGAGATCGCGCGAACACGGTTACCGCCGAGGTGCTGCTGCACTTCGAGCGTGAGATGCATCTCGCCCTTGGTAATGGTCAGGGCGTTGTAGATCTCGGGTAGTTGGCCGACCGGGAACTCGGCGTCGATCGTCGAGCCGATGACCTGGACTACTCTTCCGGCGGTTGCCATGTTTCGCTCTCCTTCGAGCGGGATTCCACTCAGTACGCTTAAGCGTGTTTGTTTCAGCTAATCGCTTCGACGCCAGCCACGATCTCCAGGATCTCCTGGGTAATGCCTGCCTGACGCGTGCGGTTGTAGACCATTGTGTAGTTGCGGATCATTTCGTCCGCGTTGTCGGTCGCGTTCTTCATTGCGATTCGACGAGCAATCTGCTCGCTCGCCGCCGCCTCGACCAGCCCTTGGAAGAGCTGCATCTTGAGCGTCAGCGGTACGAGGGTTCCGAGGATCGCAGCGGGACTCGGTTCGAAAATGAAGTCGGTCGACCCATGGCCGCCTTCTTCTTCCTTACCGTCGTCGCCTGCGTCGGGAGCAACTGGCAAGAGCGAGCGCTTGTCGGGTGCCTGGCGCGCCGCGGTAATGTAGCGCGTCGAAACCAGAGTGACAGCGTCCAGCTCATCGGCCGCGAAACGATCGAGGATCGGTTGGAAGATCGCTTCCGCCTCGTCGAAGGTCGGCTTGTCTTCGAATTGTTTGTAGACCTGCTTCACGTCGTAGCCGAGGTACCGGAAACGACCAGCACCCTTCTTACCCACCATGTGGATTTCGACCTCGACACCCTGTGCTCTACGTTCCTTGATGTGATTCTCAGCTATCTTCAGCGTGTTGGCGTTGTAGCCCCCACACAGACCGCGGTTCGCCGTGATGATCCACAGCGCTTCGCGTTTGATGGTCGCTGGGACGCGCAGCAGCGGGAAACTCGCGGCGTCATCGCCGGCGCCGGCTTGCTTCAAGTCGTCGAGGAGCTCAGCCACCTTGTTGCCGTAGGGCTGAACGGCCTCGATGCGCTTCTGACAGACCACGGATTTCGCCGTTGCGATCATCTCCATGGTTCGCGTGATCTTCTTGGTGTTCTTCACCGAGGTGATCTTGTTGCGAAGCTCTCTTGAGTTAGCCACCGTTGATCCTCGCTGCTGCTACTGGGTCACACGTGTAAACGTCGTCGTCGGTCGCCGCACAGTTGACGGTCATCAGTTGGCGATGAAGTCTTTGCTGAAGTTTGCCGAGACCTTCTCGAGCTGCGCTTTGTTCTCGTCGGTCAATTCCCCGGTATCTCGAATGGACGCCAGGCACTCCGGGAACTCGTCGTGCAGGTGCTCGAGGTACGCAATCTCGAAACGGCCGACATCGGCGACCGGAACGTCGTCGAGATAACCGTTACCACCGGCCCAAATGATGGCGACCTGCTCTTCGACTTCCATCGGCCGATACTGCGCTTGCTTCAGCAGTTCGACCATTCGGAAACCGCGGTCGAGCTGCGCTTGCGTCGCCGCGTCCAACTCCGTACCGAGCTGGGCGAACGCCTCGAGCTCACGGAATGAAGCGAGGTCGAGACGCAAACGTCCGGCGATGCCTTTCATCGCGTTCGTTTGAGCCGCGCCTCCTACCCGCGAGACCGAAACACCGACGTTCAGCGCGGGGCGAACCCCGGAGAAGAACAGGTTCGGCTCGAGGTAGATCTGACCGTCCGTAATCGAGATCACGTTGGTCGGAATGTACGCGGAGACTTCGCCCTCTTGCGTTTCGATAATGGGCAGCGCCGTGAGCGAACCGGATCCGAGCTCGTCCGACAGCTTCGCCGAACGCTCGAGCAGACGACTGTGCAAGTAGAAGACGTCCCCGGGGTACGCTTCGCGTCCCGGCGGGCGACGCAGAAGCAGCGACATTTCTCGGTACGCTTGCGCTTGCTTGGAAAGGTCGTCGTACACACAGAGCGTGTGGCCACCCTTGTACATGAAGTACTCGGCCATGGCGCAGCCGGTGTACGGTGCGACGAACTGCATGGGGGCGGGAGCGGACGCCGGCGCCGAGACGACAATGGTGTAGTCCATCGCGCCCTCTTTGGTCAGCCTGTCCACCACGCCGGCCACGGTCGAACCTTTTTGACCGATCGCGACGTAGACGCAGATAACGTCTTTGCCCTTTTGGTTGATGATCGTGTCGATCGCGACAGCGGTCTTCCCGATACCACGGTCACCGATGATCAGCTCGCGCTGGCCACGACCGATCGGGATCATGGCGTCGACCGCCTTGATGCCGGTCTGCAGCGGCTCGTGGACCGACTTACGCTCCGCCACGCCGGGCGCGTTCGATTCGACCGGACGGGTCTCGGTCGCGAGGATCGGGCCCTTACCATCGATCGGGTTGCCCAAGGCGTCGACGACGCGACCGAGCAGTGCTTCCCCGACCGGGACGGATACCACGGTACCGGTGCGCTTGACCTCGTCGCCTTCTTTGAGGTCGAGGTACTCACCGAGGATAGCGACCCCGATCGAACTCTCTTCGAGGTTCAGCGCGAGTCCGCGCGCCCCGTTGGAGAACTCGAGCATCTCGCCGGCCATGCAGTTCGAGATACCGTAGACGCGGGCGATCCCGTCACCGATCTCGAGGATGGTGCCGACTTCCTCGACCGACAGTGCGGACTGATAGTCCTGAATCTCTTTTTTCAGAACTGAGGTGATCTCGTCAGCGTTGATCTTCATGCGATCAGGTCACTTCCTAGACGCTGGGCAGCGACTCGCTCCCCGATTTCGTTCAATCTGGATCGCACGGAGCCGTCGATGACGGTGTCCCCAATGCGGATGGTCATGCCGCCGAGCAGGTCGGGATCGACCTTCTCTTCCGGAATGATTTCCTTGCTGAGCTTCTTCTTCAGAAGAGCGACGATCTTGTCCTTCGACGCAGCCGACAACGGCGTGGCAGAGGTGATCCACACGTGCGCTCGACCCTGCGCCTCATCGTTGAGACCGGCATACGCTTCGGCGATCTCTCCGAGAAGGGGCTGCCGTCCTCGCTTGATGAGCATGCGAACGAGGTTGAGGACGGACTGTGATGTCTTCCCCTCGAGCGCTTTGACCAACACCTTGTCTTTCTCTTCGCGCGGAATCTTCGGGCTCTCGAAGAACACCTTCAGACCGCCGGACGCAAAGACGTCGTCGCAGAGAGTGGTTAGCTCTTCCGCGTAGGCGTCGGCTTCGCCTTTCTCTTGTCCAACCTCGAGAAGAGCTCGAGCGTAGGTCGTCGCTACTGGGTGGCGCAGCATCGGATCAGCTCATCTTTTCGTAGCTTTGGATCGCGTCGTCGATCAACCCTTGGTGCTCGTCAGCCGAAAGACTCTCCTGAATGAGCGCCTCGCTGATGCCAATCGACAAGTGAACCGCACGCTGGTGTATCTCGTGAACGGCGATCAGTTTCGCGCGTTCGATGTCGACGATCACCCGGGATTTGATATCCGCGGTTGCCGCCTTCGCTTCTTCTTCGATCCTCGCAGCCAGCGCGACCGCGTCACGCTTGCCCTCTGCAACGATCTCTTTCGCCTCGACCCGGGCCTCTTCGACGAGCTTCAGGTTGGCCTTGGCAGCATCTTCAGCCTTGGCAGCGGCACGCTCGGCCGCTTCGAGTGAGTTGCGAATGTTTGCTTCTCGCTCGTCGAGGGCCGCCATGAGCGGTCCCCAAGCCTTCAACTTGACGATCAACACGACCACCACGAACACGACGACCGTTACGACAGTAACCATTTCACTCACCCGTCAACTGAACGATGCGGTTCATTTGGACACCGCGTCGTACTGGCGAATTACATCGTCGATCGTGGATCGATGCTCATCGGCGTTGAGGCTCTTCTTCACTAGCTTTTGGCTGATCTCCAAGGAGAGATCGACCGCCCGCTTGTGAATCTCGTCGACCGCCACGACTCGCGCACTCGCAATGTCTGCGAGCGCTTCGTCCCGGACCTTTGTCGCTTCCGCAGTTGCTTCGTCACGACCCTTTGTCGCGATGGCTTCGGCCTTACGCTTACCTTCGTCGACGATCGCGCTCGCCTCGGCCCGGGCCTTGGCAAGCACAGCTTCGTGCTCACGGCCGGCTGCCGCGGCTTCGGATCCAATGCGCTCGGCGGCGGCGGTCGACTCGCGAATCTTGGACTCACGCTCTTCCAACGCCACAAGCAACGGCCCCCACGCGTTCTTCTTGAGGAAGAACATGACGGCTAGGAACACGATGAACGTGATGGCAAACAGAACCGGTGCAAAGGTGATGACGGGGGCAAGTGCGCCCTCGGCATGTTCCGCGTGCTCAGCATGTTCAGCTTCGTCCGCTGCGAACGCGATGACCGGCAAGAATGCCAGCACGATCGCGAACCACAAGCGAGAGCCGAATCGACCGTAAGGTTTCACGGGTAAACCGAATCCCTTCGAGATTCCGGAAGAAACTCTAGGCTTTGACGAAGTCGAGGATGTTGCCCTGCATCAAGAAGCAGAGAACGATCGCGAAGAGGCACGCACCTTCGACGAATGCAGCGGTAAGGATCATCGCGCCGCGGATATCACCGGAAGCTTCCGGCTGACGGGCGATCGACTCGCACGCCGATCCACCAATACGACCGATACCGATTGCGGCACCGATTCCCGCGAGTCCCGCGCCGATTCCGGCGCCCGCCATGCCCCAGCTCACTGCAACGCCTTGAGCGTCCGTGATCACGGCCAACTGGATCAACCCCATGATGAAATCCATGGAAGTCCCCTTCGTCTCCCCGATCTGGGGGAGTTCAACTTACTTCGTTACGTATGAACTCGGTTTAGTGATCCGGGTGGATCGCCATGCCCAAGAACACGGTAGTCAAGAACGTGAAAATGAACGCTTGAATGAACGCGACCAAGATCTCGAGGAACGTGAGCGCAACGCCCGCGCTTCCCGTGATGAGCGAGATCACGACGCTCGTCGACAGGCTGAGAATCACTCCGAGGAGCAAGTGCCCGGCGACCATGTTTGCTAGTAGTCGAATTGCGAGGGCGCACGGCTTGATGACGTGGCCCATGGCCTCGATGAGGATCATGAGCGGCCAAAGCGGCCACGGCCCCACGAGGAAGTTTGCTTTGAGGTAGTGGAGGAAGCCGTTCTTCTTGATTCCGACACTGTGGTAGATCAGGAACGAAATCGCAGCCAGCGCGGCGTTGACGCTCATGCCAGCGGTGGGCGTCGCTCCGATAAGCGGAATCATGCCGAGCAGGTTGCAGAACAAGATGAAGAAGAAGAACGTCCAGATGATCCAGAGGTATTGATCGCCATCTTTGCCCATGAACGGGCGCACGACATTGTCACGAATGAAGAGCAG
>JAJFFE010000074.1 GCA_021776775.1 Planctomycetota bacterium | reverse complement strand
CTGATCTTGGGCGAGATCTTCGGCTTGGTTCACACTCAAGAAGTGATTGTGCTCGGTCACGCGATCACCATGCCGGTGTACATCCCGTCGGTCGATTGGGGAGTCATCTCGATCATCCTCGGGTCGTCGTTGTTCGTGGACGTCACTTCGAAGTCCGGCCTGTTCACCTGGATCGCGATCCGCCTGACGAAGGCGTCGCGCGGTGATCCGGTGATGTTGCTGATCTTCTACGGAGTCATGACCGTAGTTTTCTCGGCAGTCCTGAACAACGTGACTGCGATGATCATCGTGGGATCGTTGACCGGCGTTTCGCTCGAAAAGCTCGGCCGCCGCGAACAGTTGCTCGGGTTCCTGGTCATCGAGGGGTTGTTGACCAACGTCGGTGGACTGTTGACCCTGATTTCCTCGGTGCCGAACATCATCGTCGGCAACGCAGCCGGGATCAGCTTCGTCGACTTCTTCGTCAAATCGTCGCCGTTCGTGGTCGTGACCACGGCGCTGACGCTTTGGATGGGTGCGAAGCTGTTCAAGATCCGGCGACTCGACAACGACGAGGCGAAGGTCGTGGCGCAGCGACTGGTCTCTGGTTTCGATGAAAATGACGGAATCGAGAGTCGGTTCTTCTTCGGATTCGGCGCCACGATGTTGCTTCTGTTCATCATTGTCATCGCCTGTGCCTCGATCCCCGGATGGTTTCTGAATGATCTTGGGATGGGCTTTGTCGCACTCTCTTTCGCACTGATCATGTTGCTTCGCTTCAAGTCGACTGCCGATCGTTTCTACGCCGCGCTCGACTGGGACCTGCTCGCGTTTTTTGCGGGCTTGTTCGTGGTGATCAACGTCATGGAGCATGCGCAGGTCTTGGTCGCGATCGGTTCCGCGTTGGAACGCGTCATCGGCTGGGGCGACATCGCAGGGACCGGTTCGGTGCTGATCGCGGCGGCCGGATTCAGTTCGGTGACGGACAACATTCCCTTGGCGGCCATGCTCGCCAAAATCCTCGAAGCGCGGGGTACCGCCGGCGATTCTGGGCTGTGGTGGTCGGTGATTTTCGGCGCCAACCTCGGCGGTAATATCACGCCCATCGGATCTGCCTCGACGCTGGTCGCGGTCACGATCATCCATAAGAATCGCTTGGCGCTTTCGTTTGCCGGATTCGTGAAACTGGCGGCTCCATTCGCTCTGAGTCAGTTAGTCATCGCGACTGCGTACGTGTTGTTGTTCCTGCGGTAACCGGCCGTTCCGTCTGAGGAGTTTGTCGATGTCGATCGATTTGGATCGGGTCATTCGCGCCCTTCGCTCTCAACTCGAAGCGTTTCGCGCGCTCTATCGCGGCGTCAACGCCGAGGAAGCGTCTTGGCGTCCGGAGTCCGGCGGCTGGAGTTTGCTCGAGATCTTGGGTCACATCGCTGACGAAGAACGCGAGGATTTTCGGCGTCGGATCGACTACACGCTGCACCGTCCCGACGAAGAGTGGCCGCCGATCGATCCCGTTGCATGGGTGACGGAGCGAGACTATGCCGGCCGCGAGCTCGCCGACGTGTGGGCCGACTTCGAGGAGCAACGCAAACGGTCTCTGGCGTGGCTGGCCGAGCTCGACAACCCGGATTGGGCGGCTCAGCGCACCCATCCTGTGGCTGGCCCACTCCGCGCAGGCGACCTTATGGCGTCTTGGGAGGCGCACGATCTGCTTCACCTCCGGCAGATATCTCACCGGCGGCATCAGTACATTTCCGCCAATAGTGGGCCGTACTCTTCCCGGTACGCCGGCGATTGGTGACGGTCGCGTTTCGTTTTGTCAGGTAACGGGGTGGTGATTCCCGTAATCTCCCCTATCTTCGGTCCCCCCGACGCGGCCTCCGAATTCCCGGTGGCGACGATCACAGTTCCAATCCAGAGGCGAGCTATCCGTTGCTGATCGAGCGACTCGAGTCCCACTTCACTCAGCTAAATCGCGATCGCGGCAAGCACTACTTTCACGACGGTCGAGTGACACTCGTCGAGGTGGAAGACGCGCGTGTTGTTGCGGACGTCCAGTGCAGCAAGCTGTTCCGCGTCATCGTCGAACTTAGTGACGACGAAATCAAAGCGTCGTGCCACTGTCGATTCGCGCGGGCCGGCCAGTGCAAGCACATGTGGGCGGCCCTTCTTGCCGCTGCTGATCAGTTGGGGGGCGACGACGAAGGGGCAGATGCCCGCGACCCCGACGCCTACGACCCTGAGCTTCCGCTGTACTACGTGGTCGAGGTGCCGAAAGAGGAGCCGACCATCTTTCGGTCGCGCGCGTCGAAGTCGAGGGCCAATACCGCAGTGATGCTGCACCAGGGTCCGGAAGAGGGGCCGTGGACGCTCGTGCGTTTCAAGCGCGAGGACGTGCGTGAGTTGACCGACGAGTTCGATCGTCAACTCCTCCCACGACTGTTCGGGGTCACGTCCGGTCGAGAACTCGATCCAGAGTTCCCGGAGCTCGACGCCGAGGCGGGTTCGATGCGGGTCGAGTGTTCCTCGTTCTCCCTGGACTTCGAAGGCGGCGCCGAGCTAGCCAAGCGACTCTGTTTCACCGAGCGTTTTCACCTGCAGATCCATGACGATCCGCCGACGCGCATCGAGTGGGCGCCGGCGACGCTGTGGGAGTTGGGGCTGCGCGTCGAACCACCGCGCGGCGAAGATTTCGTCATTCGCGGGTTCCTGCGACACGACGAGGAGCGGCTCGAGCTCCAGCAAGCTCCGCTATTGGCGGCGTCCGGCGTTGCGGTGGTCAACCGTGACGGTCAAGCGATGGCCACTCGGTTCGACGCTCGTGGCCACTTCGCGTGGGCGGAGAAGCTGCTTGCGACGCCTGAGTTCACTATGTCGGCCGAAGAGCAGGGCAATCTGATCGCTAAGCTCGTGGAAGATCCTTGCGAGCCGCGCGTGGAACTTCCCGAAGAGTGGACCTGGACCGACGAGAAGGAGACACCGCGACCGGTCCTGCATCTGCGAAGTGTGGACGGCGAGCCAGCGCGCCGCGACGGTGTGGCGTGTCGACTGTTCTTCGAGTACCGCGGGCGCCGGGTCGAGGAGCGGCACGATTCGAATTCTCTCTGCGATGAAGATCGCAAGGAGATCTACCGGCGCGATCCGGAAGCGGAAGACGCGATTCGAGTCACACTGCGCGCGCTGCCGATCGAGATCGTCGACCCGCCGTCGGGACACTTCGACTACAAGATCCCGACCGAGCACTTCCACGAGATCATTCAATCTCTCGTCGATGGCGAATGGACGGTCGAAGCGCGGGAACGAAAGTTCCGCGGCGAAGGCAAGCTCGACCTCAAGCTGACCACGGGAATCGATTGGTTCGAGCTACAGGGACATCTCGACTTCGGTGACCAAGTCGTGCCGATCGCCGACGTGCTGGCGGCGGCTCGCAAGGGCGACAACACCGTTCGCCTCGAAGACGGCACCGCTGGCCTGATTCCTGCGCCTTGGCTGACCCGCTTTCGTTTGCTCAATTCCATGGGCACGGCGCGCAAGGAAGAAGTGCGCTTTCGTCGATCGCAGGGTTGGATGCTCGACGCTCTGCTTGCCGAGCAGGACGCGGTTCAGACGGACGAAGACTTCGAGAAGTACCGCGAACGACTGAAGTCGTTCCAGGGCGTCAAGTCGATCGAAGAGACCGAAACGTTCGAAGGCACGTTGCGCGACTATCAACGTGACGGACTCGGTTGGGTGCAGTTCCTCCGTGAGTTCGGATTCGGCGGCTGTTTGGCCGACGACATGGGGCTCGGGAAGACCGTCCAAGTATTGGCGCATCTCGAGCGCCTGCGGGTGGCCGGCGAGCTGAACCGACCGACCCTCGTGGTGTGTCCGAACTCGGTGGTCTACAACTGGATTCAAGAGACCGAGCGTTTCGCGCCGGCGTTGAATGTGGTCAGTTACACCGGACCTCAGCGCAGCGAAGTGCTGAAGGAAATCGGGTCGGCGCACGTCGTCGTGACGACGTACGGCGTGTTGCGGCGAGACATCCTCGACCTCAAGGAGATCGACTTCGAGTACGTCGTCTTGGATGAGGCACAGGCCATCAAGAACTCCTCCAGCCAAACGGCCAAGTGTTCACGGCTGCTGCAAGGCCGCCATCGACTGGCGCTCAGCGGTACTCCGATCGAGAACCGCCTGCTCGACATTTGGTCGATCTTCGAATTCCTCAATCCCGGCATGCTCGGGAGTTCGACGTCGCTCAAGCGCGTGCTCACGCGCAAGACGCGCGGCCCGCTCGGGGAGGAGCTGAGTCGGTTCCTGGCGTCGGCGTTGCAGCCGTTCTTGCTTCGACGAACCAAGGAGCAAGTGGCCAACGAGCTCCCAGAGAAGACCGAACTCACGTTGTACTGCGAGATGGAAGACAAGCAGCGCGGCTTGTACGACCAACTGTTGCTGCACTACCGGGAGACGCTGCTGAAAAAAGTAGACGAGGACGGCATCGGCAGCACGCGGATGCACGTGCTCGAGGCGTTGCTGAGGTTGCGTCAGGCCGCGTGTCATCCGGCGCTCGTCGACAAAGAGAAGTCGGGCTACCCGAGTTGCAAGCTCGACACCTTGATCCCGCTTCTGCACGAGCTGCGCAGTGAAGGACACAAGGCGCTGGTGTTCTCGCAGTTCACGAGCTATCTCTCGATCTTGCGCCGCATGCTCGAGCAAGAAGAGCTGCCGTACGAATACCTCGACGGGCAGGTGCGCGATCGCAAGTCGCGTGTCGAACGATTCCAGAACGATCCCGACGTCCCGCTGTTCTTGATCAGTTTGAAAGCCGGAGGGCTCGGCCTCAACCTGACGGCGGCCGACTACGTCTACATCTTGGACCCGTGGTGGAATCCGGCCGTCGAAGCGCAGGCGATCGACCGAGCGCATCGTATCGGACAGACGCGCCACGTCTTTGCGTACCGCCTGATCTGCCGCAACACGGTCGAAGAGAAAATCCTGCAACTTCAGGATCAGAAGCGCGCGTTGGCCGAGGCGATCATTCGCGCCGACAACACCTTGTTGTCGGAGTTGACTCGCGACGACCTGGAACGACTGCTCTCGTAGCGTTTACTCGAGGAAGAGTTCGCGCTCCTCGGGACTCGGCACGCGGCAGGTTGCGCGCTTGCCGAACATTTCGTAGCGACGGCGCGAGACGAACCGATACACCGGGTCCCGAAGTACGCTTGGAATCAGCAGAAGCAGCCGGCACAGATTCCACGGGAACGGTAGCCACGTGGCAACCCGCAGCGACGCCTCGGATCGAACGTAGGTCTTCCCCTCGACCAACAAGATGAAGCTCTCGAGATTGTGCTTCTCGGGCAAGTCATCGGGAAGCAGGCTATCGGCCACCGCGGATCCGAGCGCCGCGTAGCGAAAGTTGCGCTTTCGGTCGCGGCGGATCACAAAGTCGATGGTCGAATTGCACAAATTGCACTCTCCGTCGAAGAAGAGCACCGGGTGGTCGGCGATCTTGCTCAACGCCTCTTCGTCACGCTGCTGTGCAGTGGAGGCGCGACCCACGGAATTCTCCCTTCTGTTTCGAGTGCCGATGACAGTCTGTGTTCCGTGACGAGCGAGTCGGGAAGTTTCCGGTTCCCTATCGCTCGCATCGCCGATCGCCCACGGCCCTCTCGGGTCCGGAACGACCCCGCTTCCTGGCGGTCCGCGCTTTAAGTATCCCGTTTGCT
The DNA here is from genome assembly GCA_021776775.1 of Planctomycetota bacterium. Lineage (GTDB taxonomy): Bacteria > Planctomycetota > UBA8108 > UBA1146 > JAJFFE01 > JAJFFE01. The sequence continues at coordinate 36,374 of JAJFFE010000074.1, read as the reverse complement.
TCGCCGGCTGCAACGTTGACCTCAAGCCTCGTTGTAAGCTCCAACGCTTCGTTGGGTCGCGGTGATTTCCAAGATTCGCCTTTGAGTTCGCGCCACCGCCGGTCGCGGCATTTCCGCCGGGGACGCTTCCGTCTACCATGGGACGGGTTGGAAGCGAGGCTTTGACCTTGGTAACTGCGCCCCCTCCCGTTCCCGAGTCGACGACCTTCGACTGTCAGAGTTGTGGTGCGACTCTGACGTTGCGCGAGCACGAGCGAACCGCGGTTTGTCCGTTCTGCGCGTCGCCGGCGGTCGTCGAAAAGCCCAGTTCCGAGAACCCGGACCCCACGTTCGTGGTCGGTTTCGTGCTCGATCAGCCGAGAGCGTCTCAACGCGTACGCCAATGGATCAAGCGTCGCGGCTGGTTCGCCCACGGCGGCTTGGCCTCGGCGGTGGTGCAAGAGACGCGCGGTGTCTACTTGCCGGCGTACCTGTACGGCGCGGTCGCCGACAGTGACTACGAGGCGGAGATCGGTGAGAACTACACGACGACCGAGACCTACACCACGACGGACTCCAAGGGCAACACCGTGGTGCGAACGCGCGTCGTGGTGAAGACGGAGTGGCGTCACCTCGCGGGGCGTCATTCGTGTTACCTCGTAGACGTCGTCGTCACGGCGTCACGCGGATTGAGCAATGCGGAGTTGGAAGCGGTCGAGCCGTTCGACCTCGGCGCGATCCGCCGTTATGACCCGGCCCTCTTTTCGGGTTGGATCGCGGAGGAGCCCTCCATCGTATTCGAGAAGTGCCGGGAGCTCGCGCATTCTGAGGGCACGGAATCGGTGGGCCGGAAACTAGCTCGGTTCATGCCCGGCGACAGCCATCGTGGCTTGCGCTTCGAAACGCGCGTCCACGACGAGATTCTGCATCTCGTGTCGCTTCCGATTTGGATTTTCGCCCTTCGGTACGATCCGAACAAACCCCCGATCCGAGTGACGGTCAACGGGCAGACGGGCAAGGTGGGGGGGGCGATACCGCTCTCTCCGATCAAGATCACCATCGCCGTCATTCTCGGATTGCTGCTCGTGCTCGCGATCGTGTTGATCGTGCGGGGAGGTATTTGATGCCGGAAGTCGTCGCCGAGTGCGCGCGTTGTGCGAGTCCTATCGAGCGGGGTGATCTCCGGTGCGCCGTGTGTGGCGACTCGGCGCCACACGAGAGCGAACGACGTACTGCGACCGAAGTGGAGGTGTTGCGTTGCGACGGGTGTGGCGCATCTGTCCGCTACGACCCAGCGATACAAGCACCGCGGTGCGGATTCTGCGACTCCACACTGCACGTCGAGATGGTCACGGATCCAACGGAAGAGTCAGAGCTCTACTTCGAGTTCACCGTCGATCCGGCTCAGGCGATCAAAGCGGTCCGGGGCTGGCTCGGGCGACGCGGATTCTTCTACCCGTCGGACCTTCGGGATCGGGCACGCATGCGCAGTGTGAAGCCGATCTACTGGGCGGGCTGGATGTTCGATGCCGACGCGTTGGTCAGCTACGCGGCGGATACCAATCACGATACGTGGCGGTCGAGTTGGGCGCCGTGCGCGGGACAAGTCGAGCTTCACTTCGACGATGTGGTGGCCCCGGGGACGCGTGGATTGCGACCCGATGAGACCGCCGTGTTGGTGTCGTCGTATCGCGGACCCGCGTCGGCCGAGCTGCGACTCCCGACCGAGGACACGCTGGTCGAGCGGTTCGAAGTTCAGCGCTCGGCCGCACGAGAGATCGTGCGACGATCTCTTCGCTCCATGGCTTCACGACGGATCGCCGACGGTCACCTTCCCGGTACCGCTCACCGTTCGTTGCACACCGAGTGCGTGGTGCGTTCGCTCGTCACTCACCGAGTGTCGTTCCCCGCGTATATCCTGGCCTATCGGTACCGCGGCGAACTGTATCGGGTCGTTGTCTCGGGTCAGGATGCGAGTTGCATGACGGGGGCCGCGCCACTGTCGTGGGGCAAAATCGCGGCCGTGGTCGCCGGGGTCTTGGCATTGATCGCGTTGGTGTTCGTCATCGTCGCGGCTATGTAGGACGTTACTTGTAGCGCGCGGCCCAGAGGTCGTCGATGGTGCCGTCCGACTGCGGCCACAGCACGGTCACCCGGCCGCGCGCATCGATCAACATGGTGCGCGCCTGCACGTCGCCGTCGAGTGTCTCGATGGTCTCAGCCGTGCCCCAGCCGACTCCCTGCACGTAACGGTTCGTCCACTGGTTGAAGCGAGTGGTGTCTTGCTGGCGCCACACCACGGTGATGTGGCCGAACGAGTCGATGACCAATTGGGCCCGCCGGGTGTCCCCGAGATCTTCGGTCTCGATCTTGGTCGCGGTTCCCCAGCCGTTGATCGGGTGGTGGCGGTTCGACCACTGATTACGAGTGGTTCCGTCTTCTTGCTGCCACACCACCGTCAAGTGGTTGGCGCCGTCATACGCGGCGTCGGCGACCAGCAGCGTGTCGCCAAGTTCCTCGCTATCGATGTTGTCCGGCGTGCTCCAGTCGGAATCGTCTTGGTGACCGCTCGACCAGAGATCGTCGCGCGTGCCGTCGGATTGAGTCCAGATGGCGAGCTCTCGATCCGAACTGTCGACGTAGAGCCGGTACTCGTTGATGTTACCGGTCGCCGATTCGATCGCGTCGGCGGTGCCCCATCCACCGCCGACGGTGTGGCGATTGCCCCAGAGATTTGTCCGCGTTCCGTCCGACTGCTTCCAGATGACGGTGATGACATTGTTCGAGTCGATGACGACTTCAGGCGGGAACGCGTCGCCAAGATCTTCGGTTTCGATCTCGACCGCGATACCCCAGCCGATCCCGACCACGAGTCTATTCGCCCACAGGTTGGCGCGGGTCCCATCCGACTGCGGCCAGACCGCGACGAGATGCGTCGACTCCTGCACGAGTCGGGCGGTCCCGACTGTGCCCAAATCCTCGGTTTCGATCTCGACGGCCACACCCCAACCGGTCGAAGTGGAGTGGCGGTTGGACCACTGGTTGTCGCGCGTTCCGTCGGACTGCGCCCACACGGCGACCGTGTTCCCGGTCGAGTCCATCGACAGCACGGCGTTGCGAGCATCGCCGAGATCTTCAGTTTCGATCTTAGCGGCGAACTCCCACCCGGAGTCGGCGTCGTAGTGGTTGGCCCACTGATTGTCTCGGGTGGCGTCAGCTTGCCGCCAGACCACGGTGATGTTGCCGTTGGTGTCCATGACCGAGCTGTGCGCTTGAACGTCGCCGAGATCTTCCGTGTCGATCTTCTGTGGTGTTCCCCAACCAACCGGATGCGTGTAGCGATTCGTCCACAGGTCGAATCGTGTTCCGTCGTGTTGTCGCCAGATCGCGGTCACATGAAGATCGCGATCGACGTGGAGATCGGCCGCCTGAGCGTCCCCTCCGTCGGCGGACTCGATCTCTTCCGCGTTACCCCAGCCTCGGGTGGGACTGAACCGATTGGACCAGAGGTTCTGGCGGGCGCCGTCGCTCTGCGTCCAAGTGACCGTGATCTGACCAAACGTGTCGGTCACAGCAACCACGTTCGTCACACTGCCGGAGTCCTGGGAGTCGACCTTCTCCGCCGCAGTCCATGAGAAGAAGATCGAGTCGTTGGAACCTGTGCACGAGAGGAGTAAGAGCGGCAGTAGGGCGAGGATCGAGAGACGAGTCATGGACGTCGATTCGCGTGGCGGGTTCTAGCTACGTGGCTTCTCTCCATCATCGGTTCGGCGCGGGGGCGGTCTTGACGGTCTTTCCCGGCGCGCTCGGGGCGTGGGAAGCCGCGTGTTCTCGGATGATGCGGCCCATTCGTTCGATCGCCTGCGCAGGGAACTTACGGTCGAACGGCAGGTAGATCAGCCGCTGGAACGCCGCCTCGAGCTGCGGCAGGTCAGCGCTGAGTGGGGCAAGGGTGGCGCGTTGGGTGGCGTCGAAACCGGCCGCGCGCAGCGAGCGAATCAGCTCTACCGGCCGCGGGCAGAGAATGGGGAAGACCCAGAACGAGTGCCGCTGAAGTCCGTGGCCGGGAACCTCGGCGGCGTGGCCGATCGCCGTCGCCAGCGTGCGGCCGAGGGCCGCGCGATCGCGGTAATACTGGGCGGTGGCATCTCGTTGGCGAGCGAGGAGGAGCGAGAGCAGGGCGCCGCCCGGTTGACGTCGCAGGTGGTTCATCAGTTGATCGGGCGGAAACGACCGCGCCGCTTGGCCGACCCACTGGTCGAGATCTCCATTTAGAACTCGCGCTCCGGCGGACAGCAACGAATAGGGCAGATCCCGCGTCAGCAGCGACAACCCGGTGTACTTCATCAACCGAGCAAAATACTCCGTGTTGTTCGCGACCGGCCACTGCGATTCTACGGTGCGCATGTGCGCGCGTAGTTCGGCGTCGCGGACCGAGGCGATCGCGCCGGCCAGGGCCGTGGCACTCTTGATCGGTCCGAAGCTGAACAGAGAGAGCTGAGCGTTCGAGTGCCCGGTGAACTCGGGGCCGAGATACGCCTGCGCGCAGTCTTCGACGAGATCCAACCCGTGTGACGAACAGTACTGCCCGATTGAATCCAGAGGAACGATTCCACCGAAGAGATGCGCGAAGATCAGGGCCCGGCTTTGATCGGTGCGGCACGACTCGATGGCGTCGATTGTGGGGGTCAGCGTGAGTAGGTCGAAATCGACCGGCACCGGAATCAAGTCGTGGGCCACGACAACTCGCGCCATATCGGGGATGTTCGCCCCGCTCATGAGAATCTCGGATCCGGGCGGAAACGCGCGGCTGCTCAGATAGAGGTCGAGAGCCGTGCGTACGGATAGGCACGCGAAGCCATGGTCGTCGTCCGACCATTGCTCTTCGACCTCGGACCGGACCGCGATTCGATCGAGTGGGTGACAACAGCCGACCATTCCGCGAAGCAAGTCCGGGAGGTCGATCTCGAAACGCTTGCGCGCCAACATCGGTTTTGGTCTCCTCACGCGCCCCGTTACCGAGCACAGGAGTTCATCATGACCTTAGAGTTCTACCGCGTCGTGCATCTTATCGGAGTTTTTCTCACCATCATGTCGCTGTCGGGACTCTGCGTGTTTGCCAGCGTGGGAAACAAAGAGGAGAAGCCGATGTGGCCGCGCCTGCTGACCGCGCTGCACGGCATCGGGCTAGTCGTGGTGCTCGTCGCCGGCTTCGGCCTGCTCGCGAAAATGAAGGTCGACTGGCCCTGGCCCACATTCGTCTGGATCAAGTTTGTCGTCTGGCTCGTGATGGGCGGAATCGTCGTACTCATCAAGCGCGCGCCGCGGCTAGCGCTGCCGTTGTGGTGGATCTCGCTTGCGCTCGCTAGTGCCGCCGCTTGGGCTGCGAAGATGCACCCCGGCGGGCTTTGAGCCGCTGAGTTTTTTCTAGAACGTTACCGCGATCGAGTCTTCTCGATCGCGGCGCACGTGTGAGTCACCGCGTCCGATCGAAAGAGCGCGTCTCGTGTGGCCGTGGACGGAGCGGTGGCGTTCCCGAGCTGATCTCTGAGCTGCGTACTATCCGTGACGACGACCAGGTCGAGGTCGAGTCGGGTGGCCGGCTCCATGTGTTCGACTCCCGGTAGTGCCGCGAGGAACGTTCTCAGTGGGTAAGTCATTCCTTCGTAGAGCGCCGTCGAGTTGACTCCCACCTGCGCGCACGACTCCGAGAACAACGAATACAAGCTCGGCGATTCCCCGTCGACCACGCGAACCTTCGACGTTTCGAGCCACGGGTACCGTTCCCGCCAGTCGCGTCGCTCGGCCGGGTGTAGCTTGACCACGACGGAGCGATCGTCCCGCAGCTGTTCGGCGAGCTCCACCGCCCAACGCGTCAATACCTTACCACTGGGTCGTTGCGACAAGAACACGACGTTCTGAGGCTCGTCGCCGGCATCGTGACGTCCGCGCTCTTCGTCGTGATACGCCGATCCGACAGCTATGACATGGTCACCCGCCAGCGGGTACGGCGTCGCGTTGAACGCGGTGCCGAACGTCAACAAGCGATCGGGATAGGTTGCCAGCTTGCAACGCGGAAGTGAGTACGCCAGGTGGTAGCGTGAGACAGTTCCGTGTTGCACCTCGGCCACCGGAATGCCGAGGTCGTGCGCGGCTTCGGTCACTTCTCGGTTCTCGTAGCTGACGGTGGTGACGACACAACTCGGTTCGAGGCGAGTCAGCAGATGCTGAAAGATCGGAAGCTCTTGTTCACGCTGTGCGAGCGACCGTTCGACCAACCGGGTGAATCCGGTCGGTACTCCGAACTCTGCGAAGAGCGAGGTTTCGATGCGTTCGAGTTGGCGTTCGTGCGAGGGTTGCATGCGAAGCGGTTTCCACCAACCGCGGAGTCGCGACGCGATGGCAACGGCGTCGAGGTGAGCGAGGGCGGGGGAGGCGGCGGGTTCCGCGTGGCGATTTCCGTACGGACGCTCGACCACGAGTGAGTCGCCCGCCAACTCGGCGGCGACGGGGTCGCAGTAGAGGTCCCACCAGCGTCCGTCCGCTCCCAGCTTACGGCGCGGGTGCCCGACGAAGAGCGTGTCGACGGGCGCATGCGCGAACGGGTGCCGCAACGCGACGCTACGCGCTATCTGCGGCGCGCGTCTGAAGCGATCCGCCCAGCCTCGGTTGGCGCGCTCTTGCGCCGCCTCCCCGTAGACCAATGCGGCGAGGAGCCGCTGACCTACCGCGAACCGCACGCGTTCCCAGTATCCGACGCCGTCGATCTGGCGACTGAACAGGTCCAACGTCTCCTCGAGCGCCCACAACCGTTGCGTCACATCCGAGAGTGGCGTGGCGGGCAGGGCGAGAGGCGGCCGGGCCGAAATGGGCACGGTGGCTGAGAGGGGGGTTACTGAGAGGGGCGGCATAGGGGTCGTGAGCCTCCGGTCTACCTCGTTATCGGCAGACCGGACGCACGGCGACAGTACATCAGCGATAGCAGTTTCACGTCCGTCAGCCTCTACGGGCAGGGCGTGTCGCAGCTGAAGGTGGTCGGCGCGATCCCGCAACTCGGAAACGGTGCCGGTGGCTCGGTGCCCATGGAGAAGTTGTAGGTGAGCAGGTAGACCGGGTCGCCGATGTCTTGGCCACCGTCGTTGTTCACGTCGGCCGCGGCGCCGCACAGGATGGCGGACGGCGTTCCGAACAGTCCCGAGAGCAGGGCGATGGCGTCGGCCACGTTGATCGCGCCATCCGCGTTGACGTCGCCGCGAATCCACTCGGGGTCGGGTGACGTCCCGGCGGTGACGGTCATGGTCTGATCGGCCGCCACGTCGTTGATAATGGTCACGCTACCGTCGGTCCACTCGACGCGCAGTTCGTCGATCATGGTCTCGGCGCCGAGGCCGAAATGCGCCGAAAGCTCACTGTGCGAGCAGAAGTGATCGCCGCCGTCGATCATGTCGACTTGAGTGATGCCGCCGGCGGTCACGTAGACCAAGGATCCGATCCCCTGCGGAGGAATGGTCGTCGACCCGCCGTTGTCGAGGAACAATCGGAACCAGTGGATGTCGGTCCCGCTCAGGTCGTTGCGGAAGAATTGCAGCGGACCATTGTTGGAGAAGATCATGATGTCTTGGTCGCCGTCGGCGTCGTAGTCGAGCGCGACCATTCCACGACCTTGCTCGTCGTTGTCGAAGCCGGTTGCCACGGCGACTTCGTCAAACGTGTTGTCGCCGTTGTTCAGCCAGAGGTAAGACTGTTCATTCGAAAACAGCGCGCCGTTGCCACCGTTGGTCTCGACGATGTCCGTCCACCCGTCGTGGTCCATGTCGAGACCTATCGAAGCCCAACCGTACCCACCATCGTGGACGCCGGCGCTGTTCGAAATCTCGGTGTACGTCGCGTCGGGTTGCGTCAGGTATAGCTTGTTGCCGGTCCAGCCGATCGACGGTCGGTAGATCGAGCAGACGTACCAGTCCATGAGTCCGTCTCGGTTGAAGTCACCGATGCACTGGCCCATACCGTTTTCTTCTTCGCCCATGCCGGACTCGGTCGTCCACTTGGTGAAGGTTCCGTCGCCGTCGTTCTTCCAGTAGATACTGGTCCCGAAGTCGGAGACGAGCAGCAGTTCCGGGTAACGGTCGCCATCGACATCCATGAAGCGAGGAGCGAAGCCTCGGTGATCTGGCGTCAGCGGGTTGGGGAACAGCTCGGCGTCCACGGTCACGTTGGTGAACGTCTCGTCTCCGTTGTTGCGAAAGAGGACGTTGCCTTCGTTATTGTTCTCGAAGCCACCGACGAACATGTCGAGATCTCCATCGAGATCGTAGTCCGCCCACGCCGAGCCGAATCCGTCTTCGCTCGACGTGCTGGTGAAGTTCACCCCCGCCGCGGCCGCAATATTGGTGAACGTTCCGTCGCCGTTGTTCTTGTACAGCCGGTGTTGTCCAGTGTCGTCGTCGAACACCGGCCCGGCGCTGGTCACGTAGATGTCTTGCCAGCCGTCGTTGTTGAAGTCTGCGACTGAGACTCCCTTGCCGGAATGTACGTCCGTCAACCCCCATGCCGCCGCGTCGTCTGTGAACGTGCCGTCGCCGTTGTTCATGAAGAGGCGGTCAGGAATCCCGCCGACGCCTCCGGTGACGACGTACACGTCTTGCCAGCCGTCGTTGTCGAAGTCCCCGACCGCGCCGCCGGCGGTGTAGTCGAAGTGTGCGTACAGGCCCGGAGTGAAGGTGTTGGTGACGCCCGCTGCGAACGTTTGATCCGTGAAGGACAGCGTTCCTTGAGCTCGGGCTTCGCTGCCGATCACCCAGAAGGCAATGGTGACCATGAGGAAGCATGCGCATTGGGAGCGTCGCATCATCGAGCTACCTTCCAAGTGTGCGGCCAACGGCGACCACGGTTGGTGAGTGTTGTCGGTTTTGGGGCCCAACCCGTGCATCTGCGCTATCCGTTGGGGAGAGCGGCAGCCCACTAATCGCGGGTCGGCTGCGACTAGTTAATCAGTCGCTCAGTGCGCTGTCAAAAAGATCACGAGCCGCGACCTTGCTCGTCCTACCCAGCCACCCGTAGAATTCAGGTGACAGCCCGATGGATGCGTGGGCGCCGCAAGTTCTGGTTCCAGAGGAATTCCATTGATCGATCCGCCCGAAGACCGTGACTCGTCCGAAAACCCACCCCCAGAAGACGCGTCCGCGGCGGATTCTGGGCCGACCGAGCCTGTCCCGACCGACGCTGGAGACTCAGTAGATCCCGAAGACGCAGAGTCGCTGATCGAGTCCATCGAGATCCAGTTAGGCGACTGCGAATCGCTCAGCGCAGAAGAGTTCGAGCGGCTTCTGACCGAGGAGTCTGGCGTCACGGTGTGGTGGGAGCCCAGTCCTATACCGGAGACTCTGCACTCCGATTACGACCGCGGCCCCTTCAAGAAGTGCGTCGTCTGCGAGGACGCGCTCACCGACGGCCGGCTCTATCAAGTTCAGAAGACCTTCCGAGGCAACGAGGTCGTCTTCGAAATGGCGGTTTGTGAGCGGTGCGGTCGGTCGACCTGTGAAGAGTTCTCCGAGGAGTCGCTGGTCGTCATGCAGACGTTCGTCGGTAGTTTGGTCGACGGCATGGCCGAGAACGAAGACGGGTGTGGGGCGTGCGGGAATGCGCGCGACAGTTTGCGCAACTACAGTATTGTCGGGCTCTGCCGCACGGAGGAGATCCTGCTCCCCGCGATGATCGTCTGCGAAGAGTGCGAACACGGAGTTCAGGAGCGACTCTCGAAGACAACTCGAGAGCGACAAGGGGAGTTCATCCGCGACAACTTCCCCGGGGTACCGGCTGACTTGGATCTCGCGCCGCTGCAGTTCTGATTGGACTGGAGTAAAGGGCGACGCGGGTGCTCGCTCTGCTCTGGGTCCAAACATGGATTGGGGGGCACCTCACCCCATCCTGCCCGTCCCCGTCGCATCGATCCAAATCCGCTCCGCCAAGTGTGTGACCGACGCGACGGGGACGGGCAGGATGGGGTGAGGCTTCGGAGGTGTGTGCACGGGTGCTGTTTTCGATGTGTGCGCCAGTTTTGCGGCGGCGCACGCTTTCGGTGACGACGGGCGGTTCAGGTTGACGCGTCCACAGCTGTGGACGCTGACTCGATGGCGCAGTGCGCTTCTCGAACCGAGCTGCCGGTTCGTCCACCTTACGAGAACTCGAAGCCCGTGAGTCCGGTGCCGGTGACGATGAGACGGTCTTGGTGCAGCAGTCCGTGGCAGTATCTACACGTCGTGACTAGGTTGTCGAGTTGGGTGCGCCCGCCGGTGCTTCTCGGTTGAACGTGATGTGCGTGAAGTTCGCGGCGACCTCGGCAGCTTTGGCAACGGTGTCCGTCACGGGCCAGGGCTTTGGCGCGCATCTCGGATGAGGTTTCGCTATCGGGTTGGGCGTCGTCGGCTAGTGGTGCGAGCGGCCGCTCTTCTTCAGGCGCGATGTGTATGACCGTGGCGGTTTCCGTTGCGGCGTCCACAGCTGTGGATTCGATCTCGACTGGGCCGGCCGCTGTTTCGACGGCCGAAGTGCGACAGGTGGGGCACTGGTGGTAGACGACGGTTTTCGTCGGCTCAGTGTTGGAAGCCTTCTCGTCCGACGGTCCTTCGCTCAAGCTCTGAAGGTAACTGTCGATCAAGAGCTCGAGGAAGGGTCCATCGTCGCCCGGTCCGCCGTGTCTCGACTGCGCGAGCTTGAGCTTCTCGATGATCGCTTCGTACTGATCAGCGGTCAGTGCAAAGGTCAGCTTCACCAAATGTGCCGGCAACGAGTACTCGCCGTCACGCGGCGCGTCTCTTCCGTCGCCCTTTGCCGCCTTGACCTCCCGATCAACAACGTCTGCCCCGTGCTTCTCCAAGCAATCGATCCAAAGCTGCTCGGACCGACTCGTCGCTACCGAGACTACATCACGCAACGTACTCCACGTCATCTTCGCGTTGGCAAAAGTCTCTCGCAGTCGCGGCAACTCAGGCAACGCCCGCGCCACCGACTTGTGAGACCAAGCACTCGACTTCTTGAACCCAAGCTTCTTCTGCAAGTAATGCTCAATAGAGCTACAACCCAGTTCAACATACAAACGCGACTCGTCCATTCGCCGAACAGAATCTAATAGCTCCAGCCGACCTCTATTACAGTTCAGAACACAAACAACAATCTGATCATGCAGAGCGTGGGCGTCGAGGGCACTCTTCGTAAGAGACATAAATCGAGCTCCGTATCGAAAGGTGGGCAAGGCAATCGAAGGCTCAAAGGCAAGTGAAACAACGCAGTAGATCTACCGCAGAGTATAACAAAACCCTAACACGCATAAAAGTCTAAAGTGCCGAATTGTGCACTTAATCGCACGATTAGAGAGGTTTCGTGAAATTCGTCCACAGCTGTGGACACCGCTGGCCACGGTCGACCCGCGTCCACAGCTGTGGAAACATCCGACCTGTACGCGGGGCACCCCGTCGTCAATTGATAAATGTGCCGTCGCAAGCCAGCGCGCACCGCATCTCTCAGCACGCGTGCACATACCTCCGAAGCCTCGCCCCATCCTGCCCGTCCCCGTCGCGTCGGTCACACACTTGGCGACGCGCATTGGGCCGTCGCGACGGGGACGGGCAGGGTGGGGTGAGGCGCCCCTCAATCCATGTTTGGACCCAGAGCAAAGGGAGCACCCGCCGCGCTATCCGGGTATCGTCGGCAGAGCCGCCGCTTGCGGGCAATGTCACCGTGGATCGATGCGACGGGGACGGGCAGGGTGGGGTGAGGCGCCCCCCAATCCATGTTTTGACCCAGAGCAGAGGGAGCACCCGCTGCGCTATCCGGGTATCGTTGGCGGAGCCGCCGCTTGCGGGCAATGTCACCGTGGATCGATGCGACGGGGACGGGCAGGATGGGGTGAGGCGCCCCCCCCATCCATGTTTGGACCCAGAGCAGAGAGATCCCGCTCGTCGCTAGCCATTCGTGCCGTCATGAGTACAGCGCTACGCCAACGACTCCCGCGTCCGAAACCCTTGCACAAACGGCTGCCCATCCGCCGCCAGCGCCCGGGCGGATTGCAGAATCCCTAAGTGGGTATACGCCTGCGGATGATTACCCAACGCGCGCTTCTCTTTCGGATCGTACTCTTCCGAGAACAAGCCGGTCGGTCCCTGCAACGCGATCAACTCATCGTAGAGCGCAGCCGCGCGGGCACGCTCTCCGATCAACACCAGAGACTGAATGAGCCACGTGGTGCAGATGTGGAACCCGCCTTCGGTGCCGGGCAGTCCGTCCTCGAATCGGTACCGGTAGACGACCGGCCCATCGCGCAGGTATCGCTCAATAGTCTCTACCGTCGCCCGAAACCGTGAGTCCTCCGGCGGTAGCATCCCGGTGAGACCGATGAACAGAGTCGACGCATCGAGATCGGTTCCGTCGTAGGCGGCGACGAAGGAGTTGACCTCGGGTTTCCAGCTTTGGGTCGTCACGTCCTCGGCGATCTCATCGCGGAGTGCGATCCAGTCTTGGCGCTCCTCGCCCGCGAGTCGCTGGGCAATTCGAATGCCCCGGTCGACAGCAACCCAACACATCACCTTCGAGTGCACGAAATGCCGCCGTGGCCCCCGCACCTCCCAGATGCCGTGGTCCGGCTCGCGCCAGCGACGGGCCACTGTCTCGACCAACTTGGCGACCAGGCGCCAGTGCTCGCTCGAGAGCGGTGCCCCCCGGGCGACCAGGCCGTCGATCAACTGCACGAGCGGCCCGAACACATCGAGTTGCACTTGCCGGCACGCCGCGTTTCCAACTCGGACCGGACGACTGCCGCCGTAGCCAGCGAGTTCGGTGATCTCTGCCTCGGTTCCCAGCTCTTCACCGGCCAACGAATAGACAGGTCTCAACTGATCGGGGCTCCCCGTGCGGTCGATGACACCGAGCACCCAGTCGAGGAACTGCATACCTTCCGACAGGCTCCCGAGTTCGGTCAACGCCTCGGCGGTCATGGCGCCGTCGCGTACCCAGCAGTAGCGATAGTCCCAGTTGCGGACCCCGCCGTAGTGCTCCGGCAAGCTAGTGGTGGCGGCGGCAGCGATGCCTCCGGTCGGGCCGTGACACAGCCCCTTGAGAACCAACGCGCTGCGACGAAGCAACGGATCGTCGAGTAGGGGATCGGTCAGTGACGTCATCCATGACCGCCAGTACTGCTCCGTTTGTCCTGACCGGTTGCACTCGGCGATGGGAGCGCCGCCAACGTCTCCGGTACCGCAGCGGAGTTCGAGAACGAGTGGTGCGTTCGGATCCAGAGTGACGATCGCTTCGGCCGTGTCGTGTTGCCCCTCTCGGGCAATGCTCCATTCGACCCCGGGAGCGCGTAGGACGATCGGGTCTAACGAGTCCTCGACTTCGAGTCCGCCTTCGACTTGATTCAACCGGGTTTGCACGCGACCGAAGTCGAGGCGCGGAGCGAACGAGATCCGCACGTCGCCTTCGCCTTCGATCTTGCGAATCACGTCGCTTCGTCCGGCGCGTTGCATGGGGCGTCCGCCGGAGCAATCCAAGTAGTCGGTTACCGCGAAGGTGGACCACTCGGTGCAGAGGTGGAACGTGTCTTTGAGGTACTCTTGGTGAACGGGTTCCTCGTCGTTTGCGGGACCGACGTCGAAGTAGCCGGCGGTCGGACCGCCGACGAGTTCTGCGAACACGGCGGGGGAGTCGAGTCGTGGAGCGCAGAACCACGTCATGCGGGCGCGGGACGTTTCGACGACCGCTGTCCGTTGGTCACTCAACACCGAGTGCGATTCGATGGGCTCGGCGCTCGACCCCGCCAACCAGGCGGCTCGTTGTTCGGTGAGCTGGGCCAGGAACCGGGCGACCGCCTCGGGATCGCTGAGGTGGAACTCTGCCGCCGACGACCCGTCGCCGATCTTGATCCCGACGTCCGGGCCCGACAAAACATCGAAGGCGTCTTCGTCGGTGCGATCGTCGCCGAGGTAGAGTGCGGCAGAAGCGCCGACTCGCTGGCGAATGCACTTCATCGCCAACCCTTTGTCGGTCGAGATCACCGAGACTTCGACGACCTTCTTGCCTTCGTTCAGATAGATACCGGCGCGGTTTTCGAATGCCGTGCGGACGGTCGCCGCCAAGAGGTCGTGGTCTTTTTCCGCCGCATTGCGGTAGTGAAACGCGACGCTCGCTGGTTTGCTCTCTAAGTCGACACCGGCGTGGCCGTCAGCCAGCCTCGTGAGTTCGTTTTGGATGCTGTCGAGCCGCTCGACATCTGCGGGGTCTAGATGGTCCGCAAAGCCCGGCTCGAACTCGCTACCGTGGCTGCCGACGAGATGAACCGCAGCCGGAGATCCCGTGAGCATGGCGAGGTCGCGCAGCGCGCGTCCCGAGATCACCGCGACATGAGTGTGTGGCATGGAAGCCAAGGACTTCAGGGCGACCATGACCTGGTGCTGTGGGAACGCTCGCTTCGGATCGTTGACGATCGGTGCGAGCGTTCCGTCGTAGTCCGAGGCTACGAGCAGAATCGGAGTCGTAGCCAAACGCTCGATGGCGTCGAAGGGGTTTGCGCTGTTCATGAGCAGTCTCGATCGATTTCCAAACACTGTTTCGCCCAGCGGTGAACGTCGTGTCGTTTCAACAGTGTGCGCAGCGCTGACATGCGCTCGTACACTTCGTGGCTGGGAAGCTTCAAGGCCATCGCCATGGTGGCGGCGAGCCCGTCGATGTCGTGGGGGTTGACGAGCAATGCGTCCAACATTTCGCGGGCGGCCCCCGCGAACTCGCTCAGAATCAAAATCCCGTCGTCGTGCGTTCGACAGGAGACGTACTCCTTGGCTACCAGGTTCATACCGTCTCGAAACGGCGTCACCAGCATGACGTCAGCGGCCAGGTAGTAGGCGACCAGCTCTTCGGTCGGGAGGTTGCGATAGAGGTAGTGAATTGGCGTCTTCCCGGCGCGACCGTACGCTCCGTTGATCTGTCCGACTAGCTGCTCGACTCGTTGCCGAATGCGAACGTAATCGTCGACGCACTCGCGACTCGGTACCGCGACTTGGACGAAGACGACGTCGTCGATCGCGGCGGGGTTGTTCTCGAGGAACGTCTCGAATGCGCGCAACCGGACGTCGATCCCCTTGGTGTAGTCGAGGCGATCCACCCCGAGGAAGATCTTGCGTCCCCCGAGATCGCGTCGCAACTGCTCGGCACGCAGTTGGACTTCCGGGTTGCGCGCGACCGCGTCGAAGCGATCGACATCGACAGAGATGGGGAGTGCGTCGACCTTGACGAGGCGGTCTCCCAACTTCAGGAGATCGTCTTGTCCTACGGCATTGGTGAATCGACGACAAAGACGTGAGAAGTTCTGTGCGCCCAGCCTTGTCTGGAACGCGACAAGGTCGGCTCCGAGCATTCCCTCCAATATTTCCCGACGCCACGGCAGTTGTGCGAACAACTCTTCGGGTGGGAACGGAATGTGGAGGAAAAAGCTGATCTTGGCGTCGGGTCTCATGGTGCGCAGGAACTGCGGTACCAGGTGCAGATGATAATCGTGCACCCAGACGGTTCCGTTGGGCGCCAAGGACTCGGCGGCGTACTGGGCGAAGCGACGGTTGACCTCGACGTAGGGTCGCCACCAACTGCGGTGATATTCCGGCGAGCGGACCGCATCGTGATAGAGCGGCCAAAGAGTTCCGTTCGCGAAGCCCTCGTAGTAGCCCTCATACTCTTCGGGGCTGAGTGAGACGGGGTGGTGGTGGATCTGATCGTGCTTGAACGGGGCAATCGTTTCGCCCGGAGTCCCGGCCCAGCCGATCCACGAGAGGTCTCGGTTCTCGAGCACGCACTTCAGCGCGCTGACCAAGCCCCCAGGGCTGGTGCGCCACTCGCCGTCGACTTCTTGCACAGGGAGCCGATTGGCGACGATCACCATATCTTTTTGTGTGACCGCCGGCACTGGCTGAGCGGCGCGGCGCCAGGCCACCGTGCCTTTGGTACAGTGCTCAGCAACCGGCCGTTTCGCGTGCGCCATTGCGCGCCCCTCCCGTAGAGATCTCCGGAGGTACTTCGGCACGATCGAGGTGACGGTTCAGCGAAATAGCCGGTCCGATCGGGGGGTGGTACCTCCAAGCAAGGAGGTTCTTTCGCGCCGGAGGTCAGTAGCGGCGTCGCGTCGTCATTTTTGATGTCACACCGTCGGGTGGAAGACCATGTGACGGTAGCCGACGTTGTCGTTCCCGCGATTTTGGCCCGGGAATTGGACGCTGTCGGCGCGAAGGTCCTACAATGTCCATATCACCCAGCGAGAGGAAGCTCATGCCAGCAGCGGCAACTTCATCCCTTCGAGAGTCTATTCGGACCGTGCTGCCGACCGGGTCAGAGTCGTCGTTCGCACGGAGTCACTACTTCGCCCGATTCTTGGGTCTCGTTGTGGCCACCGTTCTTGCGCTCGAGACGCCCGCCGGCGCGGCGGAGTTGCTCGGCTGCACGCACGACCAAGGCCGACCCGGTGATTTGGCCGAAGTGCGCATCTGGGCCGTGACGGAGTTTACCGCGAACGGCTGGTCGTTCGGCCTGTGCCACGACCCAGCTGTAGTCGAGTTGGATACGGTTGAAGACGGCGCAACGACCGCGACCGTCAACGCTGGCGGTCCTCCTGACTTCGCATCGTTCGAGATCGACAGCGACGGTTGGGCGACCGGAGTCGTGATCAACTTTATCGGCGCGGCGAGTCTCCCTCCCGGCGATAATCATGAGCTAAACATCGCCAGCTACCTACTCATCGGGAGCGAAGGGCAGTCCACCGCGTTGGACTTCTGCGGCACGGTCGGCGCTCCACCCATTGCGGTTGTGTTTGTGTACAGCGGTGCCTCCCTCGCGCCGGAGGTGGTGTCGCCTGGATCGATCGAGATCGAGACAGCCGAGCACGCATTTTATGCGCCCCACATCAATCAGACATACCATACGCCGGGATTCGCGTCGTTCGGCGTGACACTTTCGGCTGGAGCGTACAGCGAGCCATCGTCTGTCACGCAGGGCTTCTCGATGTCACTGGGATACGACACCGACGCGCTGACTGCGATTTCGATCGAACCGGCGGGGCCCGTCGCCGCTCTGCCGGGCGGCCCCGACTTCTTCAACATCTCGGCTTACCCCGGCGGTTTGTCGGGCGGCGTGGTCTACAGCCTCATCGGCGCACACGAACTCTTCTTTGGCGTGGAGACGGTGCCTCTTGTCCACGTGGAGTTCGACGCGACGGTCGACGAAGAACTTGGCGGCTACTTTCCGTTACGTTGGACCGACGGCATCGGTCCAGCGCCCGCGCCGGTCAGCGTGGTAGTCGGTAGCGGGACCAGTTGGATACCGGTATTGCGAAACGGAACCGTGCGCCTGGCGTATCAAGAGCCGCTCGAGTTCATCCGCGGTGACTGTGCGTCTTCCGGGGCCGTAGACTTGGGTGACGTATTCGCTTTGCTCGAGTACCTCTTCGGGACCGGCAGCGGAGCTGTCGACTGCCAAGACGCTTGCGATGCGAATGGCGATGGGCTGCTTCACCTCGGCGATCCCATTTGCCTACTCGAGTACTTGTTCCAAGGTGGGGCCGCGCCGCCGAGCCCGTTCCCCACTTGTGGTGCGATCGTGCCGGTGTTCGGCTGCGTTACGAGCGGTTGCCCGTAGCGTGGTCAGACCGCCTTCGGGAGCTATTCGACGTCGGTAAAGGTCAGCTTTCTCTGGACTGGGACGGGGCTACCGTCGATCTCTGCGTACCCTCGAGTGTTCCACTGCAGCGGATCTCCCCGTTGGCCTAGCTCGAGGGCGCGGCCCCAGTGCCAACTGACGCGGCGTTGTTCGAGGTTTCCGAAGTAGTACTCGATCTTTGCCGCGTCCGGCCCGTTGTATTCTGTGGCGACGCTGAGAGCGACTCGGTGACGGTTGTGCTCCGTCGGCTCGAACGCGTCGTACAAGTCGGCGATTGCCGCGTCGAGCGGAATCCACCCCTGATTCGGAGTGTTGAACTCGATCCACGAGTGATCACCGAGATCGCGGTCCTTGCCACTGAGCGAACCATTGAGGAGCGAGCCGAAAACAGTCCGGACCGGCAATCCGATGGAACGCGCGCAGGCGGCGTAGAGCGAGTTGAAGTCGGCGGCGTCACCAGAGCGTGACGAGAAGCAACGCTGGCTCGATCCGGTTCCAGAGGCAGCCATGGTGACAGCGGAGTTCGCGTTGGGATCTTTCTCGATGCGTTCCACGTAGGCAATGACGGCGTCGTACAGAAGTCGAGCCGTGACGATGGGGTTCGGCTCCATGCCGACAGCATCGGCGGCGAACGACTTGATATCATCATCGATCACGCTCATGGAGTTCTGTTCCAGCCAGGCGGCGAGCGCTTCTTGTTCACTTTGCGTGTGCGGGCGAGTCTTTGCAGTTGTCAGGTCTGCGTTCGCTTCCAGGCGCGTCACCCGAAAGGTCGTGACGATTTTCATGGAGCCCGTCGCGGGCGCATCGGCGACGACGTAGAGGAAGCTGTTTCCCCAGGTGTCCTCGACGACTCGAGCTTCCACGGGGCATTCGACTCGCCACTGGCTCACAGATTGATACTGATCGTTGGGACTCGGTATGGGCAGCCACGCTCTAACTTGCTGGGCTCCGGAGGGAACTTCGAGCTCGAACTCGTGGCGCGCATCGAAGCTGGCCGACTTGCCGGTGCTGACGCCATCGGACGGTTCGGCGCCTGGCTTCACGATCATGGCGCAGCCAGCGAGGTGGAACGAAGCGACAAGAATCAGCCAGCGCATGGAGTTTCTCCTGGTTGGGCGTCTTTGGCGTGGGTCCCCGTTGAAACTCATTCCGCAGTGATCGTCAACCATCTGGATGGTGATGCGATGAGAACCCGTGAGAGGACGGGCCCAATGAGTCGCCAACGAGTGGGCTCGACGACCGTTTTCTCGAGACCTTACGTGGGGAGTTGGCTGCTGCCCGCGAGTAGCCGACGGAGCTTGTGGCGGAGCCGCCCCAAGCTGAACGGCTTCTGAAGGAAGATCGACCCTTCCGGGAGGTCTGAAATCTCGTGCGCCACTCGGTCCATGTACCCCGATGTGAAGACCATCTTTATTTCTGGCTGAAACTGCACGAGCTGTTGGGCGAGTTCGGTCCCGGACATCCGCGGCATGAGGACATCGGTGATGAGTAGATGGATCGGACCTTTCTGCCTTCGCGCACAGTTGAGTGCGGCCTCGCCATCTCGGGCACCGAGGACCAAGTACCCTTCCGCTCGGAGCATTGTTTCGAGCAGTCCCCGAACTCCTGGCTCGTCTTCAACCAGGAGGACCGTCTCCCCTCGCGAGGGCGTCGGTCGCTCGTCCGGTACGATGGCTGGCCTTTCCACAGGTTTTTCGAGCGTAGGTGGGAGGAGCACCGTGAACGTGGATCCCTGATCGGGTGTGCTGTCGACACGGATCGAGCCACCACACTGTCCAACTACGCCGTACACGATCGACAGGCCTAGTCCCGTGCCCTTGCCGTGATCCTTGGTTGTGAAGAACGGTTCGAACACGCGGTCCCGAATGTCGGCCGGAATCCCTGATCCGGTATCGGACACTCGGAGCGAGTAGTAGATGGCGCCGTGATCATCCATCGGACTAGGGTCGAGCTGGAGTGCGTCGATCAGCTGATTGGAGAGTCGCTCCACCCCAGTCGTTATCGTCAGCGTTCCACCCTCTGGCATCGCGTCCTGGGCGTTGAGGGCAAGATTGATGAGGATCTGTTCGAGCAGGACTGGGTCGGCGAGCACAGCGCCAACCGTCGACTCGAGCAGCAATCGAATCGTGATCGTGTCATCGAGCAGACGATCGAGCATTCGTTGGAGATCTTCGATGAGCGTGTTCAAGGGAATCGCACGCGGCCGAAGAACGCGCTTGCGGCTGAATGTGAGTAGCTGTTGGGTTAGTTCGGCTGCGCGGCTGGCGGCGCGACTCACTTCGTCGACCGCCTCTTCACGCTCCTCCTCTGTCGACTGGTGTTCGCCGAGTAACTCACAGTATCCGAGGATAATCGTCAGCAGGTTGTTGAAATCGTGGGCCACGCCTCCGGCGAGACGACCCACCGCCTCCATCTTCTGAGAGTGCTGCAGTTGATGTTGGAGCTCTTTGCGTTCGTCTTCCGCGCGTCGGCGTTCGTGGATCTCCGCTCGTAGTTGCTCGTTGACCGCCTCGAGTTCGGCGGCTGCTCGGCGTCGTGCCTGCTCGACCTGAAGCTGGACTTGAAGGCTCTTGAGTCTAGAGTCCGACTTACGCTCCGAGAGCCGACGTTCATGCTCGTGGGACAACTCGTAGTGATCGATGGCTGTCTCGAATTGCCCTAGTGCTCGGTAACAGCGAGAAAGCTCTCGGTGCAGTGTAAACGTGGAGTCGGCTTCGTTCTGCTCTTCCGAGCGAACGACTCCCTCTTCGAGGAAGGTGAGTGCTTCCGGGTAGAGATCCTGCGCCATGTAGGTCTTGCCGAGCCCCATCAGGCACAGCACTTCGATCCGTCGCAAATCGACTTTTCGGCTGAGCTCCAACCCTTGCTCGAATTGCTCGCGCGCTTCGGAGAACTGTCCGTCGTTGAGCAAGATGAACCCGAGCGTCTTCAATCCCATCGCCACCCCGGGCTGGTCATCGAGCTCTTCGAGGATAGACAGGGAAGCATACGAGTAAGTAAGGCCGAGTGTGTACTGACCCTTTAGTCGATGGCCCAGCGCCAGTGTGCTGAGCGCGATGGACTCGCCGCGCTTGTCTCCGATTCTGCGCCAAATGCCGATGCTTTCGAGGCACGCTTCGATGGCGTCGTCTGCTTCGCCCACTTTGACGTAAGCGCTTGCGATGTTGGCGAGCCCTGTCGCCTCTGTTCGAGGGTGCCCAACGCGGCGAGCGAATTTCAGACTCTCTTGGTATCGCTCGACAGCGGTCGTGAACTCACCGAGGCAGGAGTGCACGTTCCCGATGTTCATGTTGACGCGGAGTTCACCTTCTTCGTCGCCGATCTCGCGGTAGTGGTCCTTGGCTTCGTTGAAGGATGAAAGTGATCCTGGATAGTCGCTGAGGAGATACCGAGCGATTCCTAGGTTGTTGAAAATGCGCGCTCGGATCTCGAGCGACTCGGGGTCTGCGCTCTCGCCGAGGATATCGAGCGCTTGTTCCAATCGTTCGGTCGATTGAACCGGCGATCCGATGTTGAACAGTGTCTCGCCCGTACCGTCGGCGATACGCGAACGAAACTTCTCTCGGTCCTGTTGCACGAGGTCGCAGCGGTCGACCAGGGCGGTAGCTTCCTCGAGAACTTCCGTGGCGAGCGTCGTCTCATGGCAGCGGTTGAAGCAGGCTGCGGCAGTGATACAGGTTTGCAGCCTTAGTCGATCCGGAACCTCAGAGACATCGCGCTCGGCCAACAACTCCAAAGCTTCCGTGATAGACCGCTTGGCACGTTCCGGCTCTCGTGTGCAAAGTCTCCAAGCGAGCTCGCAAAGCACGCGTGGACGATCAGCGCCGGTCACGTCGATGACGCGGGACTCCAGTGCCGCTAAGCTGCGGTCCAGCGGAAACATGATCGACTCCTCGAGTTCGGGCACGCGCCCTCGGCGTCTCCAGGGAGACTGGTCCCTCATTCGCCGACAAGACTACCAGTCTTGGAGTCGCGGTGCGACAAAGCCCCGGGCGGTCGGGGCGGCGATTCTTGCGTTGTCGAGTATCATGATCGACTACTCGGTTGTGGTGGCCGAGCCGGTCGAGGATTCGATGTTGGAGAGCCGTGAAACAATCTCTTGCTGGGGGAGTCGTGGTGGGCGATCGAGGATTCATTCTCGAGTCCTCGCATCGAATCGAGAACGGGCGAACGGTCATCTGGATTGTCGGTCGATTGGAGAACGGTCGAAGCGTTCTGATTCGTGACGATCGAATGAAGCCGCACTTCTGGATCGCTGCGTCTGACTCTCCGAAGCTTCGCAACGTCCCTGTCGTGAAAACGGGGGAGTGTTCACTCCACGAGGTGGAGGTCGTTCGCGTGGACGCCGAGACCCCGGCCGACCTGCAGCGCCTGCGACGAGAGTGCGAAGCCGTCGGTGTTCTGACCTTCGAAGCGGACCTACGTACGGCGGTTTCGTATCTGATTCGCCAAGGGGTCTGTGCGACCTTTCGCGTCGAGGGCCCGTACCATCCCGGCGAGCGAGTGGACCGCATCTACGACAACCCGACGTTACATCCCGCGAGCTACATTCCGTCGCTTCGCGTCGTGTCGTTCGACATAGAGACGGACCCTCGCGCGCAACGACTGCTTTCCATCGCGCTCACCGATGGTGAGCGGAGCCGCGTTTTCCTCATCACCGGGCCTGGGCAAGAGTGCCCGGAGGGCGCGATCGCCGTTCACGATGAACGGGAGTTGCTCAGCCGATTCGAAGTGGCCGTTCGCGAGTTCGACCCTGACGTGGTGACGGGCTGGAACATCGTCGAGTTCGACCTGCCCGTGCTCCGTCGCGTCGCCGATCGACTGGGCGCCACCTTGGAATTGGGGCGATCCCACGGACCGCCCCGCGCGTCGAACAACGGACAGCACATCGCCATCACCGGGCGCGTGGTGCTCGACGGAATTCGTCTACTCCGTGGTGCGTTCGTCCGCATGGAGAGTTACGCGCTCGACGCCGTTGCGCGGGCCGTCGTCGGTGAAGGCAAGACCGTCAGTGGCAAACACCGTGCGGCTGAAATTCTCGAAATGTTCGAGAACGACCGTGAGCGATTCGTAGCGTACA
The DNA here is from genome assembly GCA_021776775.1 of Planctomycetota bacterium. GTDB lineage: Bacteria > Planctomycetota > UBA8108 > UBA1146 > JAJFFE01 > JAJFFE01. The sequence continues at coordinate 13,624 of JAJFFE010000074.1, read as the reverse complement.
ACCTTCGCGACGCCGAACTCGTGCTAGAGATTCTCGACAAGTTGAGATTGATCGAGCTGACAGTCGAACGTTCTCGATTGACCGGCATGACCCCGGATCGCGTGACTAGTTCGACCGGAGCATTCGACTTCCTCTACTTGTCAGAGTTGCGTCGGCGCGGCGTGGTTGCTCCGACGCGGGGCGACCATCTCGAGGAGGATACGGGGACCATCGGAGCTCACGTGTTCGAGCCGATCGTCGGATTGCACACCAACATATTGGTGTTCGACTTCAAGAGTCTCTATCCCAGCATCATCCGAACGTTCGAGATCGATCCGCTCGGCTGGGTTCAATCTCCGAAGGATGGTGAAGATCTCATCGTGGCGCCCAACGGCGCCGCGTTCCGACGCCAGCCCGGTGTTCTACCGGGGATTCTCGACACGCTGTTTCCGCGCCGCGAAGAAGCGAAGCGTGCTAACAACGCAGTGGCGAGTCAGGCGATCAAGATTCTCATGAACTCGTTCTACGGCGTGTTGGGCAGTCCCGGTTGTCGATTCCATTCGAGCGCGGTCTCCAATGCGATCACCAGCTTTGGCCGCACGCTTCTCTTGTGGTCGAAGGAGTGGTTCGAATCGCGAGGGCACCGAGTTCTGTATGGAGACACCGATAGCGTGTTCGTCGAGGCGGGCACGGATGACGCCGACCAAGCGACGGCCCTCGGCGTGGCCTTGGTCGCGTCAGCGAACGAAGCTCTGATTGAATATGTACGTGATCAGTGGGACGTCGATAGTCAACTAGAGCTGGAGCTAGAGAAGCTGTACTTGCGGCTTCACCTTCCCCACATGCGTCACCGCGCCGAAGGTGCTCGTAAACGGTATGTCGGGCTGCTGGAGGATGACGGTGCGACGCGTGTCGATTTCGTTGGAGTAGAAGCGGTCCGACGAGACTGGACGGATCTCGCGCGCGAGTTGCAACGCGAAATTTACGACGCCTTGTTTGCCGATCGGCCGGTCGTCGAGTACTTGAGGCGGATCGTGGGCGAGATCCGCGCCGGCCAACGGGACGCACAGTTGGTCTACCGAAAGGCTCTCCGAAAACGACCCGAGGAGTACGTGTCGACGACCCCCCCGCACGTCGCTGCGGCTCGGAAGATGAGTGGCAAGCTACCGCGCGTCATCGAGTATTTCATGACAGTTCACGGGCCGGAGCCGCTGTCCGCGGTCGTACACCGCATGGACTACGACCACTACATCGAGAAGCAGATTCGGCCGATCGCCGAACCGGTTCTCGAGCTTCTCGGTCTCGACTTCAGTGCGATCGCCGGTGGCGGACAACAACTCGAGTTGTTCTAGTGTCCTGTATCGTAAGTTCGTCCGAATAATCCGGCGAGTAGCTTTGCGCTCTGGCTAGGCGCGCCGACGCCGTCGTATTGGTAACTGCTTCTAGGAGGCGCAACAACGCCAGAGCGGAAAGCGGCCGGCGGTTATCGGGCGAACTTGTGATACGGGGCACTAGCCCGGACTAGTCATCAGGCGGAGTCGTTACGCGCCCGAAAGGGCGCAAATCGTGCCCAGCGAGTTGCAGCAGAGGATAACTGGAAGATGGTCAACGGAACACAGGCTGCGATTTCCGTGAAGATCCAGGCACGACGCCGCAGTCGACCTAGCGGTCTTCAAGAAGGAGTAACGCAGAGATTCGCGGGAAGCGCAGCCTGCGCGGCTTCGCCTGATGAAGAGTCCGGGCGAGTGTTCGAGCCACGCCACGATGCGCCCTGCAAAGATGCGCCACGCCACCATGCGCCCTGCCACGATGCGCCCTGCAAAGATGCGCCCTGCAAAGATGCGCCCTGCAAAGATGCGCCCCCGCAACGGGGTCCGGCGTGACGGGAACGTGGTGCGGCACCACCCCTGGGGTCTCCCCAGACGCGACGGCCTCCGCGCCCGCTGGTGTTGCCAACCGAGGCGACGAGCGTCTCTTGCGGAGTTTCGCGGCAGCCCTGTTCGATCTCGAGCCGCAAACCCCTTCAAGGAGTAGATCCGTCTCTGGGGCGGATCACGCAGGTGCGCCAAGCAGCGCGCCGGTTGGACACTCCCACAGAGGGGAACTTCTATGCTTCGCTTACTCAAACCCGCGGCACTCGTGACGGTCACGTGCATGGTCTGTATTTCCGTACTACCGTTGTTCATGGAGCAACGTGACGCCTACGGCGGCGGAATGGCCACCATGAACGGCGACGTCAACGGGGATACGGGAATCGATATCGCCGACCCTGTTTACCTTTTGAATTTCCTGTTCAGCGGCGGTCCCTCGCCGGTGGCGATGGCGGCGGGACCAATCTGTGCGAGTTGCGATTTCACGCAGGCTGAAGTCGATCTGCTCCGAGATCTCGCGTCTCATCTCAGCATCGAGAATCTCTCGGACGGACAGGGCGACGTCCACGAGACGTTTCGATTGAGCGGGGTTAACCTGCAACTCGTGAACGGGGCGGGCGGTACCGGCACGGTGAACGGTAAGGGGAACCTGATCGTTGGCTATAACGAGGTGCCGTCCGGTGCGGATCGCACTGGGTCCCACAACATTGTCGGCGGCGCGCTCAATAGCTACTCGAGCTTCGGGGGCCTCGTCGTGGGTATCGAGAACACCATCAGCGGGCCGTGGACCACTGTTAGTGCTGGGTGGGCGAACACGTCCAGCGGAGATGCTTCAACCGTCAGCGGTGGAAGCTTCAACACCTCGAGCGGGCTGTACTCAGCCGTTGCCGGCGGGACCTTGAACACCGCTAGCGGAGGAACCTCTTCGGTCACCGGTGGTCGAGACAACACCGCCACCGCGGGAAGCTCCTCGATCAGCGGTGGTCGAGACAACACCGTGAGCAACAACTGGGCATCGATCAGCGGCGGCAAAGACAACACAGCGACCGGATTCTACGCTTCGGTCGCCGGTGGCGAGTTGAACGAGGCTAGCGGAGAGTTCGCCAACGTCGGTGGCGGAAGGGTCAATCTCGCCATTGGGACTCACTCTTGGGTCGGAGGCGGGCAGGGTGGCGAAGCGACCGGACTTCGCGGTGCGGTACTCGGTGGCACGAACAACATTGCGAGCGGAATTCATTCGGTCGTGGTTGCAGGTTTCGGCAACGACGCCACCACTAACGACGCTTGCGTCGTCGGCGGTTCTTACAGTTTCGCCAGCGGACTCGACTCGGTGATCATCGGGGGCCAATCCAACGTGGTTACAGCGCAGTCGGCCGTCATCACAGGTGGGGCAGGCATCACGAACAGCGTTCCATTCAGCTGGACCGCCGGTTGTTCTTCCTGCCCGTAAGACCACGAGTCTCTGTGCGATTAGTGATCGGGGCGGACTGGGCAAGCTTATGCTTCTCAGTCCGCCCCTTGAGCACGTCGACATAGCCCGGCGGGTAGACCTGCTTTCTGCATCCACACACGGCTTTGAACCTCAGCTGATGTGAGGTAGTCTTCCGGGAGAACCCGCCCCAAGACCTCGGCGCAGACCCGGAGCGATCGATGACGCTGTCCCGAAGACTCACGCTCTATTTCCTCGCGACCGGAGCCGCGATTCTCGTGTGCAGCTTCGTCGCGTTGATACCTCTGACCCGAGGTCTATCGTCGATCGGCGAGTTCCACGGCCCGGCGCTCACGGCCCTCCAGACGTTGGAGTCGAGCACGAACTACGCAATACAGGAGAGCTTCGCCTACGTCGTAGCGGGTCACGCGGCCGAGAAGAAAGAGTTCTATGCGTGGGCCACTGACTTCGAGCGGCAGGCTCAAGAGTTTCGATCCCTTGCCCACCTCGACGATCCAGAAGAGAAGGTTGAGCGATCACTGTTCGTGTCCGTCGAAACGCATAGCCAGGCGGTGATCAGCGGAGCCGAGCGCATGTTCGAAGAGTACGAGAAGACCGGATCGGTCAGCAGCGATGTCTTCGATTCGTACAAGAATACTGTGAACGCCCTCGCCGATTCGTTGGACGAGCTCGTCGAGATCGAGCGACAGGAAGTCGCCTCCGCCCAAGAGGAAGCGGTCGGGCTGATCCGTACGAGTGAGTTCCTTCTCGTGATTCTCGGAGCGTTGGGTTTAGTGCTAGCGGCGGTGATGGCGCACTTCGCGTCGAAACGCATCACCGACCCGGTGGAACAACTCACGGCCGCGGCCGCCGAGCTGGGCGCGGGCAATCTCGATCGGCGAGCCCCGGTGGATAGCGCGGACGAGATGGGCCTCTTGGCCCGTACGCTGAACCAGATGGCGGCCGAACTTCAACAAAGCCTAGATCGCCAAGTTCGCCAAGAACGGCTCGCCGTCTTGGGTCAGATCACTTCGACCGTGAGCCATGAGCTGCGTAACCCCCTTGCGGCCATTCGCACCTCGATGGCGGCGATCAAGCGGCTTACACCCGAGGGTGACGGAAGAATCGCGGAAGTTGTCGCCATCGGGGATCGCTCGATAATGCGGTGCGATGCCATTATCGGAGAGCTCCTCGACTACGTGCGATCGTCTCCTCCCGACTTCGGCCCACACCAATGGGATGACTGGGTCGGTCGTGAACTCGCCGACTTCGACCTGGACCCGTCGATCACCCTGCGGCGAGATCTCGATTCCGGGTGCACGCCGCAATTCGACGAGAACGAGTCGCACGGGCGTTCTACAACGTGCTCAAGAATGCTAGTGATGCGCTGCTGGCACACGAGACCGGTGATCGCCAACTGACCGTCACGACTCGCACGGTCCACGGCCGAGCGGAGATCAGGATTGGCGACAACGGACCCGGCATCGCAGCGGGTGACAGGGCACAGATCTTCGAGCCCTTGTACAGTACCAAGAGCTTTGGGGTCGGACTCGGGTTGTCTATCGTCCAGCAGATCATGACTCAGCACGGGGGCGGAGTCGAAGTCAATGAGGAGCTGGAGACCGGGGCCGAGTTCGTCCTCTGGATTCCGACGGTACATGTCAAAGAAGGGGCGGTGCCGGCATGAACAGCAACCTCAGAATTTTCGTTGTTGACGACGATCGCGACTTTGCCGCGAGCCTGCGCTTTCTCCTGGAGAGCGAAGGGCACACGGTTCAGGTCGCGCACTCAGGCGAAGAGGCCGTCGAGGTTTTGGGTCAGGAGACGTTCGACCTCACCCTCTTGGACGTTCGAATGTCAGGCATGAACGGGGTCGAGAGTTTTCTCGAGGTCCGACGACAGCATCCGAGTGCTCGCGTCATGATGATGACGGCATACTCGATCGAGGAACTTCTGCAGCAGGCGATCGACGCCGGTGCATTGGGAGTCCTTCGGAAGCCGTTCTCCGAGGCCGATCTGCTGCGGACTCTGGAGGAGGTGAAGCCGGCCGGCATCGTGCTTGTCGCCGATGACGACGTGGACTTTGCGTACAATCTCGAAGTGCTGCTCGCGGAACGAGACTACTCCGTCATTCGAGCCAAAACGGGTGAGGAGGCACTCGAACGCATCGCCAACAACAGAATCGACGTGTTGATTCTCGACCTTCGATTGCCGATCATGAGTGGGCTAGAAGTGTACTCCCAGCTGCGAGCGAAGGGCCAAGCACTTCCCACGGTTCTGGTAACGGCTTATGCAGTCGAAGAGTCAGAGCGGGTCGCGGAGCTCCGGCGAATGAACATCGCAGGTTGTTTCGAGAAACCATTCAGTCCCGACGAACTCTTGTCGTTCCTCGACGACCTTCTTTGCAAGAGTCATGATAGCGAATCCGATGCCGACCACTAAATTCGACGCGGCAACACTCCGAAGCACCGTGCCGGTGTTGATCGTCGAAGACGACCCCGATTTTGGGGCCAGCCTTCGAATGATGCTGGAGGCCGAGGGTTTCGACGCAGCGTTGGCCGCGAACGAAGTCGACGCGATCGAGCTCGTCAAATCTCATCGAGCCGAGATCGCTCTCGTGGATGTGCGCCTGGGCAATGCGTCGGGGACCCAGTTGATTGCGACTCTCGAGAAGGCCAAGCCTGGTTTACTCAGTATCAGCATGACGGCTTACGCCTCTGTCGAATCGGTGACCGCGGCCTTGGAGCGCGGCGCATACGCCTTCCTTCGCAAGCCGTTTCACCATGACGAACTACTGAGCACCCTGGACAATTGCCTTGAACATGTCCGTTTGGAGCGAGCCAAGTGTGAAGCTGAGAACGCGCTCCGGGCGAGCGAAACGCGATATCGAATCCTGGTCGAAGGCTCGGCGCTCGGAATTGCCATCCAGCGCGACGGCCGGCTGGAGTTCGTCAACGACACTCTGACTCGAATGTACGGCTACTCGGCCACCGGAGCGCTGATCGGCCAGCCGGTGGAGGTCTTGCAACTCTCGGAAGTCACGCCGGAGACGCGATCTCAGCAGATCACCCGGCTAGATCGAACCACCGCTACGATCGAATACACCTCGGACGCCATCACTTGGGACAGCCAGTCCGCGCGCGTGATCAGCGTCATGGACATCACCAAACGAGTAGAGGCGGAACAGAGTCGGCGCGAATTGGAAGTGCAGCTGCACCAGGTTCAACGACTCGAAGCGCTCGGCACTCTAGCGGGCGGAATAGCCCACGACTTCAACAACGTCTTGGCCGCAATCCTGGGCTATTCGGAACTCACGCTAGCGGAGCTACCGCCCGGCAGCGCGAGTCGTCACAAGATCGAGCAGATCGTGGCCGCGGGTCTGCGGGCCAAAGAGCTCGTCCAGCAGATACTCGCGTTCGGACAGCGACGAGGGCGAGTACACGACGCAATCCACGTCGCGCCGATTATTCGCGAGGTGATTGCGCTGGTGCAAGCCACGTTGCCGTCGACGATTCAAGTGACCGAAGATCTGTCCACGACCAACGACGGAGTACGGGCAGACCCTACAGAGCTCCACCAAGTGCTTGTCAACCTTTGCACTAACGCCGGGCATGCCATGCGGGAAGGGGGCGGTCAACTCGAGATCAAACTAGATCGCGTGACCGCGGACGAGTCCCTGATCCGACGAAATCCAGAGCTCCGACCTGGGACCTACGTTCGAGTGACCGTCCGTGACACCGGAACCGGCATGGGTCCGGACGTGGCGAGCCGAGCCTTCGATCCATTCTTCACAACCAAGAGAGTCGGAACCGGCTCAGGCATGGGGCTCGCCGTCGTGCACGGAATCGTTGCTCACAGCAACGGGGCCATCGCCATGGACAGCAAGGATGGCGAGGGAACAACGATCTCGGTTTACCTTCCCGCGGTGGATTGCGTGGTCCTCGGCCCTGTCGCCGATGAGAAACCGGCTCCCGTAGGGGTCGAGACAATCTTGCTGGTCGACGATGAGTCGATGCTGACCGAGTTGGGCCAAATGTCGCTCGAAAGGCTGGGTTATTCGGTGGTCTCGTTTGAAGACAGTCGCCGTGCACTAGAAGCGTTCGAGGCGACTCCGGATGTGTTCGATCTGTTGATGACCGATCAGACGATGCCGCGTCTCACCGGTTTAGAGCTCACGAAAAGAGTGCGGCTGGTGCGTCCGGATCTTCCGGTGGTTCTCTGCACAGGATTCAGCGGAGCCATCACCGAGGAAGAGGCCAAAGCCGAAGGCGTCTCTGCTTTCTTGAGGAAGCCGTATGACGTTCACGAACTCAGCTCGACGGTGCGGCGTGTCCTCGACCAGCAACCGGAGCCCGAGTAGGGATAGCAACTCCGCATAGTGACTAAGAAGGGCGTGCCGTAGCCACGTGCGCCGCCACGGCGTCGCGCTGGCGTTGGCCGCAATAGCTGTCGAGTGCAGGTATCGATGGCGGCCCCGAAACGAGTAGGATCACCTCCGGCGCCATCGCGCCGTGACCTTTCGCGAAAGGGAGATCAGTACCCATGCGTTTCTCACTGGTTGTTGGATGGATTGTCGTGTTCGCTCTGTTCTCTGGCTGTGCTGGTCGTCACGGGCGACGGGTGACGGTGTATACGAGTGCGGAGCCACCGATTCCGTACGTCGAGGTGATCCCCAGCAGTCCCGGCCCCGAATCGATCTGGGTTGACGGCTATTGGCATTGGGACGGAAGCGAGCACGTTTGGCTCCGGGGGCACTGGACGAGACCGCCCGCTCGCGGGTACGTCTGGGTCCGTTCCGGCTGGGAGCGGCAAGGGGGGCACTACCACTTGATCCCTGGTCGTTGGTGTCGATCCGACCGACGACCTACCATTCACTATCACCGTCCGCATGGACCTCCCGTCTTCGGTCCGACTTACAAGACGCGACCAGGGTTGGGCCGTCGACGCGGCGGGTGACGTAGCGACCCGTCGAGGATCGAGAAAAACCGGCCCTTCAACTGAGAAGTGAATGTGACTCAAGATCAAGCTCTCCTGTTCATCGTTCTCGTAGCGATCATGGCTCTCTTGATATGGGGGCGTTGGCGGTACGACTTGGTTGCGTTTGCCGGGTTGTTGGTGGCCGCCGCGCTCGGTCTGGTCGATGCCAAGGAGGCGTTCGCGGGATTCGGGCATCCGGCCACGGTGGTCATTGCGTTGGTCTTGATCATCAGTCGCGGACTTTCGAACGCGGGAGTGGTCGAACTCTTGACCCGAGGCGTTTCGCGGTTCGCAACCAGCTTGGTCCGACACATTTTCCTCATGTCGGGGTTGGCCGCGTGTCTGTCCGCCGTCATGAACAACGTGGCGGCGCTCGCCCTGCTGATGCCGGTCGACTTGCAGGCGGCAAAGAAGGCGAAGCGATCGCCTGCGTTGACGCTGATGCCGCTTTCGTTCGCTTCGATCCTCGGTGGCATGGTGACGCTCATCGGAACGCCGCCGAACATTATCATCGCCGCGTTTCGTGAGCAGACCGTCGCCGCCGTTTCATTCTCGATGTTCGACTTCGCACCGGTCGGTGCCGCTTGCGCGATAGCCGGAGTGCTGTACGTGGCGACGATCGGGTGGCGACTCGTTCCGTCGGATCGCGCCTCTGCGTCGCAAGAGGTGGCGTTCGATCTGGAGGACTACCTGGCCGAGGCCAGAGTTCCGGACGGATCGAAAATCGTCGGCCAGAAAGTGCGAGAGCTCGACGAGATTGTGCAAGAGCGCGAGGTGCAGATCGTCGGATTGATTCGCGACGAGAAGCGAGAACCGGGCATGGCGCGACACGCCGAAATCGAAGTGGGAGATCTGTTGGTCGTCAAAGGCGGCCCCCAGGACATTCAAGGGTTCATGCAGGACCTCGGGCTCGATCACGCGGTCGTGGAGGGCTCGCGAACTCGACTGCTCACCACTGACGACGTCTCCGTGGTCGAAGTCGTCGTGCCGCCGGGCGCGCTTGCCGTGGGCCGCAGCACCATGACTCTGCGACTCAAGCAGCGCTTCGGGGTCCATCTTCTCGGCATCTCTCGCCGCGGCCGGAGCATTCGGGAGCGGCTCCGGCGATTGGCACTGAAGCCGGGCGATGTGCTGCTACTACAAGGGAACACCAACGAGTTACCGGAAGTCGTTCGCTGGCTAGGCGCGCTGCCGCTCGCCGTGCGTTCCCTGCCGTCGGGGCAACGCGGCCGCGCGATTCTCGCCGGTGGCATCTTTGCGGCCGCCATCGTGTTGGCTGCCACCAACCTGCTCTACCTCCCGGTTGCGCTCGCCGCAACCGCGGTGGCGATGGTCCTCCTGAACATTGTGCCGCTGCGGGATGTCTACGAGAACGTCGAGTGGCCCGTCATCGTGCTCATAGGGTCGATGATCCCCATCGGAACCGCCATGCAGGCCACCGGAGCCACGGAACTTCTGGCCACCGGCATTGTCAATCTCAGCGAAGGGTGGTCACCGGCTGTCGTCCTAACCCTCGTGATGATTCTGACCATGACGTTGTCCGACGTCATGAATAACACGGCAACCGCGGTGATGATCGCGCCGCTCGCGGTAGACGTCGCCACGCGGTTGAAGGTGAGCCCGGACCCGTTCTTGATGGCCGTCGCGGTTGCGTCGTCGTGCGCGTTCCTCACCCCTATCGGACACAAGAACAACACGTTGATCCTCGGCCCCGGCGGGTATCGATTCGGCGACTACTGGCGCATGGGGTTACCGCTCGAGGTCATCGTCATCGTCGTTGGTGTGCCGATGATCTTGTGGGTCTGGCCGTTTTGAGCTTGGCAACCCCCTTGAGCGCCGTCGATGGAGGGGCGGGTTGTTCATTCGAGCGGTCCGGATAGACTGACCTTCATGTTCGATACCGCGCTCGAATACTGGCCGCACGTTGTCGGGATTGCATCGCTCTCCCTCTCGCTCGGCGTCTCGGCCCACATCGTGTTGACGAAGCGAGACCCGCGGGCGGCGGTCGGGTGGGTGGGCATAGCCTGGCTGGTGCCGCTGTTGGGTTCAGTTCTCTACTTCGTTTTCGGCATCAACCGAATCCAGCGCCGAGCGACCGCTCTTCGTCGCTTGCTCGAACGTTTCAAAGCAGCGGGTCGAACTGACGTTGATGCAACGGAGACGTCGCCGCGAGGGTTGAGCGACCTCCGCCATCTCGTTCGAATCGTGACGGAAGAACCGCTGCTGCCTGGGAACCGAGTGTCGCCGCTCGTCGGGGGGGCAGATGCGTACGACGCCATGTTGAAGGCGATCGACTCCGCGGCTGCCACCGTGACACTGACCACGTACATCTTTAACGATGACGACGTCGGCCGACTCTTCGTCGAGCGACTTTCGGCCGCCGTGGAGCGGGGCGTTGCGGTGCGGGTTCTGGTCGATGCCGTCGGTGCACGGTACTCGGGTTCGTCTATCGTGTCGCGTTTGCGCGAGTACGGAGTGACGTGCGCTCGCTTCATGCCGACCAAGCTGCCGTGGCGCTTTCGATACTTGAACCTGAGGACTCACCGCAAGATTGCCGTGGTCGACGGACGTCTAGGCTTCACGGGAGGGTTGAACATTCGCGAGGAGTGCAGCCGCACCGATGACAGTCGCGTCGAAGACTTGCACTTCGAAATCGAGGGTCCGGTCGTGGCGCATCTGCAACACTGCTTCACCGAGGATTGGGCGTTTGCCACGGGAGAGTTGCTCGAAGGGGCGGCGTGGTTCCCCGACCTCGAGTCGGTGGGGCCGGTGGAAGCCCGCGGCGTTCCCGACGGACCCGACGAAGACATCGACAAGTTGCACTGGACAATCCTCGGGGCGCTGGCTGCAGCGCGGTCCCCAGATACTTCATGCTCAGCCTGCTGCGGTTGGAGGCGACCGTAACACCGACGCAACCGGTCAGCAGAACGCTGCCGAACTGGTCTCCGATGAAGAGCGGTTGAGAGCACCGGTCACAGGGTCGAACAGGATCGAGTCGGTCGTGTCGTGGCAGAAGAACAGCCGACCGTCCGGCAGCAGGGCGGCGATGTCGGTTGCGTCGAGGAACTCGGGCGCGGTCGAGCCGATGATCGACCATTCACCGGGGTGCATCTCTTCGGTCAATGACGTGTCGAACGTGGCGTCGGCGGTGATCGTGATCGGGATCTCGACGTACTCGAACCCACGAGCCGCGACTCCAAGGCGGTAGTTGCCCGTGGGGGCGCCGATCAAACTCCAGCCGCCCGCCGCGTCGGATCTTGTTTCGAGAAACGTCGTCAGCGAGTCGTCGAATAACGTCACCCGAGCCGTGGCCACCGGATTGACTCCGTCATCGATGCTGCCCGTAAGCGTGGCAGCCCAGCTCACTCCCGATAGTAGGAGACATGCGAGAGTGACCCCACGGCGCGACCAGCGTTTCGGTGACATAGTTTCTCGTTTCGTTTGACGTCCCGGGGAGAGCGTACTGACAGTAGCCCAGGGGGGAAGCTCGATCCCGACAATTCGTCGCGGGCGGCTATCTTTGCGCCGTTGGAGATCAATAATGGACCGCCGATCGCGATCTCAAACTCCAGAGTCCCAGGAGGCCCACGATGTTCCGTTTTCGGCTCAGTGTCCTCTTCGCGCTAGTTACGCTCTGTCTCACCATGGAACACACTGCCGTTGCGCAGTGTGAGCTGGCCGAGTTGCTCGCCTCTGATGGCAGCAGTTACGACAACTTTGGTTCAACCGTTTCTATGAGTGGCGGAACCGTCGCGGTGGGAGCCCGGGGGGTGGACGACTTCGGCTGCACGCCGTTCTCGTGCAGCTCGGTCGGCGCGGTCTACGTCTTCGATCCGTCCGGCGGCAACTGGAGCGAGACGGTCAAGCTGACCGCGATAGACGGTGTCGCGAACGACTACTTCGGCAACGCCGTCGCTATCGATGGCGATACGCTCGCAATCGGCGCCGTCGGCAACGATGAACTCGGAGCGTACGCCGGAGCGGCCTACGTTTTCGGTCGATCGGGCGGCCTTTGGGGCCAAGAAGCGAAACTTCTCCCGAGCGATGGCGGCGAAGACTTCGCTATCGGCGCGGCGGTGGCGATCGACGGCGACGTCATCGTCGTCGGCGCACCGTGGGCAGCGACTCCCTCTGGGAACACCGGCGCGGTTTACGTCTTCCGTTTCGAGGTCTCCGCGTGGGTGGAGGAGGCGAAGCTCATCCCGAGTGACGGCGCCATCGCGGACCGTTTTGGATCGTCCGTCGAGGTTTCTGGCGATCACGTGCTCGTCGGCGCACCGCATCGCGATGAGGTGGGCGAGATCTCCGGCGCCGCGTACCTGTTCGAGTTCGACGGTGTGAATTGGACCGAGGTTGAAAAGCTCGTTCCGGGTGACGCCGCAGCGGGCGACGGGTTTGGCGCGGCGGTCGACGTTCAAGGCACGGTCGCAATCATCGGCGCGCACGAGAACTGCCTCTGTTCCATCTTTCCCAGTCCGAGTGGTGATCCGGGTCCGGGAACGGCGTACGTGTACCGATTCGACGGCGCCTCGTGGAACGAAGAGCAGAAACTCGGGGGTAGTGAGACCCTGCCCGGCTCGTGGTTCGGGGGTGCGGTCGCCATCGATGGTGACGTTGCGATCGTCGGCTCGCGGGCGGACCATGACCTTCCTGCATATGGAGTGGGGGCCACATACCTGTTTCGCTTTGACGGCGCCGCCTGGGCTGAGGAGGCGCGAATCGTTTCGAGTGACGCCCTCGGTGGAGACGAGTTCGGTGCTGCCGTCGCGCTCGAAGGGGAGGTCGCCTTGATCGGTGCCCACAATCATGGTGAGACGACATTGGGCACCGGAGCGGCGTACCTCTACCGTCTCGACGTTGCCGATTGTGGAATCGGACTCTTCACGCGCGGTGACGCGAACGCCGATGGATCGTTCGACATCTCGGACGCGATCTTCTCCCTGGCTGCGCTGTTCTCGGTCGGTGGCGCGATGCCGTTGTGCGAAGACGCCGCCGACACCAACGACGATGGTCAGTTCGACGTCGCCGACCCGGTCTCTGCGTTGGCCACTCTGTTTGTCGCGATGAGCCCGCCGCCGCCCGGTCCATTTCCCGGGTGTGGGTTGGATCCGACTCTGGACGCCTTGCCGTGTGTCGTGTTCCCGGCCTGTCCGTAGCGCGGCAGCGTGCAGGTCACCGACAATACGGTGAACGTCCACCGGAGCGGACGTTCACCGCGAGTTAGCTAGTCGAAGTTCGTCGAAGTTACGGCGCTGCGGTAGGCGGAACGTAGATCTCGCTCGAAATGGCGACCGGGGATCCACCCAAGATACTCCACCAAGAGTCGCCGCCGCCGACGATCAAGACGCGATCGTCCGCGGTGCCGAGC
>JAJFFE010000073.1 GCA_021776775.1 Planctomycetota bacterium | reverse complement strand
CGGTGCGCGGCGGTCTTCGACGGAATCTCACCATTCGTAATCCTCAACGAATCCACCAATTCGCCTGCGAATTCCGAACGGCAATCTTCCGCCGAACTCCACCACTCACCGCACCTGCACTTTCCGGCCGCACCTCTAGTTCGGAATGGGGGTTCTGGGGCGACGCCGTCGGGGGAATGCTGCTTGCGTACCGGGGCCAGCGTACGCCGCGACGTTGGCATGCTGGTCAGGGATCGCTCGTTTGAGAGGAAGACGATGAGTCGAGGGAAGCGAGTCACTCTCTCAGTCGTTGTTTCGCTAATCGTAGTGCTGATCTTCTGCTTCCTGCTCGATGTCGCGAAACCGCCCGGGCCTGGGCGCGTCTCGTCCCGTCAGCCGAGTGTTGCCGGCTCGATCGTGGATCACCCCTCGACGGAGCACGTTTCGGACACCGTGGCAGTGTCGGAGGATCCCGTCGTTTTCGATGAGCTGGCCGCGGGTGAGCCGGGGTCGACCGAAGAAGCCGAAGCCGAGGATACGGAAGATCTCGCGGAGGCCCCGGTCGAAGTCGTCGCGGCGCCGCTGGACGCGACGTCGGACGAAGAATGGGGTCCCGAACTCAGGGTCGACCTGGCAGTCGAATTCCCGGCGATTGGAGCTACCTCGTGGCGTCCGGTCTGGCACAAGGTTTACGTGGCCGGGGCCGGGGGTACAGAAGCGGTCGCGAAGAATGGCGCCAAGCTTCACCTCGCAACTGAGATCGACGCCCGGTCTGAGATCGACTCCGGGTTGGCGGTGACATGTGAGGCAGCGTTAAGGCTCGAGCCCCTCGCGGATCACATTGCGGTGGCCGTCCTCGTTCAGTTTCAACCCGTGACAGAAGACGGTGACCTACCGGGTCATCTCTTTTTCTTCGCTGGCCATCGACGATTCACCGTGGCCGAAAGTGAAGCGGGCCGCATCACACTGCGCTCCAATGCACCGGCTCTCGGGGTGACGATTCGAAGCAAAGAGTCGTCCATCATAGGTCTCTCGATGCTCATGAAGGAGAAGCGCGTCGAGTCCTCCGGAGTTGCGCCTCCGACTGTCTGGTCGAGCTTCGTCGCGTCGTTCATCACGGAGCTCCGGTGGCATCGCCAAATGTTGGCTATCCCGTGTGTGAGTCGGACGGATCGATTCGGATATCTGCGACTCCATGAACTTCCGGTGAGAGCCTTCATGTCCGACTGGGCCAGAATTCGTGACGAGTCCAACGAGGATGAATATTGGATTCTCGACTACCACCCGAGCGAGACCGCGCACGCTACGTATCGAAGTGATTGGAAGAACACGTTCTTCATTCCTATCGACGGGCAGGAGTTGGTTGCGCGCCGGGACGACCCGCTTCCGTTTCCCGAGATCTCGATCGTTGGCGACCCACCCCCCGGTCCCGACGCTTTGGCGGTAGCGACGATCTCGTGTGGACTCCAGTCCCTCGATGAGTACGAACCGCCGGCGGGCGATACCGACTCTGCGAGTTTCGTTCGGTTTGATCCCCGTCGGTGGGCTACCGCACGCTTTGACACCGCGTCGGAAAGCTGGCTTTGGCGAAGCATCCATGGTCGCCACGCCGTGTGGGCGTGGAGCGAGGGGTCGGCGAGCTATACGTTTCGACTGAGGTATCGTCTCTCGATCCCCGGCTACGAAACGGCCTTCGTCAGTGCGGACATGCGCGGCGACGTCAATCCGCCTATCGAGTTCCATGTGGTTCGAAAGGGTGCAGACACCGAACGCCCGTGAGTGGCTGGGCTGAGTGCGGCATGACCGCCGTCAGTGCAATACGCATGCGTCGCAGAGCAGCCCCTCGGCGAGGGGCCACTCTGAATCACCAGCGCCGCTGCGCGCCAAACTCGAACGGAGCTACGGGCAGGGCGAGGTGTCGCACGTCAGTCCGTCCGGGGTCGGGTCGGTGCCGCAAGTTGGGAACGGCGCGGCCGGCGGCGGGGCGCCCGCTGCGAACAGGTAGGACAGCACGGCGACTGCGTCACCGAGATCCATGTTGCCGTCGTCGTTGACGTCGGCCGCCGACTGACACGGCGGCGCTGGTCCGGTCGTGAACAAGTGCGCGAGCAGGAAGACGGGATCGCCGATGTTGATCAGTCCGTCACCGTTGATGTCACCACGAACGAACTCGCCGCCGGCCGTGTCGTCCGGGCAGATCAAGATCGACCACTGTTCGAGGTCACCGATCTCGTCCGTCCGGGTATCGATGGCTCGAAGGGTCCACGTTCCTTCGATCATCTCACCGTCGAAGTCGCCGAGCTGTCCGGGACCGCTCGTCGAACGGTCGCCGTAGTCGTCGTTGAGTGAGCCGAGGTAGAGGTCGTCGTACCGCGCGATCATGCTCTCTTGGTACGGCAGTACGCCGTTCTGGAGCGTGACCGTGGTGCCGGCCGGCGACGTCAACTCCACGCGCACGTCACTCATCCGTTCGTGTGAGAGACCGACCACGACGTCGACGTCGCCCACGAATCGCGTGTCGGTGAGTGTGATCCCACTGACCACGCCGGTGTCGAGATCGTCGGGAATTGCGAACGTGGTGCTGTTGCGACCCGCGATGCCTCCGAAGAGCGGGAGGTGGCAGTCTTCTTCCACGGGAAGACGCTCTTGCGCGGCGATCTCGTAGATGATCAGCGCGTCGGTGACGCAGTAGATCGACGGAACGCCTCGTGATCCCGACGGCACGTAGACCATGCCGACGACCGTACCGCTGACGCCGGTCCAGCCGCTCTGCGTGCGCGCCGTGCCCGACATCTCCAGGGTCGTGGCGTGGCTGGTCACTCCGGGGGTTCCGTACGCAGTGGGAATGACGATCGACGTGTCGCCGCTGCGAGCGGCAACGGCTCCTTCGAGTCCGAGCGGCGCCGGGTTTTCAACGGGGGAGAAGCCGGCCATCGGAGTTCCGCTGCTATCGACCGCTTGGTACGTCAAGCCGGCGAGGTTCGTCACGATGTACCCGTCGGTCAAGCCGGGGTGTACGGAGACGTCGCCGGCGGAGGGGAACGGTAGCTCACCGCTGAGCGCGAACACGCCACCCGAGCCGAGTGCGTCGCTGGTGAAGAATTGAGCGTTGCCGCCGACTTGCTCGACCACCCAGAGCAGTTCGTTGGGCACGACGTCGGGTTCCAGCACGGTCACCCCGCGAACCGTGCCGATGCCGAGCGGGTTCGGTATCGACGCCACCGACCCGGCGGCCAGCGAAGTTCGGTCGTAGTAGAACGCGAGGTCTATCGTACGGTCGCTGATGAGGATTTCGTCACGTTCGGGAACGTACGTCATGCCGTACGGACTCGACCCTGTGTAGGCCGTTGACTGTAGAATCGTCCCGGGCGCGGGCCGCGGTACGAAAATGTCGACGCTGGTCGCTCCGCTGTCGCCGCCGGGAGAGGTTGCTTGCAGCGTGACGCGCCGATAGCCGTAGTCCACGCTGATGACGAGGGATCCCGACACGGAGAGCGGAGTCGTGGTCAGCGTCGCTTCCGCCGCGCCGTCGAGTGCGACCTCGATGCCGGTAGTTGCGATATCGTGCGTCCACGAAACCGTGACTTCCCGATCGCCGGTGATCTCGATGCCGACGCCGCTCGGCATCGGCAGCGACTCTTCTATTTCGAAGCGCGTGTATTCCGGCAAGCTACGGACGCCGGCCGCTATCGAACGAACCGAGACGGTGTGAACCCCGGGCGCAACCGAGGCGATGGTGAATGCGGAAACCGGCCCGAGCAAGATCGGCGGCTCTTGGTCGAGTTGGATTTCGATTTCAGCCGTGCCGACCGGGTTGTTCCACGTGAGGTCGGCCGAGGTGATGCCTGCCGTGACATCGAGCGAGGTGACGGAGTCGGACGCGCCGGTGCCGAACTCGAACTTGCAGGCGCCGGCGAGGCGCGACGCTTCGCCGATCTTGCCCCACACCTGAATGACGGGATCGTCGCCCGTCGCAAAGGCCACCGGCACGGACGGTGATGTTCCGAACTCCGTGCCGACCGTTTGGGTATCGACGACCACCGAGAAGCTCTCGGGGCGGCCGGTTTCGGTTGCCGTGATCACCACGCTGCTGCCGGAGATTCCCGGCTTGTCCGTCCAAGAGACCCGCGGGTCGATGGAGACGATGCAGTCGATATCGCCGTCGCCGGGGTGAATCCCGCTGGCACTCGCCCATCGGTAGATCCCGGTGGCCTGTTGACACTGCACGTCGTCGTCACAGTAGAACAGGAACAGGTCACCCGGGTTGCCGTAGCTGCTGTCTCGCGTGACGGAGAGTAGACCGACTCGGCATTGGCTCACGGAGTCCGAGTGGTGGATGTCGATCGTCAACGCATCGATGTTGTCGTTGGCGGTAAGGCCTAGGTCGGTGTACGTGCGGAAGATCGTGATGGTGTCGAAGGTGTCGAGTAGAAGGATGTCGCCGCTTTCGAAGACGGTAGGCCCGACCGCCGGCCAGTCTTCCGTAATGGAGAAGTAGATGTTCTCGGTCGCCGCATACGCCGGTGGATGGTGATCGAACCCGGCGAGGTTACTGATCTGCGGCGGCGCGCCGTTGGGCGTTCCGAACTTGCCGTGCAAGCCGAGTGTGGTATTGGGAAAGGTCAGGAACCGGTTGCGGACACCAGGCGCGGAGTTGTCGTCAACCGCCTTCACGTTCGGGAAGAACGCATTCGGATTCGTCTCGGGCACGTTCGGCACCCAGAACAGGTCCGCTTCGCTATCGTCGTTGGCTTCGTCGTACAGGGCTGTGCTGGGAAGCGCGCCGTTGCCACCGTCCGCCGGAATACGGCTGATCGACCAGAACAAGTCTCCGTGCGGAACCTCGAGGCAGATTGCGCCGTGCCCGTAGGTGATGGCGTCGACCAACGCTCCTGGGATCTGCGCGTTGATCGCGTTCGCGAGTCGTTGACTGGACGGCACGGCAAGCTTCGTCGTCGTGTTGTAGGCAAAGATCGTGTTCGGATCGAGCGTGCCGTTGAAGTCGGGGTTCGTTGCGAACGGAGTGTCGCGGAGGATGTATGAGTACGTCGAGCCGTTTTGTGCGTCGGCCGAACACGGTGCGCCGAAGAGTAGGGCGAGACCGATCGGGACGAAGAGACATCGAGCAAGTGTGGTGGCTGGGATCATGGCATCCTCCAGTGTTCGAGCCCACGAGCGAAGATCTCGTCCGGTCACCTGCCGGTGTCAGAACTTCTGACACGGACAGGCGAATCGGATCAGCCGCAGACCTAACTGCAGGCAAGAACGAGATCTGTAACATTGTGGGAAGCCCGAGTGCGAACCGCGTTCCGGTTCACGCCGATGCCAGATACTACCGTCGCGAGTGAGCGAAATCCCGGATCGTTCGTTCGAGGCTGTCGGTGTCCAACCCCTGCGACTGGTACACCGCCTCGGCCGATCCGGACGGGCAGTACTGCTCAACCCCGAGTCGGCGGTGTGGGACGGCGTGCCCACGTGCGAACAGCGCTTGCGCCACGTGTGCCCCGAGGCCGGTGCGCACGCTGTGGTCCTCGACCGTCACGATGAACGGTGAGTTCGCGAGCGAGTCGGCGTCTTCGTCGTTGAGACAAGTGGGGGTCGCCAGGCACGCGACGCCGACGTCGACGCCGTCGGCACGGAGTCGATCGACCGCCTCTACCGCGCGTCCGGTCAACGTCCCGGTAGCGATCACCGTGCCCGCCTTGCCCGGTCGGATGCGATCGAGTCGACCGAGCTCGAACTGGTAATCACCCGCGAAGAACGGTGCGCCTGAGGTGTCGAGAATCGTCGGCAGTTTGGAGCGACCCATACCCAAGAAGAACATGCCGGGCTGCGACAACATGTAGCGAAGCGCTCGGTCGGTTTGGTTCGGATCTGCCGGGACGATGATGTTCATGCCGAACAGGTTTGCCAAGACACCGATGTAATCGATGCACTGATGCGTACGGCCGTCTTCACCGACGTCGAGTCCGATATGCGTGCAGGCGAGTTTCAAGTGGCTGTGGTTGATGTCGCTGAGCCGGTGTTGGTTGTACGTTTCGCACACGCCGAAGACACCGAAGTCTGCGAATACCGTTGCCACTTCTTCCACGGACAATGCGCCGGCGCAGGCGGCGGTGTGGTGCTCTTGAATGCCGGATTGAAAGAAGTGTCCGGGGAACGCTTTGTGGAACGCTCCGAGTTTGACCGATCCTTCGAGATCACAGTCGAACGCCGCCACCGGAGTGAAGTCTCCCTGTCGGTTCGCCTCGCCGACGTCGAGCATGGCGTTGCCGAAGGCGCTGCGGTTGTCGGTCTTGGTGTCGGCAGTGTAGGTGCGTGGCTCGCCCGTTTGGATCACCGGGTAGGTCACCGGTAGCGTCGGCAGGTCGGCCGGCTTCTCAGCCTTGATCAGTCGTTTGAAGGGTTCGAGGTCCCACTCGCTGGCGGGCTCGCCGGACTCTTCCTGGGCGATCGCGTACTCTTCGTCACTCACCGCCACCCCGTGGTACTTGTGAGTCCCCTCCATGAAACTGACGCCCTTACCCATCTCGGTCTTGGCGATGATGCAGTGCGGGGTCTCTTTGTCTCGAACCGAGGCGCTGCACGCGCGATGGATGGCGACGGGGTCGTGTCCGTCGATCTCGACGACTTTCCACCCGTCGGCCGCCCAGCCGGCGGCGATGTCTTGCGGCATGATGTCTTCGATCCGGCCGCCGATCTGCTGCCGGTTCAAGTCGATGATCGCGGTGAGGTTGGTCAGTCGGAACTTCTTGGCAAACCGTCGCGCCTCGGCGATCTGCCCCTTTTGCTGTTCGCCGTCACCCATGGGAACGAAGAGTTGCGAATCGATCCCCTTCATACGCATGCCGAGCGCCATGCCGCACGCCGCCGATAGTCCCTGGCCGAGGTTGCCCGTCGTCCACTCGACACCGGGGACGTCGCGTTCAATGTGCCCCTCGAACTTGTCGTAGGTGCGGCGAAAGCTCGAAATCATGGCGTCGCGATCGAAGTAGCCGCGGTGACACAACACGGAGTAGACCCCCGGCGAGGTGTGCCCGTGGCTGACCACTATGCGATCGCGGTCGTGCATCCACGGGTCTTCCGGGTTCAGTTTCGAGTGCGCGTAGATCACCAGGTACAAATCGAGCGACGATAGCGAGCCACCGGGGTGTCCCGAGTTGGCGAGGTGTGTCATCTGCAGGATGTCGCGAAGGCAGTTGCGCCGGGTGGACTCGTGCCAGGCGAGGTACTCGTCGCTCACCGTATCCGCGTCCCAGGTCCAAGAAGCGGGTGCTGTCGTATTCTGCTGAGTCATGATTGCGGCGCGTTTCTGGGTCGGAGCGAGTGGTGAGGATGGTGACACCAGCTCGCGAACGGTGAACCGAGGGTTGCGGGACGACGAAGCGTACGGAAAGTTCTGCTCAGGGAGTGATCTCAGCGGGGGGTGAGGGTCGGTTGCTTGCGACCGTTGGATGTCCCTGCTGTTTGTGTGTCCTGGCTGAGTGGCGCAATCTGCTCCAATGAGACGTTGTGAACGCGGCGGGCGAGTTCGAGAATAGGCCGCTCGGTCTCGGGCATCAAGAAGTCCGGGGCGCCGATGATGGATCCTCCGAAGTGTTCGAACTTTACGAGTGGGAATCCCATGAACTCAGTTGTCTCTCTGGCCGCTGTGCGCGACGCGGCGACCCTGTTGGTGGACCGGGTCCGCCGCACTCCGTTGCTCGAGGTCCCCGCCTCGATCCACCACTGCGACGGCGTCGATCTGTTCCTCAAGCTGGAGTGCAATCAGGTCAGCGGTGCATTCAAGGCGAGAGGAGCGCGCCACTTCTTGGCCCGGTTGCTCGCGGCGGGCCAGCCGCCGGCGGGCGTGGTGACGTATTCGAGCGGCAACCACGGGCGAGCGGTCGCTGAGGCCGCCGCCGCGTTCGACCTCCCGGCCGTGGTGACCGTGCCGGATCACGTCGACGCTTCGAAGGAGCAGGCTATCGTCGCCGCGGGGGCGGAGGCGATCCGTGCCGGCGCGACGTCGGAGAGCCGCGAGTCGCTCGCACGTCAGATCGCCGCCGAGCGGGGGTGGGTCATTGTGCCCCCGTTCGACCACGAGTGGATCGTGGCCGGGCAGGGCACGGCCATGCTCGAGATTCTCGACGAGTTGGGAGCGGCGCCGACCGGGGTTTGGGCTCCGGTGGGGGGCGGCGGGTTGGCCGCCGGTTGCGCGGCGGTGCTTCGCGAGGCGGCGCCCGAGACGACGCTACACACCGTGGAACCGACCGGCGCGGCGTGCTTCGCGGCTGCGGCCCGGGCCGGGGAGGTCGTCCGCTTGGACAGCGTCGATTCCGTGGCCGACGGGCTCCTACCACTCTCGGTCGGCACCCTCAACTTCCATACATTGATCGCGACTCGATACCGAGCCCACACGGTCGAGGACGACGCCATTGCGCAGACTTTCCGGACTCTGCGCCGGGGACTCGCGGTCGAGTGTGAAACGTCGGGAGCGGTATCGTCGACACCGATCATCACCGGCCCGCACGACGGGCACGAGATCGATCCCGGCGTTCACGTGGCGATCGTGAGTGGGGGAAACATCGCGCCGGCGCGTTTGGCCAAGCTACTCAACGAGTAGTCAGGTAGTCAGTCCAGTTGAGCCCGTCGTCTTTCGCGGTTGTTACGACCCGTACGCGCGAAGCCGGAGCTCGAGTTGTGGCGTCTTGGGGTCGTTGGTGCGCACGACCAAGGTTCCTCGCTCGAACTTCTTGGCCACAGGCTTCAAGAGGCGCACTTCGATGCGGTAGTGCTTGCCCGCTTCTACCGTGGTCGCGCGGCAGTCGAACTGTCCGTCCTTGGCTCCCTTGATCGTGACCGACTGCAACTCGACCGTGAATTCGGGCGCCACCGCAATCAGGCTGACGGTCTTGACCAGCGGCTTAGACGTATCGGTCCACGTCTTCGTGTCATCGCGAGTGAACGCGAGTTGACGTTTGGCGGAGAGCTCCCAACGAGAGCGGTACTCGATACGACACGTCGTTTTCACCGTGCGTGTGGTGTTGTCTTTCATCCGGACGTCGATCTCGAGTTCGATTCCGAGCCGTCGCGGCCCGTCTTCGGCGGGGCCCTCGACGACCAAGGTGCCTCCCGCATCGTCCGTGGGCGTCAGCGTCGCCCGAAATCTCGGGTCGGTCATACGCGCAGCGACGAGCGCAGCGACGCGCGGGGTGGCGGCGCTCAGTGTCGCTTCGATGCGTGGCGTCTCTCCCGGAAACACTCGCGCGACAAGATCGTCGGGGAGCTGCTTCAACAGTGTGATCACGTGGCCGTGAACTTCGAGCGGGATCTGCCCCTTGCGGCGATCGTTGGTGACAAGCATCACCATTTTGGTGGTCTCACCGCCGGGAAGACGACCGGTGTCGACCGTGACCGGTAGGCGAATCGATCCACCAGGAGCGACCGATTCGGTCGGCTTGTCGACGGTCAAGCAGCCACAGGATGGTGTCACTCGGACGATCTTGAGCGGCGCATCACCGTCGTTGTGAAGGACGAACTCGAGCTTCTTCGTGTCCCCTTGGATCAGCTCTCCCCACTCCACGCGCTTCGCTTCGACTCTCAGGATCGGCTTGCCGGCGGCAGGCGTGATGCCGATGGGGAAGAGCGACAGGAGCAACACGGCTGGGGCTAGCATCATGGTGGTTACCTTCTGCACGGCGAATGGGTGATCGGGCGTTCATCGAAAAGGCGCGCGGAAACCGGAGTTCCCGCGCGCGATTTCGAATTCGAACATCGGAAGTCGAAGGAAGGCTTAGCCTTTCTTGACCGGCTTCACGTTCGAGTTGTTGTTGCCGTTCTTGGTCGGCTTGATCTGCTTCTGGCCGCCGACCGGAGTGACGCGACGGTTCGTTCCGGCCTTGCCTTTCCCGATCGCCGGGACCGGCTTCGCTTTGCCGTTGTTGGCACCAGCCCCTGTGACTCGCGGGTTGGTCGTGCCACCGAACTGAGCGTAGACGCGCATTTCACGAACCGGGGTTTCCGGATCGTCCGTGGTAATACGAAGGCGGCCACGGAGCGTACGCTCTTGACGGTACTCGTTGAGGCGAATCGAGATTCGGTAGCGGTGCTCCGGCTTGACGGTGTTGGTCGTGACGGTGAACACGCCTTCCGGCAGATCGAGCAGCTCGACGTTGAGCAAGTTGAACTTGATATCGTCGCGGCCACCGAAGATGTGCACGTCGCGCTGAACCGGGCGCTTGGCCGCTCCTTCTTGGAGCAGACGAGCGGTTTCGCGCTTCTGGAAGACAACGTTGCCGCGCGGCTGAAGCGTGATGCGATCGCGGTGCTCGACCGTAACCGGCACGTTGGCTTCGCGACGGACGCCTTCGCTGTCCACGACGGCCACGGTCAACTGGTCACGCAGAACTTGCGGACGATCCGAGGGAACCGCTTTCACCGAGATGTTGTACCGACCGTCGCCGAGATCTTTCACTTCGACGATTTCGACGCGATCGCCCTTGGCTTTAACAGATTCGATCGAGAACGCAGCCGACTTCGGTCCCGGCGACACGGTGACCGAACCCTCGAGGAGATCCCCGGAGAGACCGATCAAGCGAACGCTGGCCGGCTCGGTCAGAATGAACGGCGTGACGCTACCCGACATGAACACCTTGGCTCGGGCCGAACGCGGATCGTTGGTGAAGATCGTCGCGTATTTGCGGACCGTCTTGCCTTTGAGCTTGGTGGTGTCGATGACCAAGTCGATCTTGCCTTCGCCACCGGGAGCAATTTCGCGGTCGAAACTCTTCGACGTGCAGCCGCAGCCGGGTTTGACCTGAGTAATTCGCAAGACGCCTTCGCCGGTGTTCTTCACGACGAACGTGTGCGAGACCTTGTCACCCTGCATGACGTCGTCCCAGCTCCAGTCGGTCTCCGGGAGAACCATGACCGGGCTGGGGCCATCGCTGATGGGAGCGACCTTGCCGCCGTTGACACCCGGCTTCTGGTTGGTTTTCTTCGCGACTTTGGGAGGGATCGGGGGGCCGTAGCCGCCGTCGTCTTTTTGTGCGAAGGCGGGGACTGCGATTGCGCCCATGACCAGGGCGACGCAGCAAGCGATGGATAGCGTTGAAAATCGCTTCATCTTAGGTGCTCCATCCACGGCTCGCAGCGCGAGCCAGATTCATGTGTTTCACGTCGAGCCGGGGCCGGTCCGTGGTTTCGACCGTGGGCCCGATCGTCATGTTTTACTTGGGGGAGAATTCGCCAGGAAGCCGCGGATTCTAGGTGCCAACCCGCAGGCCGTCAATCAGCCTGCGAGTTCTCCATTCCCCTCGAGATTTAATCGTTTCCGTCCTGACCTCGAACCCAAGGCCACGACCCGTGACTCTTATGCAAACCGCGGGCGCGCCTATCGATGACACCGTTGGGCACGGCCGCCGGGGACGTAACTGTCTTAGAAGCAGGCCTTTGCGATTGTCTCCGGCGTCTTGCCGGTCGGCGATCGGTTGGACCGTTTCTAGAACCGTCGTGTCCAAAGTCGGGAGTCAGGTGAGTCTTCACCCGAAGTTGTCCGGTGCTCGGGACTTTTTGGTAGTGTCGTGAAGGGCCGCGCTAGCCGACCCGAAACAGAGATTGGCGAGCTCGGACTCCTCCGGAAGGCGGCGACACGTGGAACGTACGGTTGGTTTGGTGCTCGCACGCGGCGGGTCGCGGGGAGTCCCCGGTAAGAACCTGCGGCCCCTCGGCGGCATCTCGCTGCTCGGGCGGGCGATCCAGACCCTCGCGGGTGCCTCGGCCATCGACCGAGTCGTTCTCAGCACCGACGACCCGGCCATCGCTGCCGAAGGGCTCGAGCACGGGGCCGACGTGCCGTTTGTCCGACCTGCCGACCTCGCTACCGACAGCACGCCCGCGATCGCGGCGGTGGCCCACGCGGCCCGCTGCCTCCGCGCAGAGGGCGATCGCGCCGCCCGCATCGTGTTACTGCAAGCGACGGCACCGTTCACGACCTCGGCCGACGTGACGGCGGCGATCGACACGTTCGACCGTCACCCGGGAAACCACCTCGTCAGTGTGACGGAGGCGTCCGAGCACCCGCATTGGATGGCGACCGTCGACGGGGACGAACTGCAATTCTTGTTCGATGCCGAAACCAGAGCCCACCGGCGGCAAGACTTGCCGGCCGTGTATCGGCTAAACGGTGCGATCTACATCTACGACGTCGACACGCTGCTCTCGGCCGAGCCGGACGGAGCCTTCGACTGGGGATCGATCGCGGCGTACGTGATGCCGCGCGAGCGATCGATCGACATCGACACTGAGTCCGACTGGCAGGACGCCGAAGCGCAGCTCTAGCTAGCTAAGCTAGTGGCCAGGCCTCTTTTCTCTCAGCGTTCAGGTTCTTGCCCCGTGACACCCGAGGGTTGAACCACACGCGATGATGGTGCGTCATCCGGTAAGTCGCCGCGACGGTTCCTTTGCGGGGCGCAACTTTGCGGGGCGCATCGTGGCGTGGCTCGAGCACCAGTGGGTTGGGGACGGCCGAGTCTCTTGCTCGCCACCGACTATGAGGGAGGGGTGGGCTTTGGCGCGGGGCCGTGGTTCAAGACCGGGACGGCTTCGAACGTCGGACGGGCGGATCGGGGTCGGTCCCAGTCTGTTAGGGGCGTTGGGCAGCGGTGGTGCCCGATGCTTGCGGAGGCGCGTTGGGCGATGAGCCGTGTGCGCTGGGCGGCGTGATTCGTACCGAGCTGGGTGCGGTTCC
>JAJFFE010000072.1 GCA_021776775.1 Planctomycetota bacterium | reverse complement strand
GCGGTGAGTGGTGGAGTTCGGCGGAAGATTGCCGTTCGGAATTCGCAGGCGAATTGGTGGATTCGTTGAGTATTACGAATGGTGAGATTCCGTCGAAGACCGCCGCGCACCGTGCCTCTGACTTTTCGGCCGGGCCTCTAGAACTCGCTTGCAGCAAGGGGGAAGTGTTTGCGCGTCGATCCAGAACTCAGTGAGAACTCATGGTTGAAGTTCGGCCGCGGTCGCACGCTCGCCGCGCTTACAGCTATAGCGCTCATTGCAGTTGGGATCGGCGCGCAGCAGAGTCAGGGACTTCCGCCCGAGGCTCGCGACGACTGGCTGAAGCGTTCCGTTCGAGACCAAATTTCGATGATCGCGCACGAAGTACGCACCTTCGGGTCGACGCTCTCGACCACCAACAGGTTCGGTGTCGAGTTAGACGAAGAGCTCGAACGATTTGTGATTCACAATCGATCGATTCACAACCTATTCTTCGTCGACGACAACTCACACATGCGCGCGGCGGCCCGACGCGATGGAACGTCGCGAGCAGTCTACGGCGAACTCGAATTTCACGCGGACGAGGACAGCGCGCCCCCGGGGACGACTGAGCCAACGACCGTCACTCTCGATCGCGCCGGAGCTCTCGCAGACTCTGTCGTCGCCATTTGGATTCGCTCCCCGTCCCAGTTCGACGGCGCGTTCGTGGCGCTTGTCGATATCGACCTCCTGCTCTCGCTGGCCACTCCCGACTGGCAATCGTGGTCGACAACCGTGACGCGACGCGACACGCCTGACCCACCAGAAACAGTCAGCGTTGAGCTTCCGGGCGGCGTTGCAAAATTGCAGTCAAAATGGTCTCCCCCCGCGAACTCGGAAGTCACGGTCTGGTTGGTGTTGGCGTCTATCTTCGGACTCACGGCGGCGGTGGGATTCTGGGTCAGGTCACGTCACGCTCCCGGGATCGAAGAAGGCGACGAAGAAGAAGAATCGATCGTCGAACAAGCGCTCGAGTCCGCTTGCCACGGGATTGTCGTCCTCGACGAAACCGGAACGATCGTTTCGATCAACTCCGCGGCCCGCGCGCTCATCGGAGATGCCAAGGTTGGAGACTCTGGGTTGACGTGGATGGGCAGGACTTGCGTTCGCGCGAACGACCAGCAACCGTACACGGCTGAAGAGCTACCGATCGCAAGAGCGCTCCGCGGACAACGCGCGCGAAACATCGAACTGATCGTGTCGCACCCGGGATCGCCCAACGGCGTCCCAGTGCGAATCTCTGCGCTTCCCATTCTGCACGAAGACGTCGTGACCGGCGTGATGTTGGTCGCCGGTGACTACACCGAAGAGAAGCTCATCCAGGAAGAGTTCGTTCGCACCCGAAACGATGCAATAGAAGCCAACCATGCACGGACGGTGTTCCTGTCTTATCTGAGCCAGGAACTGCGGACGCCGGTGCACGAGATCATGGAGTCCACTCGCTTAGACGAGAGCCGCGACGAAGATGTCTTCCCGGCCGTGCAACAGAACGCTCAGTCGCTGCTGTCGCTACTCGATGACATTCTGGCGTTGTCGAAGATCGAAGCGGGCATCACTCGGTGCCGCACCGTCCTTCTCGATCCGATTGCCGCCTTGCACGAGGCGCAAACTGCTATTCGCGGATCGGGAGTGGTCGCGTGCGAGCTCATTGTCGAGTCGTCGCGAGCGCTTCCGCAGAAGATCGAGTCGGACGTGAGCCTGCTGCGGCAGCTGCTTCACAATGTCATCGACGTCGTATCGAGAAGGGCTGAAGTCGACCAACTGAAGGTCGTCTGCCGTGCGAGCGACTTGGGTGACGGCGGCGGCTACTTCACGTTCGAGTTCACCGACGTTCGACTCGAAGTATCCGGGGAAGAGCTCCGAGACCTCTACACGGCGTACGCCAAGGCTGACGCGGCAACCATGCTTCTCCACGGAACCGGTGGGCTGCGTCTGGCCATTGCGAAACGCGTTGCCCAAATGCTCGGCGGCGACTTGGCACTCCGCACTCACGCGGACGGATCGACGGATCTGCTCGCGCGGGTCTCGTGCGGCGCGGCGACCCAACAGAAGATCACGTCTTTTGGTTCGTCGACGCGCCGTCAGAAACGGTCTCCGGATGACGAGACAACCGTCGTCCGCCGGATTCCCCACGACACACCGGCGGCTGACTACCCGCGCGTCGTCGCTGCGGAATTGAAGGATCTCGATCTCTCCGAAAGCGAAACGAAAGAGCTTCGACTACCCAACGTCGACACATACTCGGCACCTCCGCTGGACCAGCCGAACGATCTCGATGAGGTGACCGAAGTCTTCGTATACAACGAATCCAATCTGTGCGTTCAGCTGCCTGATCCCGAAACTGTCGAGCGTAGCTCCCGGAACCAGGCGCCAAAGACGGAAACCGTAGTGATCCGCAAGGTCTACTGAGATCCGGTCGGGCACATCCTCGATGTGCCACCGTTTCGCGATCCGTTCGAAACTTGTCCCGCCCTCCTCATTGGAACTCCCGACGTAGACGTGGATTCGAACGATCCCACTCGGATCGAGCGCCGTCACACTCGGACCATCGACCTCCGCTCGCTCTCGAAGCTGGACCGAGTTCAGTCCCTTCCGCGCCACCGTATTACCGGAACGAGCCCACGACCTATCAAGCTCTGCCGCTTGGAATGCCGATGCTTCAAGAGTCCGTTCAGCGACTCTGTCCCAGAAGTGCTCGGGAGTTATGTTCCACATCCGCGTCGTTCTAGTCCTCCTGCTCATCGGATCTCACGCACTCGCGGAGAAGACGACGGCGTTTCACTACGGCCCGTCGCCACCGGTCGATGTTCTGCGTCACTACGATCATGTCGTCGTCGAGCCCGACCACTGGAGTGCCACCGATCGAGAGCAGCTCGAACCGCCCCAACTCATGGCTTACGTGAGCGTGGGGGAAGTGCGACCGAGCCGGAGCTGGTTCTCCGATCTCGACACCGGCTGGCTGCTCGAGGAGAACCCCGAGTGGGCGTCACGCATCGTCGATCCCTGCGCCGAGTGGTGCGCGTTCCTGATGAAACGCCGCTTCGAGCCACTCTGGCGGGACGGATACCGAGGATTCTTCTTGGACACTATCGACAGCCCTCTCGCCGGCGTTCCCGCCGACAGCGCGCTGTTCGAGATCCGCAAAGCCGGTCTGACTAGAATCGTTCAACAGTTGCGCGCCCGTTTTCCGAAGGCGCGAATAGTCGTCAACCGCGGCTTCGAGTTGCTGCCGCAGATCGCGTCATCGATCGACGGCGTCGTGGCGGAGTCGCTCTATCAGAGTTGGACGAAGGCTCACGGCTACCACGCAGTCAAGCGCGAGGACCGAGCGTGGTTGCTCGGGAAACTGAACGAGGCCCGCAACACGTTCGACGTGCCGGTCACCGTGATCGACTACGTCTCACCAACAAACCGAACGCTCGCCGTCGAGACGGCTCGGAACATCGCATCGCACGGGTTCTCCCCGTGGGTGGCTACGCCGGCGCTCGACCGCATCGGTGTCACGGCGTGGGAGATGATCCCTCGGCGAGTTCTCATGGTTTACGACGAGCGCGACGCAACACTCGCGGCGAATGATGCTCATTCGCTCATGGCACCGTGCCTCGAGTACGCCGGCTTCGCGGTGGACTACGTCGACGCAGCCAAGCCTATTGAAGTCGCAAACCTCGAACGGTACGCCGGGGTCGTCACTTGGCTGTCGACGAATCGAGAACGAAAGACGCCGGGGCTAGAACTCTGGCTCGAAGGCTGTGTTGAAGCGTCGCTTCCGATTCTCTTCGTCGGTGGTTTCGGCTTTTCCCCGACCCACCGATTCATGCGCAAGTTCGAGTTCGAACACTCTACAAGCGAGCTCGAACGGCCAGTCACTGTCGTCGCGACCGACGACGCGGTCGGATTCGAAGCGCCCCCGAAGGATCGTTCACGCGGGCTCGTCGCCATTCGATCGGTCAACAGCGATCCCCTCTGCAGCCTCGTCGGATCGGACCGGGAGCGAGTCGACACCGTGGCGATCACCCCGTGGGGAGGGTTCGCCTTTGCACCTCACGTGCTCCGCCGACGACTCGACGGTAAGCGCGAGTGGATCGTCGACCCGTTCAAACTGACCCGACGGGCACTGCGACTGCCCGTGATCCCAACGCCGGACCTGACGACTGAAAACGGGTCCCGGCTGTTGATGGTTCACATCGGCGGGAGCGGCGCGTCGACCGCCGCCGAGTGGCGCCACGGGCCGTTGGCCATAGAAGTGATTCACGACGAGTTCCTGCGACGGAACGACGTTCCGACGACGGTTTCCCTGACTCCGATGGATCTCTCCCATGCCGGGCACGAGGCGGGGTCGCATTCTGAATTCGAGGCGCTGGCGCGCAAGCTGTTCACGTTGAAGCATGTCGACGCGGCGATCGATGCGTCGGGCGTCTCGCCGATCGGGATCGAACTCAGCGAGACGGTACGGACGCTGGAGTCGCTAACACCGGCCGACAAGCGAGTCGATATCGTCCTCTGGTCCGAGAACACAGCGGTGAGCGGGACGCGTTTCTCCGCGGACCCGCCACGGTCCTGGACCCACCTCTCTGCCAGCCAAACGCAAATCACGCGCGCCCACCAGAGCGTGACGGCAATCAGCGCGGCGATGCGTCCGGTCGGAACCCAACTCCACGCCTACGCTCCGGTGGCGAGCGAAAACGCATACACCAACTTCTGGCGGGGCCCCTTCCACGGCTTTCGGCGAGTGATCGAAACGTTCGAACTCACAGACTCGCCACGCCGGCTCAAGCCGATCGGCGTGCATTACCACTTCTACTCGGGAACAAAGCGCAGCAGCGTTGCCGCACTGCGCGACGTCTACGACTGGGTTGAGACGCAGGAAACAGTAGGAGTGTCGATCCGTCACTACGCAAGCATGGTCCAAGGATTCCACAGTGGCGTAGTAGCACGCGACCTCGACGGCGCCTGGCGACTGCTCGGCTTCGGCGAACTGAGAACGGTTCGACTCCCGACCGCCCTCGGTTGGCCCGACCTCGGCAAGAGCCCGTCGGTCGTGGCCGTGCGCGATTTGCCGCAGGGTCGATACGTCAGCTTCTCGACCCACGAGCCCCGCCTCGTCCTCGGCTCCGGCCCGTCGTCCGCGCCGCACGTGGTGAGAGCCAACGCTCGCATCGTCGCCACTCGTCGAAGCGAGTCGTTCGTAGCCTTGAGATTCCAGAGCTCCGGTAGCGTGACGTTGACCGCCCGTGCGTCTCGGATCGAGCACCGGGGAAAGAGCGTCGCCGGAACTCGTGATCAAGACCGTATCACCGTGACGATTCCGGAGGTGAACGACGATGAAGTCTTTCTCTTCGGATCGTGAGCCGTTGCTGTCGCCCGGCGTGCACCTCTTCCTCGCGGCGATCTCGGTCGCCGGTTTGATCTTGGTCTTTCCCGGACGACGATTCGTGGAACAGCTCGCGGAAGCGGAACACCCCGACGACCTATCGCTGAACTATCTCGCTGAGACGGCGCGCCGGGCACCGGACGACACTTCAGCGCAATTGGCCTATGCGAAGCAACTCCACCGAGCCGGTCGTCATGACGAGACGACCAACGTGTTGTCCACGGTCGACAACGGGCCGGACGACGAACAAGCTCGGGTACAGATGCTGCGCTTCCGTGCGAAGCACGCGACAGCGGCGCTGCCGAACACGGCCGAGCGCTTCGCCATGCTGGCGCGTGATCCATGGACTTCACCCGAGGACCTCGAGTGGCTCGCCGCCACTGCGCTAGAAGGTGGGTACGCAGGAACCGCGGCGAAGATCTTCGAGCGACTCGCGGCGCGAGACGTCTCGCGTCGTGC
The DNA here is from genome assembly GCA_021776775.1 of Planctomycetota bacterium. Lineage (GTDB taxonomy): Bacteria > Planctomycetota > UBA8108 > UBA1146 > JAJFFE01 > JAJFFE01. The sequence continues at coordinate 13,853 of JAJFFE010000072.1, read as the reverse complement.
GCTGCACCTCGAACGAGCATCCCGCTGGTATCGCGCCGCCGGACGCGGCGGCGACGCTGCTCGCGTCTTCGAGACACTCGCCTACGAAGCGAGCGACGCCGGTACTTTCGCGCGCTACGCCGAACGTGCCATCGGCGCACTACGAGAGGCGGACCGCGGCGACGAAGCCCTCGCCCGCGCACGGTCCTACCTCGACGACTGTCCGCTGGAAACGACTCTCCTTGCCACCGTGGCAACCTTGGCGACCGCCGAGAACGAACCGGAGCTTGCGAGAGACCTCGGCCGCCGCCTGCTCGAGCTGTCGTCGACGTCACCTGATCTCCTTCGCGACCAAGTACAGCGGGAGCTGGCTCTGGCAGATCTCGAAGGCGCTGCCGAGTATGCGCGACAGCTGATGGAACGAGAGCCCGACGACGTCGAAGCGCGTTGGGCACACACCGAGATCCTCGTCTGGGCGGGACGCAGTCACGAAGCGCTCGACGGCTTGGTGGCGCTGGCCAAGACCGGCGACGAACTCGCGCTTGCGCAAGGGCTCGAGATAGCCGCACAGCTAAAGGCGGCGCCACAACAGATGAGGCTTCTACTGATCGCTGCACAACGCGCTCCGCTGACCATCGACCAAACCTTGGCGCTGGCGAGCGCGTGCGAAGCGGTCGGCGCCCCCGAGCTTGCCGAGCCGCACGTCTTCGATCTCGTCCAACGCCATCCGAAAGAGCCCGTTGCGTGGCGAGTACTCGCGAAGCTACGCGCTCAACGCGGTGATCACGAGGGAGCGTTGACCGTACGTACCCTCTCTCTAGAACACTTCCGCTCGGAAGAAGAGATCCTCACGACGGCCGAACTGCTATCGAGCGTCGGTGACGACCTCGGCGCCATCGACCTCTTGGCCCGCGTCCGACCGACCATGGGCAACGCCACGCGGTTTTGGTTCGCCTTGGCGCGACTCGCGTGGCAGGAGGAACGTGACGACCTTGCGCTCGAAGCGTACGGACAGCTCTGGAACAGCGATGCGCGGACCTCGACCGTTGCCCTCCGTCTTCTTCACCTCGCCCGATACGACGCCGAGTGGTCAGCGAAGATGGGAACGATCGCAAACTCCGCCTGGCGCGAATTCGGCGATCCGGTGTTCATGGTCTGGGCCATGGAAACCGCAGTGCGGGACGAGCTCTGGGGACGGTCGCTCTCACTTCTCGAGGAAGCGGAGTCGATCCGAGCACTCTTTCACAGCGAGGTTCGCTACTGGGTCGTACGCGCGAGAATCCTCGCCCACGTCGAGAAGATCCCCGGCGCGATCGAAAGCTACGAACGCGCCATCGACATCGAGCGCTCGATCGCGCTACAGATCGATTTCCTATGGCTACTTCTCGACAATGATGAAACACCGACCCTCGAGAAGTACCTGACGACGTGGCAAGCAGACGGCTTTCGGCGACCCGAGCTCTGGCGTGCGTTCGCGATCGGGCTGCACCGCCTCGGTCGTCTAGATCAGGCGCTCTGGTTCTTCGAGAAGTCCGCCCGACAAACTCCGGACGACACGTTGTGGTGGCTACAGCTCGCGCAGGTCTTGGACGAAGCGGAGCGCCGCGACTCCGCCGCACGGATTCGCCGCTACGTGATCACCGAGCATATGCCGCGCGCCATCGCACAGCTGCGCGACTCCAAGGCCCGATTGGGCGGCTCACTCGAAGGTTCATTGGAAGGGCAGTTGGGGGAACCGTTCGACGACCCCGCGATCGCCATCGCCTTCGCCGCGCTCGGTCACGCGGCCGAGGGCGCCGATGGCTCTGAACGGTGGACTCGATACCTCGCCGATCACGCGGCTGACCTGCCCAAGGTTGCGCACGCTCTCATCGGACACTACTTGTCGACCGGCGACCACGATCGTGCCCGCGCCTGGATGGAGAAGAGTGAGCCCTACGACGCCCTCCCTCGCTGGCAGCGGCTCGCTATGGCGCTCAAGGATTCCGATCTCGACGGCGTCGAACACGCCCTCGACCCGTCGGTCGAGTCGCGCCTCGACGCGATCGGACGAGTCGACGAAATCGAAGCGCTGCGCCGACTCGGCCGCAACGGCGAGGCATTGTCGGTGGCGGCTGAACGGCTCTGGGAAAAATCCACCGAAGTCGATCCGGCGAACGCCTCGCTCCTCCGGCAGGCGGTTTCCCTGTCGCAGTCACGACCATTTGCATCACGGGCACACGCCGCGTCTCGCGAACTCGGCTCGGTGACGTTGCGGGAGGCGCGAGCCGTTGCCGTCCGTTCCGGCGAGCGGTGGACGCTCGAAACTCGAGTCGCTCGGATCGAGCCGAGCGCCGACGGAGACGAACTGCGACTCGGCGCCAAGAACGACGAACTCGACCTGGATCTGACCGGAGTCTTTTTCGCGAGACGAACGACGGCCGCGGCCACGCTGGGGGTCAACGACGACCAAGAAGACGTCGTGCCCTCGCTCAAGGTCGACGTTGAGCATCGGTGGCGACCAGGATTGAGCACCGCTCTCGACGTGTCGTTGCACCGAATCTCGTCGGAGTCCGACGTCCTTCGCGTGGCGGGCGCTAAGGACGAGGCGCGACTCGGCGTGAGCATCGCCTTGACGGGTCGCGACTACTTGTCGTCTTCAGCCCGTTGGAGTCGCTTTCATGATCGAGGCCGCGATCCCCTCGGTGAAGGCTACGCGTTCGACGCGGAGGTCGGGCGCCGCTGGATCATCGGCGAGCAGGACTTCTCGGTCCGAGCATTCGCAGCCCACACCAAGCATCGATTACGACGAACGTTGCCCGACGGAATCGCGGCCGTGTTACCGGCCGGTTCGTCGCCGAAGCGTGCGCTCGCCGCAGAGTCTTCGCTCGTCGGGCTAGGTACCACACTCAAACACGGCGATCCGGGTCACTGGGTACGTTCAGAACGATCTCTGCAGTACCGAATCGACGCGTGGGTCGGTCGGCGGTTTCCCGATCCACAGAATGCGTTCGCGGTGCGAGCCTCGGTCGGGGTCGCCATCTTCGGTCGTGACGAACTCAGCGTCGGGTTCGAACACGGTGACTCGAGCGCCGGCTCGAGCGGACAGACGTCGCAAAGTTTTTCGGTTCAATACATCTACCGATTCGGGAGATAGACACGATGCGTTGTTCAACCGGTAGGTCATGCACGAAGGGATTGGCGTGTGCTGCACTGAGTGCGGTACTGGTCTTAACCTCTGCGTGCGCGGTTCACGATTTCCACTCCCGCCTCGAGTCGGTCGCGCCAGGAGCGCGCTGGGTCTTGCTGCCGTGGATGAATCGGGCCGAAGCTCCGCGTGTCGGCGAGCGGCTGGAACCGGTTGTCATGACCCTGCTGCTCAATCGCGGGATCACGAACTGCCAACTCCCACCGGAGCCATCGCTGGAAGACGCGATCCCGATTCTCAGTGATCGGGATCGATTCGAGTGGGCAAAGGAATGGGCAGAGGGCCAGGGGTTCCAATACGGTGTCGTGGGAAGCGTGACGGAGTGGCGATACAAAGCGGGCCTCGAAGGGGAACCGGCCGTCGGTCTATCGATTCGAGTGATTGACCTGCAAACGGGCGACACCGTGTGGTCGGCCAGCGGGGCGCGGACCGGTTGGTCGCGAGATAGTCTCAGCGCAACGGCGCAACGTCTGCTTCGCAAACTACTCGCGGGGCTCGTGGTGCCGGGGGCAAACCCCTGACCCCAGAACGACGCCGCCCCCTCACCACAGCCCCACCGCCCGGTGGACGCCAGGCGCTGATCGAAACAGTGGTCATCACTGGCTTGTTCATCGGCGCCGGCTGCGTGTTCCGACCCAGCGATCCGTTGCTGCTCGAGTGCGGGTTCCCGTACCTGATTCTTCCGCCGCTCATGGCTGCCTTGCGGTACGGCTTCGGGTATGGAATCGCAAGTGCGCTACCGATCGCGGGCGCTGCCTGGGTGTGGGTCGCGCGGACCGACGCGTTGCCGGCGAACACGGTGCACTTGGCTCTGGGCTCGTTGACCACACTATTGTTGGCCGGACAGTTCGCCGATGTGTGGCGACGTCGCTGGGACGCCTCGTCCTCGGCAATCCACTACTCGCAGAAGCGGCTCGACGAGTTCTCGCCACGGTACTACGCATTGCAAGCGTCGCATGATCGGCTCGAGCAGAAGCTCGCCGGCACGACGCAGAGCCTACGAACCGGCGTAGAGACCATCCGCAAGTCGTTGGTACTCGAGTTCGACGAAGCGAACATCGCCGCAACCGGACGCCGCATCCTCGATCTTTTTTCGACGTTCTGCTCAGTGCAAGTGGCCACCGTGCTCGAAGTGAAGAATGGAGAAGAGATCCTGTGGCCGGCCGCCGCGCACTTGGGGACCGGAGTCGCTATTGCGCCCGATGACCCCATGGTCGACACGGCGTTTCGATCACGAAAAATGCTGAGCGTTCAAGACGGAACCCTGGACCGCGCCGATCTTCGAGATCAACGGGCGGACATTCTGGCGGTGGTTCCGATCATGGATTCCTACGATTCACTCTGGGCCCTTCTGGTCGTGCAGGAGATGCCGTTCATCGCGTTCCATCAAGACAACCTCACGCTGATGACGATTCTCGGAGGATACATCGGAGACCAACTCACCGGCGCTATCGAACAAGTCAAAGCGGTCGACGCCAGCGAAGCCGACTTCCGACTCCAACTCAGACACTCGCTGCGTGACCTAGTCCGTCATCAGCTGCCGGTGAGCTTGGTCCGGGTCGACGTCGATGGCACGTTGGCAGATCCGCGCGTCATCGACATGGTGTCGCGCTCTCACCGTGGGCTCGACGTGTTGTACTCCACCAAGAACCGAACCGGCGACCGCGTGCTCGCGGTACTACTCCCACTGACGGAGGCCATGGGAACCGAGGCGTACTGCGCTCGCATCGAAGCGATGATCCGACAACGAGTCGGCAAGTCCCTGGGTGAAGCCGGTGTCCGATTCGAAGCGCTGCAATTGAGCGGCGCCGATACCGTCGACGACATCGTCGAGTCCCTGCGAAGATCGAAGGTCGAGCATGTGGAATCGCCTCCACTGGCCGCTCCTGTGCCTGCTTGAGATCACCTCCATCGTTTTTCTCGCTGAGGCACTGCCGGTCACACACTCGGTCGCGTGGTTCCTCGTCCTGCACTTGCTCGCTAGCACCCTCTACGCATTCGCCCGCGATGCAAGACCGTACGATGCCCCCGTCGGCGGCTGGGAACGGGTGTGGCGCTTTGGCTGCGCCGCGTTCCTGCCGGCGCTGGGAATCCTCGGCTGGACTGCGATGAACGGCGTTCTCGCGAGCCTTCCCGCCCGTGAGCGGCGTCGTGATTTCGTTCCGATTTCTGCCCCTCCGCTCCCGATGACTCGCAAGCGCAGGAGCGAGCAACTGCCGTTCGGCGAAGGAGGACTCATCGGAGTAGTGCGACACGCCAACGACCCCGAACGGCGACTGCAAGCCGTGCTCGCGTCTCGACAACTACCCGGCCGTGAGTCGGTCCCCATTCTGAAGTTCGCGCTGAAAGATCCCATCGACGACGTCCGGCTGCTCGCCTATTCGTTGCTCGATCGCATGGAGCTCGACATCAATGCGCGTATCAAACGACTTCTCGACAGCTTGAAAGAATCGGAAGAAGGGTCACGCGGTCATCTCTACTTCAAGCTGGCTCACGAGTATTGGGAGTTGGCGTACGCCGGGCTCGCCCACGGTGAAGTCATGGGGCACCTGCTGTCTCAGGTACGAGAGAACGCCGAGCACGGGTTGGAACTCGACCCCGGCAACTCGCAGCTTCACCTACTGCTGGGACGCCTGCATCTCAAGACCCAGGACTTGGACTCGGCGAGCTTTCACCTGCAGCGAGCGATCGAATGCGGTTTCCCGCAGAACGCCATCGCGCCGTACGAGGCGGAACTCGCTTTCGCCTATCGAGACTTCGACCGGGTACGCGAGCGATTGCGCGCCACCGACCCGACGCGTCTCATGACGCGCCCCCTGCGAGAGGTCGCCACATCATGGCTGTGAGTGAACGATCGTCGCAGGAACCCGCCGATATCGCACTCCTCCTCGAGGGCACCTATCCCTACGTCCGGGGCGGCGTGTCGAGCTGGGTTCACACCATGATCTGCGGGCTTCCCGACATGACCTTCGACCTGATCTTCTTGGGAGGGAGCCGAGACCAATACGACGAGATGAAGTACGAGCTCCCCGAGAACGTCGTCGGCATCCAAGAACACTTCATGTTGGAGTCGTGTGCGGGAAGCGTGATCCAACGCGGCCACCAACGTCGAGCGGACCGGCGCAAGCGAAAGAAGACCTTCAAAGCACTCGAAGATCTACACGATCGATTGCGCGACGAAACCGGCATGGCGACCAACCATCTTCGCACGCTGTCCGAGTTGCTCTTCCAAGAAGAAGGCATCGACCGGGAGGCGTTTCTTACCAGCCCGCTCGCCTGGTCGCAAATCTGCCGGCACTACGAACGGTTCTCCACGGAGCCTTCGTTCGTCGACTACTTCTGGACCGTGCGCACCATCCACGAGCCGCTCTTCGTTCTCGCAGATGTCGCTCGCAACGCCCCACCCGCTCGGATCTATCACTCGATCTCGACCGGCTACGCCGGGTATCTCGGCATGATGATCTCACAGCTCACCGGACGCCCCTTCGTATTGACGGAGCACGGAATCTATACGAAAGAGCGTAAGATCGACCTGTCGCAAGCGAACTGGATTCAAGAGTCGCGCGAGACGCTGGAGCGATCTCTCAACGTTCAGGTCAACTACATTCGCCAACTGTGGATTCGCTTCTTCGAGAGTATCGGCCGGATTACCTATTCGTCCGCGTTCCCCATCACGTCGCTCTACGAAGGAAACCGAGATCGTCAAGTGAGCGACGGCGCCGATGCCAGCCGCACGCGCGTGGTTCCGAACGGGATCGACCTCGACCGGTTCAAAGCGCTCCGCTCACAGCGGCCGGAGCACGTGCCGCCGATTCTCGGGTTGATCGGACGCGTCGTGCCCATCAAGGACATCAAGACTTTCATTCGCGCCATGCGCTCAGTTGTGACCCGGGTTCCGGAAGCGGAAGGGTGGATCATCGGGCCCGAAGAAGAGGACCCCGACTACTCTCGTGAGTGTCGCGATCTGGTCGCGAGCCTCGGCCTCGAGGGTCGGGTGAAGTTCCTCGGGTTTCAGAACGTCGCCGACATTCTGCCGCAGCTAGGGCTCTCCATCCTGACGTCGATCAGTGAAGCGCTCCCGCTCGTCATCCTGGAAGGGTACGCCAGCGGACTTCCTTGCGTCACGACCGACGTCGGCGCATGCCGCGAATTGGTCGAGGGCAACAGCGCTGAAGACCGAGCCCTGGGCGCGGCGGGCGCGGTCGTACCCATCGCCGATCCCGAAGCGACCGCCACCAGCGCCGTCGAACTGCTCACCGACGAAACGAAGTGGCGCGCGGCGCAGCGCGCGGGAATCGAACGGGTCGAAACGTACTACACGCTGGACTTGATGCTCGATACCTACCGAGGCGTCTACGCCGAAGCATTGGAGAGGGAGCCATGGCCGGTATCGGTTTCGAGCTGAGAAAGCTCCTCGACCGCGATAGCTTTCTCGGACTGATTCGAGCGTACGGGTACGCCGGGTTGATCGGTTCCGGGCCGTGGATCCTCTCGATCTTCGGGATCGGCATGATCGGCATCTTTTGTATCGGGACCGGCGGCGGTGAACTGCTCTCTCGCTTTTGGACATCGGTCACCTATGTCACCGCGAGTTCGCTGACGCTTACCGGTTTCCTACAACTGCACTTCACGAGGTTCGTTGCCGATCGCAGCTACGAAGAGAATTCGGAGATGATCCTGCCCAACCTGCACGGGGCGCTAATTCTCACTACCGCTGTCGCGGGATCGATCGGTGGCCTCGTCGCTCTCTTCTTGTTCGACGAGTCGCTGGCATTCCGGATCCTACTGCTGGCCTCCTTCGTGGTCGCTTGCAATACGTGGATCGTGGTCGTGTTCGTCACCGGTTTGAAAGCTTATCGCGAAGTGCTCGTCATTTTCGCCATCGGATACGGATCGCTCGTCCTCTCTGCGTACGCGCTGTCGAGCTTCGGACTCGAAGGGTTGATCGGCGGCTTTCTGTTCGGTCACGCACTGCTGCTGTTCCTGCTGCTCGGGTTGGTGACGCGTCTCTACCCGAGTCGCAGGTGGATCGGCTTCGAGTTCCTCCAGCGTCGCTACTCGTTCTACAGCCTCGCTGTGACCGGCTTTCTCTACAACCTCGCGCTCTGGTCCGACAAGATCGTCTTCTGGATGCATACCGAGACTTCGACCGCCGTCATCGGCCCCTTTCGAGGCTCACCCATTTACGACCTACCGGTGTTCCTCGCGTACCTCACGGTGCTCCCGGGAATGGCCGTGTTTCTGTTTCGGATCGAGACCGATTTCGCAGAGTACTACGAACGGTTCTTCGGCGCGGTCCGGGGGGGCGGAACGCTCAACGACATCGAGCAGCTCCGCGACCGGCTGGTGACCACCGTTCGGCGCGCGATCTACGAAATCTTTCGCGTGCAGGGCTGGACCGTCGTCGCCTCGATCCTCGTCGTCGCCCCCGCTCTCACAGCCGCCGGCTTCTCGCCCGTGCACGTGCAACTCTTCCGCGTGCTCTCCATCGGCGTCGGCGGCCTCGTCCTACTGCTGGCTCTCTTGAACGTCTTCTTCTACCTCGACAACCGTCGTGCCGCGCTCGTCCTCTGCGCCGTCTTCCTCCTCTCCAACACCACCCTGAGCATCGCAAGCATCGCCATCGGCCCCGCCGCCCACGGCTTCGGCTTCGCGACCTCCGCCATCCTGACGAGCTTCGTAGGACTCGCGGTCCTCGGGCGACAGCTCGACCGCCTAGTTTTCGAGACGTTCATGTTGCGGAACTGATGCGTCGGGGCGGCGGCACCGTTCTATCGAAGCCCTCGCCGCCGCTACTACTGGAGTCAATACCCCACACGAATCGGAGCCGTCGAGTTTTCGGACTCAGCACCCGACAACGAGTAGAGGGCTGTGAGGAAGGTACGGAGAACATGGAGCCGGTCTATCTCGATCACGCCGCTCACGGTCCCATTCGGCCGTCGGTTCTCGACGCGTACCGAGATGCCGCGTGTCGCTGGGCAGTGAATGCGAACAACCTCAGCCACGCTCGGGGTCGGTCCGCCGCTGCCGCATTGGATACGGCTCGAGAGAAGACCTCGGTGCTCATCGGCGCCACGCCGAACGAGATCACGTTCACGAGCGGGGCGACTGAAAGCAACAACTGGGTGATCTTCGGGGCGGCGCTTCGAACGAACCGTCGCCGAATAATAACGGTCGCGACAGAACACGTTTCGGTCTTGGCTCCGGTCGCTGCCCTCCGAGAGCGACACGGGTTCGACGTGACCCTTCTCGAAGTAGACCGGTGGGGAAGGTTGGATCCGCAGAGAGTCATCGAGGCCGTCGACGATCAGGTCGCGCTCGTTTCGATCATGCTGGCCAATAACGAGATTGGCACCCGGCACGATCTGGCGCCGATCGGAGAACACTGCCGAACGCTCGGAGTCCCCCTTCACACCGATATCACGCAAGCAGTAGGGCGTATACCTGTCGATGTGTGCACGCTGCAAGCGAGCTTCGCGACATTCTCCTCGCACAAGATTCACGGACCTCTCGGGATCGGCGCACTGTGGAAACACCCCGATGAGACGCTCGTGCCGCTCCTTCTCGGCGGCAGACCTGACCAGGGCTTGCGCCCGGGAACGATCAACCTCCCTGCAGCGGTCGGCTTCGGAGTCGCATCCGAAGAGGCGGCGGACCGACTCAATCATGATCCACACGGCCTTCAGCGTACGACCGAGCGACTCTCGGCTGGGTTGGAGTCCATTCGCGGAGCGTTGCGAGTAAGCCCGGTCGAGGACGCCGTCACTGGAATCGTCAACGTCGCATTTCCCGGAGTCGACGCGAGGGAAGTTCTCGACGCGACCCCGGAGATCATCGGAGCGACCGGCTCCGCCTGCTCGGCGCACACCGTGACGCTCAGTCCTGTGATCGAAGCCATAGACCTTCCTCGAGACGCGCGGTTGTCGTGCATCCGCCTCAGCCCGGGTTGGTTCACCACCGAAAACGAGATCGATGTCGCGCTCGAGGCGATGACGTCGACGGTCCGAACACTGCGCGAGCGCAATGGCCTATCTAAAGCGCGCACCAACCGAGAGTACCAAGCATGATCACCGATACCGCCGAACGATTCAGCCTCCGCTTTGATGCCGACAACTACCGGCGGATCATCGCCGGCAAAGAAGTCATTCTTCACTGCCACCACTACAACTCGAGGATTCAGCGCACGATCGAGTTCGCCGAGGCGGTCGACGGCCGCTCCATGGTGATCGAGTGCGCGGAAGCGGTGTTCCGTGAGCACCTCGAACTCGCGTTCATTCCAGAGGACGACGAGTCCACGCGTTGGCAGGTGGCCACCGATCTCTACTCACACCTCGGCTACGGGTCGCTCGATTTCGCGCGAGTTCAGGACGACCTAGTCACGGCCTCGAGTTCTCACTTCGTCGAAGGGTGGCGAGCCGGATTCCCGGACTGCGATCGCCCGGTGTGCTCGGTGACCAGCGGCTACATTCAAGCGACCTTTCTCGCTGTCACCGGGGAGCTCGTCACTGTGCAGGAGGAGTGCTGCGCGCTCCAACAAGGTTCTGAGTGCCGCTTCCGCGTCGATCGAAATCGCGCAACTCCGTCGATTAGCCTCGAGCGCGTCGACACCACAAATACGGAACTCTCCAGTACAGAAATGAAAGCCGTCGACTCCAATAACGTAAACGCGCAGGAGATTATCGAAGCACTGGTGGCGATGCCGATCCACGGCGGCGAGGATGGGCTGATCCCCTCGTTCAACGTCTATCTCGCCAGCACTCCGGCGGATCTCTACAACCTGATGTGTATTCGCTTCATAGAAGAAATGACTGCGAAAGGACTCGGAGAACTCGCTCGCGAGCAGCTCGTTTACGATGCCGAAACGTGCGGTATGAACACGTTTCGCGGGATCATGGCCTCGACCGAATGGGACGCTCTGGTCGCTCCGATGATCCAAGAGGATCGAGACACTCTCTTCGCGATCATCGCCGTCAGCAACGCTTTGGGTTGGGGCAACTGGCACGTCAGCTCCTACGACAATGAAGACGGGCTGGCGCTGTTCTCACCGAACGCATACGAAGCGAGCGGAGTCCTCACTTGGCGGGGACGCGTGGCGGAGCCGTGTTGCCTGATGTTGACGGGGGTCGGAGCAGGCCTGATGCAATTGATCCACGGGGCGGGGACGCTGGAGGAGCGGTTCGGCCAGTACCAAAGCTCCGAGTTGCAGTGTCGTGGACAGGGCGACGCCTGCTGCACGTTCGAAGTGGAGTGTTCCGATTGAGTCGGACTCGACGTGAGCAGGTACATTCCTGCATTCACCCTGATACGTACCGCTACTTCCTCGACCATTTCCGCGCCGACGCGTTGTGGGACGAATGCGGCAAAGTGTTCGGTCCGTGGGAACAGCACCCCACGCTCCCCATTCGCGAGCTGCACTGCAAGGCGTTTGTTCTTCGCGCTCCCGACAGTGGGACTCCTGTGACACTGTTGAGAAAAACAGCGTGCTCTCATGATGAGCTCGACCGATTCCACTCGATTGTCGGTTGGCTCGAAACACAAGAAACAGAGATTCTGCCGTGAGTCCCGCGAATTCGGACGACATCAACCTGCAAGGCGCCGTCGAAGACGGACAGGTTCGACTCGATGAAGTGCGTCGGATCGTGTCCGTCAACCACGCGTTTCTTCGAGTAACGGGCTACACCGAAGAGGAAGTTCTCAATCGATCGTTCGATAGTCTCATCGATCGGCGGGATCGCGCGGGTCGGGCCGAGTACAGCCATGCCGTCATGCAGGCGGCGGTTGGGGATTGCATCGATCAGTTTGCTTCGCTAGACACCGGGGAGCTGCGATTCCTCGCTCGACTTCGCATGGTGAGGCTGGCGGAGGCTTGGCACGTGGTGGTCGAGAAGCTCGATGCGTCGGCGTCCCCTCTTCTTCGCGGTTGGACCGCTGGACTTCGTTGGAAGAGTCTCGCCCACGACTCCACCGACGGCGTCGCCCTGCTCGACATCGAAGGTAACATCTCCGAGTGCAACTGGAGATTCGCCCAGATTGCCAGCTGGTTGAACGGCGACGATGTTATCCGGCGCGAGGAAGCGCTCGTGGGGCAACGGTTGGAGAGTCTCGGTCTTCGCACACTGCTCTCGGAGACTCTCGACGCGCTCGACCAGAAGCGCACCCAGGGTCGGCGCAACGAGGAATCCGTGTGCGCGGAGGGCTACGTCGTCGACGTGACGCTTCGGCCGAGCTATGGTCCCGGGGGCAAGTTCGCGGGTTGCGTCATGTCGCTTCGTGATCGGACCGCTGATCAAAAATTGCGCGAGGCGCAAGCCGAAGCGGAACGGGCGAACCAAGCAAAGAGCGAGTTCCTCGCGAACATGAGCCACGAAATCCGAACGCCGATGGCCGCCATCCTCGGGTTCACGGACCTCCTCCGTGAAGATCCTGAACCGGCAGAACGCCGCGATCACGTCGAGACCATTCGACGCAACGGCGAGTACTTGCTGCAACTTATCAACGGGATCCTGGATGTCTCCAAGATCGAGTCCGGGGACATGGTCGTCGAGCAGCTGATCTTTCACCCCTGCGAACTGATGGCGGATGTCGTGCACCTTCTCCAGCCGAAGGCGAAGGAAGCCGGACTAGACCTCAGCCTCGACTACACCGGGCCAATCCCGGAGTTCATCCGCAACGATCCCACCCGAATGAAACAGATCGCCATCAACTTGATTGGAAACGCGATCAAGTTTACCGAGTCGGGATCCGTCACCGTTCTCGTCGGCTTCGAGAAGGATGAGGGCGAGAGCCGACTGGTGATCGACGTGATGGACCAAGGCGTTGGCATGACCGAGGAGCAGACGGCTCGAGTCTTCGAGGCGTTTGCCCAGGCGGACGCGTCGACCTCACGGAAGTTCGGCGGGACGGGGCTTGGTCTCACCATCAGCCGGCTGTTCTCGGAACTGATGGGTGGAACGCTATCGGTGCACAAGACCGCGCCAGATCAAGGCACCACCATGCGACTGGCGCTTCCGACGGGCTCTATCGAAGACGTTCGTTTCCTGACCGATCCGGCCGCGCAGATGACGACTCGGGTGCGACACATCGAGTCGAACGTACCTCGCCTCGAATCGTATCGCGTTCTCGCCGCCGAAGACGGCCCTGACAACCAACGTCTCATTCGGTACCTCTTGGAGCGAGCTGGCGCCGAGGTGACGATCCGGGAGAACGGAGCGTTGGCGGTCGAAGCGGTTATCGAGTCCGCGACGCCATTCGATTTGATCCTCATGGACATCCAGATGCCGGTACTCGACGGATACTCCGCGACCCGAAAAATTAGGGAGGCCGGCTACACAATGCCGATTGTCGCACTGACGGCTCACTCCATGTCGACGGATCGCGACAAGTGTCTAGCCGCCGGCTGCGACGCCTATCTCAGTAAGCCCATCCGGAAGCTCGAACTCTTCAACGAAATCGAGCGGTTGGTATCTCTCACCCGTCAAGCAGCCGCGCCGACGAATTGCTCATAGGCTGGAGTTTGCGCGTAGCCAAGGCATGGCGTTCAGGTTCTTGCCGCGTGCCCCCGAGGGTAGAACCGCACGCCATGATGGTGCGTCGTCCGGAAGGCGCGCGACCGCGCTTTTTCAGGGCACATCTTTGCAGGGCGCATCGTGGCAGGGCGCATCGTGGCGTGGCGCATCGTGGCGTGGCG
>JAJFFE010000071.1 GCA_021776775.1 Planctomycetota bacterium | reverse complement strand
GTGCTGACCAACCCGACCATGGGTGGGGCGATGGCGAGCTTCGCCGCGCTCGGCGACATTGTGATGTCCGAACCTAAAGCGTTGATCGGATTCGCGGGGCCCACTGTCATCCGGCAGACGATCAAGGCCGAGCTTCCGGAGGGATTCCAGTCGTCGGAGTTCAACCTCGCACACGGATTCATCGATCGCATCGTCGACCGGCACGACCTTCGGGAAACGTTGATTCGGATTCTCAATTACATCTGTCCCGCCGCGGAGGCGACCACCGAGTAGCTACGGCCGTCTCCCTATCGAACTGAGCGAGCCTTGTCGGCCCGGTTTATCGGATGGCGATCGGTCTGTTCGGGCATCCGAGGTCACTCGCACGGAATCCTCGCGACCGTCGACCGCGCACACATGCCTCGAAGGGGCCAAGACGTTCCGATACTCCAGCCGCGAGCGATCACGTTTCGGCGCTTCGATATTTGTCACAAGAAGAGATCCCTCGGGTGACGATAAGTGAGAAACAGACCCTTCTTCGACGGAAGTCCCGATCGATGCAGAGGGTTTGGTTCTCAGAGAACTCGCCGGGAGGTTCCTCTCATGGAGTTTGTCGCTGAAGCTCCGCAGATCACCGAAGACCATGTCGAAAGCTGGACGATCGAACCCGATCCGGCGGACAAGAACCGAGTGATCGATGCGATCATTCTGCACTTGTCGAATCGATACAAGCTAGGACCGTCGGTCCTATTCAAGTATCGCTTGTGTCTCGATGAAGCTGTGACGAACGCGATCTGTCACGGTTGTCGCGGAGTGGAAAACGCAAAAGTAACGGTCGACTTCTATCACTCGGGTGAGAAGTGGGCGATTCGAGTCACCGATCCAGGCCCGGGTTTTGATCCGAACGAAGTCCCCGATCCCAGCGAACCCGGTAGTGAGTTCAAAGAGTCGGGGCGCGGGATTCTCATCCTTCAGCGATACACGGACAAACTCGTATTCAGCAAGCGTGGTACTGAGCAAGTGTTTTGGATGTCGACTACCGAGTTGAAGTAGTTCTCCGACGACCATTCAGGGATTTCCGCTGTATTCGATTTGCGGCTCACAACAGTGGCGAATGTATCCGAAGACAATATTGGCTCACACAGTCATGCTCGCAGGGGGTTGGGAACGGGTGCAAGGACGCCATGGACACCGGTCGTCTTTTGATCGTCGGTAAAGACAGAGACTCGGCATACGCTATTCGGAACGTCTTCGAATCTGAACGGCTAGAGCTCGAGTTAGCGCTTCACCTCGATGTTGCGAAAACCATACTAACAACGCGCCACGTCGACTTGATCGTTCTCGATCCGGCGGTGTGCATGAACAAGGAGTTCGATCTCATCGACTTCCAACTCGATCACGGTTTGGTGATCCCGTTGGTTTTGGTCGGTGGCGAATCGACCGGAGTTCGACGTAGAATCCGCAGCAAGAAGGGGATCAAAGTTCATTCGGTGCCGGCTGACGGCTTCAAGTTGCTCGACTTCATTCACGAGTTCAAGCCTGAAACATTGAGCGCCTAGTTCGAACGAATCGCTGCCGCTTCCGTGGGTTCCCCGCGGAAGCGCGGCGCTGAATCAGCGCCCCTGCTTCAGATAGAGAATCGCGCCGCCACGCGTTCCCGCCACTGGCTCCCACGCCTCGCTCCTCACCAAGAATTCATGCAGTCCCTTTCGACTCGGAAACGTTCCTGCATCGCGGATCAGGACTGCTCCGACGTCGTCGAGCAAGTCGTGAAGGTATGCGTAGGCGCGTTCGAGCTTCGCGACTTCTTTGCGACTCTTCGCGTCGGTCCGAGCGCGGAGTTGATCGAAGTACGGCGCATAGTTCTCCGCCTCGAGGGCTCCTCGGTGGAGCAAGTACCGTTCGGCTCCGTAGACCGTGTTGCGCGAATCCATGGTCGGCTGAATCTTGCCCTGCCCCCGCCAAGCGAGAACCCCGCCGTAGTGATACTCGCACAACACGCCTCCTTCGTAGTTGCGTTGAACGAGTTCGTCGATTTCGCGGAGCGCTAGGTGGCGCGTCGACCAGCCCGACCCCGGGGCTCGAAACGGCATCTTCTTGGCGAACGGGAGGCCCTTCACAACAAACAGAGTGGTTAGTCCGAGGGTTGCCACGATCACCACGACGCGAGTCACGATTCGAGCGGTACCGTTTGCTGGCAATGGTAGCTGCGGTAGGAAGGGGATCGCCAGCGGGGCAAAGAGGGCGAGGAAGCGCTGCGACTTCAAGTAGAGGGCGAACGATCCCAGCACGAATAGCCCGTACCAGAGAGGTCGCGTCCGCCACTTCCCGCAGTAAGCAGCTACGGCAACCGCCAGCGCCAGCGGGATCGACAGCCAGTACCCATACGACTGTTGGAAGAGCTTCGACGAGAGCGGTGATTGCCACTCGGCGATTTCTTGGGTGAACACCGGATCGGAACCGAGATCGAGCGTATGGCGTAGTCCCGCGAAGATGCTGTCGTGTGAGTAGACGTGGAGTTGGGCGAGCACGGTGGCGACGGCGGCGACGGCGACGAGGATTCTCGTCGTGACCGACGTCTTGTAGTCGCGGCCGAAGATCATCGCGCCCACCACCAGCGCCACTCCGAATGGATACGAGCCGTGCAGATTTCCCCACAACGCGAGCGCTGGAACCGTGGCCCAGAGGTATCCCGTGCGAACTCGGCCGCGCAGGAGGAGCCACGCGACGGCGAACGCTAACGGCAACGCGATGAGATGCGGCCGCAAGATGAGTCGCGGTCCAATCATGATGCTGACGGGAAGCAACCAGAGCAGCGTCTCCTCGGATGAAACTCCGAGGTCTCGAGCGATGCGCCACGCGAAGAGCGATAGCGCACTCGAGAGACCAATGGCTAGCGCGACGAGTCCGGACGATCCCGCCAATTCATGGACCCAAGAGAAAAGGACTCCCGAAAGCCACTCGTGGGGGACCCATTCGGTGCCACCCGCGGTAAACGAGAATGGATCGGTAGCAGGGATTCCGTGGGCCCGAACCCAGTCTCCTATCGCGAGGTGGAGCGGCAGGTCGTTGTTGGCGAGCGGGTGCCAGGCGATACCCCCCGCGGGTAGTGCCACGAGTAGTGGGGCGACGAATCGCCACCATCGGGGGTTGGCTGAGTTCGGTGAAGGGTCGGGCGCCGACATGCGATCCGTTCGTGCGCAGACTCGGGAGGGCGTGCGGTCGGGCGGACCGCGACGGGGTTGGTGTGGGCACGAGTTTACCGAGGACGATCGGATTGGGCAGTAGAACCTGAGGCGAGCGGGCCGTTCGCGGGATACTTCGAGGAGGCGCAACAACGCCAGGGCGTGCAGCGGCCGGCGGCTATCGGACGAACTTACGAGACAGAGCACTATGAGAAGCTGCTCGGGTCGCGGAACCGGCTGGGGTAGAGTGGGGAGGTCCCGTCTGTGAGGAGGCAGCATGTCCATTGCGGAGTTGTTCGTCGCGTCGTCCGTCTCTCGTCTTCAAGAGGAGTACCTTCCTCGGATTCACTCCGCGGTGGAGATTCTCGACAGCGACGAGATCTGGTGGCGCCCCAGGGATTGCACCAACAGCGTTGGGAACTTGCTCGCTCATCTTTCCGGAAACGTGCGCCAATGGATCATCTCGGGGTTAGGGGGCGTCGACGACGACCGCAATCGCGCGCGCGAGTTCGCTCAGCCCGACGAAGACGGCGAGGATCGCAACAGCTTGCTCGCGCGACTCGACGCGACGGTGGAAGACGCCTGCGAGGTGATCAGCGGGCTTGACGTCGAGTCGCTCGAAGGGCTGCACTCGATCCAGGGGGGGCGGACCACCGGGCTCGAAGCGGTGTATCACGTCGTCGAGCACTTCGGATGGCACGTCGGGCAGATCGTCTACATCGCCAAGCTCAAGTCGTCGCAAGGCGCCCAGTTGAAGTTCTATGATGACGAGACGATCAACCAGCTGCGCAACTCCTGACGGTCGAGAGATCAGCCGCGGGAAACTCAATGACGAAGTGTCCACGACGCAGACGACCCGCCCCGAGCCGGAGTTGTGCAGCGTCGTTCCATGAGCAGAACAGCGGGCCCGTCCATTGCATGACTTCCATCATGATCCCTACACAGTACGACTATGACACGCATGACGACTATGACACGCGTGACTTCGAGAACGACTCCGACGACTCTCTGGTGTTGGTGCTGCCATTGGGCTGGGAGGAGTTAGACGTGACTCCAGTGCCGTCGACCGGCCTGGGGTGGCTGGCGCCCAAGTCGAAAAAACTCGATATCAAACTCGGACTGCTCCCCGTCCTGGCCGGGGCTGTCCGAGATAAAGCGAGCGATCTCGCCCGCTCGGTGATCGATGCGGTTCAGCCGCAGCGCTGACGGCCGTAGGTCGAGAAAACGCTCGTCGTTTCTCTGTGCTCCCGCCGCACTATCTGCCGAGTCATCAGGGACCCGCTCGAATCTCTCCTCAGCACGAGTTCGCGGGGATCCCGCGGCTCCGAGAGCGAGTCCCACTCGCCCGATCGGGTTTACTCGACAGTCTCGTCGAGCTCGGCGATAAGACCCACGACGAACTCGAATGCATGGGACGGCGATGAAGCCTAGGACTCGCGTAGCGCAGATTGCAACTTGGCTATTGGTCGTCATTGTGGTGATCGTTCTTCTCGTTCAGGGCTCCACGGTTTGGGAACACTTGGTATCCGTGGAACGAACGGTCGATCGAACGCTAACGGTCGCCGACGTTCGATGGTCGAGCCCGAAGATGACCACGACGTATTACGAGCACACGACGCCGGCGCTCGAGCCGGCGCTCCACGAAACGGCAGCGATAGCTCGCACGCTGCCGACCGGGCGTTACGAGACTCGAACGGTGTATCGCGTTCACCGCTACTTCAAGGCGGACGACGGAGCTGAACTCCTGCATGGTAGCTATCAAGAGTCAATCGGCGCGATCATTATCGTCGAAGGTCGCTACTCCCATGGGAAGGCGACCGGAGTGTGGGCCATTCGCGATGCGGACGGCGGGATCGCCTTTCAGTTCGACGCCGGTTCACGGGCCGTTGCGAATCGAAACACGTTACCATCTACGGGGAAGTAGTCGAACTCAACTGATCACAGGCTCTGTGAAGCTCGTCATATGATCACAGAGTCGTAGCTCGACAACGATCGCTCCCTCTCCGTCGGGATAAGATCGTAAGAACGTCTCGGCTTCGTCGCGCTTCTTGAACTTCGGAGCGTAAGCGTCGACGCGAAGCTCCCCATCGACCGCGAGCGCTCGACGAAAGGCCAAGCCGTCGTCGGCCCAACAGAGCAGTTCCCAGCTCGTGCCGAGCGACCGTGCTATTCCATACATACCCGCAGCACCTCAATCCCAGCCCCGGGATCTCAGATCCGTCAGTACATAGAGTTGTCGCTGAGAAGACAATACCATTCGACGGTGGCCGAGACCGCCGCGTATCTCCTGTCATTGGATTGCCCCGGCGTGAACTCCGTCGCTCCGTCGACTGACTGTTAGCTTCTCCATGGCCGCCTGCTATCGGGCTCCACGCCCTGAGACCGTCTCCGTGTTTCTGTTTGTCGAACAACACATGATCTCTCGTCGAAATCGAGTCGATATTTTCGTTGAAGGTGTGCCTCGGGCTCACAAGCTGGAGCATAGGCGTAGCCAGGCATGTCCTTGCGACTCAGCTCCAGTGATTCGGGCCCCAAGACTTGATCGAATGGCTACCGCTAACCTCCAACGAATGAGCTTGGTGCCCGGCCGAGAAGTCAGAGTTACGGTGACGCCAACGACGCAGAGCAGGGCGAGAGCAAACGATGATTTCATGGGGGGCCGTTCGTTCTCCCTGGACGACCCACCGGTGGGTGTTCACGTGTTCGTTTGCTGTGGACGCAGCGGGTACGGACGTACGAATCAGGGAAGAGCGAGGGTCGCTTCCGCCGCCTGTCGGTCCATCACGACGAAGTTGATCGGCGCTTTGCTTCGACGAGTTGCCGCGTGACAAACAGCCGCGCGGTCCGCTGACGGAACGAGGAGCATTGAAACGCCACGGCGGGTGATGTCGTGGAGGGTGCTGAGCGCCGCGGAAAAGATGACCGGGTCGCCGGGTTTCAGGTGGCGCATGCGGTACTTGTGAACATCGCTGAAGTCACGACTCGAACCACCGATTCGCACTTCGTGGCCTTTGCGATCGAGAAAGTGATACATCAGATCGCCGACGACCCCCCGGTGTTTCAGCGTTTGCTCGAACGCCTCGTAGTCTTCGTCGGGGTGCGCTTCACTAATGACACGACGAATCCGAGCGTCGTGGTCTCGCACAGCTGACCCACACGACATCACGGCTACTTCAACGTGTCCGAGCTTGCGCCGGAGGTCACCGAGCTCGACGGTGCTCTTGATGTCATACCCCCGGTGAGTTCGGAGTAGAGATCCCACCACCGTTGCCCCGGAAAGTTCGTACTGCACGTGCTGGGGGGTGAAGACCAGTGGTACCGCCTCTGCGCGGTACAGGTCGCCTCGCGAGAGGAACAGTTGTAGCGCAGCGGTTGTGAACCCGTCGCTGAACCCGAGCGTACGGTACGTGCCGAGCAGTTCTCGAAGGACTTCAGCCGCCATCGCCCCGATGGCGAGGGTGCGCAAGATTGGCGGGAAATGATCGGGGAGTTCGACAACTCGGACGGGGGTCCTGTCGCGCAGCTCGCTGCGCTTTCTCAACTGCAAGCGATCCGCGACTTTCTGTTCGAGCCGGCTGCTGCGTCGCAGGGCGAACGGATCGATCGAGACGCGTTTGGCGTGGAACAAATCGAGCGTCAAGCGAATCAGCGCTGTCTCTACGTCCTCGCCGGGAAGGGAGAGGCGTTGCTCGCGAATTTCATCGTATGTCGACTCGAGGCTAGCGCCGTGTACGAGTCGCTCGTAGAGTTTGTATGTGCGTGTGTCGACGAGCGGGGGACGGGCAAGAAACGCAGCCGCGGCGGCATCGGGTTTTGGAGCTGTCTCATCCTCTGCCTGAGCCGGTGAGCCCAGCAGCGTGTACAGAGAGACACCGAGAGCGTTCGCCACCTTGGCGACGTTGACAAGACGTGGGTTGGTATCGCCGGCAGCGAGTCGTGTCAGTGTTGGTCGTGCGAGCGACGTCTCTTTGGTTAGCGCAGCGAGGCTCATTTTTTTCTCGGATCGCAGGGTAGCGAACCGCCCAGCGAAGTCGGGAAACGCGGCGCGGAGTGTGTCGTCGCTTGCCTCGTTGGGGGAGTCGGGTTTGTCGGTTGCAGTCATGGTGGGCGACCTCTCTCGTGCGCGGTGTTGAGTGCTGTTCTCTTGTACTGTGATCGATCAGGACAGGCAAAGGGGTAACAGTTTAGTATTAGTCACTAACGGCTGTCTGGCAAAACTTCCATTAACGTTACATACCTATTGCCAGAGTGATTTCTCATGAGATCCTACTGTGAGTGGGCGATTGGGACTCGTCCACAACGGGTGTGGTCTCCAAGATTAAACATAGTAATACCTTACAGTATCTAGGGGTGCGCCCGCAGTCCGTTCCAGAGGCAGAGGAGTCGACATGAGCGTTCCGGAGAGACCCGAGGAAATTCACGCGCGTGTTCTGCAATTACTAGGCGTCCATGGGGACGCACTCACTCAAGCCTCGCTCAAGCTTACGATTGGCGACAGTCGGGCGACTCACCTCGAGTCGAAAGTTTCGGTGAGGTTGAGCGAGAAGGATGAAGCGAGTTCAATCGTCCCGCACGAAGCGGTTCGGTTGAATCAGAAGCGACCGAGGTGGCACCAGGCGCAGGAGCTGGTCGCGCTGACAAAGGAGTGGAAGCCTAAACACCGCGAGCTAACGCATGGATCATTTACGTATGAAGTTCGCAACGGTAAGGTCGACCGAGTCGTCGTGAACGGATCCGAGAAGCTGCGGCAGGGTTCAGACGAAGAGCTGAACGGGCAGCCGGCGAGCTAGCTTTGTGACTGCTAAGAAATCGTGCGAGGTCCGTTGGACGTGAGCAGAAACCTGCAGCGTCCATGAGCACGGGCTTCGCCGCTTGAATGAGCGCCGACCGCGGCGCAACGATGTGTAGATCTCACCTCGAGATGCACCTGACGTCCTGGCGGAATACCTCCGAGGGGCCAACAGCGATCGATTCATCGATCGCTGCTGGCCCCTTTTTTTTGTGTCTCGACCCGGCGTGCCCGCCGGTCACAACGCGAGCGAGTGCTCGCTGCGAAGAGAGGGGGAGGCTTGTGGCCGACCGAATGGAACTGCGTCGCATCTTGTCCGACGACGACGCGACGCTCGATCTGTCGTCGAGTGGAGTCATTCGTCTGGTGGAAGTCGATGGAGACGTACACGCAGCCGATCAAGTCAACAGCGAGGAACCTTTGGCGGGGCAACGCGCGTCCGTGACGCACTTGGGTTCTGAAGGTGGCACGCCCGCGTTGGTGGTCGTCCCCGCATTCGACGGCGACGTTCTTCTCAACGGGTCGCCGGTCGGCGTGATGGGGATCGCCCATCCGGGCGAGACCCTGTCGATTCGTTTGGCAGCGGGAATGAGTGACTGGCTCTTGGTGCGTTCGTTCGCTCCAGAGCTCGAGACGATCGGCACCGATCGAGCGAACGAGACCTGCGCGCTTTGTGGGATGGCCTTGTCGTGCGCCACGGTGGTGCTCTGTTCCTGTGGTGTGGCGTACCATCAAGAATCTGGGCCTCGCGCCGATGGCACCGTCGCCGTCGCAGAAGATCCGCTCGACTGCTACGTCCGAGCGCAGAAGTGCCACGGATGCGGCGACGCGCTGACGCTCGAGCCGCGCACCATTCCCGACCCCCGTGATCTCGGGTTGATGGCGAGGGCGGTGTCGTGATCGCGCCAAACCTATCCCAGCGTTGGGCACCGCTCGACGCAAAGATTGCCGGCTGGTCGCTCGATCGCTCGGGCTCGGTGCTCATCGTGATCGTGGGGCTCGGTTCGATCGGTGCGCCGCTCGCGCGCAATCTTCGGCAACTTGGCTTTCGACGGTTCGTCTTGATCGATCCCAAAACCTATCGCGAGTCGAGCCTTGGCTGGCAGTGTGGTCCGGACGATCTGGGGCGTTTCAAGGTCGACGTCACGGCCGACGAGCTTCGTGCGAGCGGGGCGTCGGTGTTGGCGTTCGCCGAGTCGTTGGACTCTGTCGATCCGGGGTTCATGGCCGGGAACGCGATCTTCATCTCCGCCGTCGATAACGAGTCGGCAGTGCGCCAGGTCGGCGATGCGGCGGCGCGCCACCGCTGTCCCATGGTGCGGATCAGTCTCGAGCCGAGTCACCCGTGCGTCACCGTACGCACGGTCGATTACCGAAGTGACACCTTGCCTAGTTGCATCATCTGCAACTGGGGAGCGGATGAGTACGCGCAGCAGCTGTCGACGAAATCGTGCACCCCGGATCAAGGTCGGTCGACCCACAGCCCTCGCGCGCTGAGCGAGGCCGCGGCCGGATTCGGCGCCATGACAGTCACGGGAATCGCAGCCAGCGATAGCGACCAACCCGTCGACGACCGTCAGCACCTCATCGGCATCGCGGGACCGTATCACGTCGCTTCGGTGATCGACGCGAATCCAAACTGTCGTTGCCGGCAAGGCCTACCTCCGAAGCCCATCATCGTGCGTGAGTCGGTGGCAGATGTCTCTTTCGCAGATCTCGCGTCGCGAGCGAAATTCAACGAGACCGCGTCACTCTCAGTTTCCGGTAGCGGGCGCTTCGCGCAGGGCGCCCGGTGCCATCGGTGTAGAGCTGACGCACCTATTCAGCGCTGGATTACCGATCTCGATCGCATTGTCGGTCGGTGTCGGTGCGGCGGCGAATGCCGTCCTGTTCCGTTTCGGATCCGGCGGGCGCTTACTCGACGTGAGCTAGGCGTCCGCTGGACCGATTCTATGCGATCGCTGGGCGTGACGAGTCGCGCTGCGGTCGATCTGTCCGACGGCGAACGCCACGCGGCGTTCGTCCTCTCGCCGCTCTCGCCTCCCAAATAGCCAGAAGGAGATCTCGTGCCCGAACCCATTGTGCGCCCTCCCGACTCCGTGAGCCACGCAAGAGCGAAGCCCTCGAAAGCGTGGCCGCTCAAGGTCGCGTCGCTCACGCGCGAACTCGTCCATGTAGAAGAGCGGAGTCCGTTGCTTCGTGTGATTCGTCGGCCCACTCTCGAAGGTGGCGACGATGCCATCCCGAACTCCGGCGAGTTCCGCACGATCATCGGATTCGAGATACCGACCCTGGTTCGCCTCGCCGTGCCCGGCGAAGGGGGAGACCCGAGGGTTCTCTTGGCGGGTCCGGTCTTGATCGGCCTTCGTTACGCGGAATCGTTTCTAGACGCGCCCCCTATCCCGTGGGAGATCGTCACGATTCTAGGGCCGCCGCAGGTGCACCATCCGAACGTCCACGGCGGCGGCGGTCTTTGCTTGGGGTCACCGCCGGCCGGCATCGGAATGGAATCGATTCTACACCTGACCTTCGCCGCGCTGGTGCTCGCGAGTCATAACACGGTCGAGTGGGAGGGGCTCAACTCCGACGCTGCGTCGTACGTGCGCGATCACGCCGACCGATTCCCCATCGTCGAGACCGGTCTCTTCGAGGCGCCTCCAGAAGCGATGCGTCGACCCATTCCCGACGAGTGGTTGGAGGCTGAAAATAGCTCCGACGACAACCGCGCCGGGGAGGTGGCATGACCACTACAACCGAAGCCACTCTCAGCTCGGTCGTGCGTGCCGCGCTCCGCACCGTCGGATTCGTCGCCGATGGCGAAACGGATCGTTTCGCGTCACCAGAGCAGCCGGAACTTCGCTTTGCGCTTCGTACGGGACGCGCTGGCGAGGTACGGCTCGAAAGCGCCCCGTTCGTGCCGGTGTTGGGTGGCCATGGCTCGATCGACACTCACTCCGCCGTACCGGCCTTCTTCGACGCCGCGCTCGCGCCCGACGCGCCGTGTTCGCTGATTCCGGATGCGTCGCACCCAAACGCGGTTCGACTCATCGCGATCCATCCTGGCCGGCGATTCGACCGTCACGGGGTGCGGAGACTCACGCCCGACTTCGATCTCGCCGCGCTCTCGAGCGAGGCGCAGGGAGTCGAACCGGACGTGCAGGCGTGGGTGCGGGCGATCGTCGACGCGGCGTCCGACCTCTTCATGGGCCGCTCCAACTCCGAGCGAGCCTCGGATTGCGTCGACGCGATCGATACGAACTCTCTCGACGTTGACGGTCTCGACACCGGCTCGCTCGACACCGGCTCGCTCGACGCTGTCATTCGTCGACGCGGATACGAAACGACGCGACTCGGTGACACGACACGGATCGCACTCGAGCACCGACACTTTCGCAAGAACATCGTTCTTCGACTGGAGCCGACCGGGCTGCGACTCAGCGTGGATCTGGTTGAGACCGAACGGTGGTCACCGAGATCGTTCGCCGCGGCCGTTCGTCTGGTCGCAGCGACGACACGGACGTTGTCACCCACGCGGGTCGTTTGTCGTCACCTCGAAGAGCGCCGGTCCCTCGTCGCCGACTTTCACCTCGGGCCGATGTCGATCGACTCGGCGTGGCTGAACCTCGCGGTCGACGGGCTCGATCGCGCGGCGTGCGCTCTCGCCGAGACGTTGCCGATCCTCGCCGACGAGCGCATTGCGACGCTCACCGAATCTTCCCGGAGCGCGCACCGCGCGGTCGCCTCGTCGCCGTCGCAGCCATAGCGGCGGCACCCAATCCGTTCCCCTGATCGAAAGGAGGAAATCATGACAGCAACACTTCAACGCCCGACTCGCAAACCGATCGAAGTCCGAATCTCGGACTTGATCGGCCAGCGCCATCTCGAACTGTCGGACGTCGACCCGTCGACTCCGGTCAGCGACATCGTCGGTGAGAGTCGTGTGCGCTTCTCGCTCATGCCCAGCGTCGACTGGCAACTGCGAGACGGCGGAACGTCGCGGCTCTTGCGCAGTGACCAGTCGATTGGCGACGTCGCCGTCGAGGGCAAGGTCGACGTGACCGTGCAACCGGACGCGCGTCTCGGCCGCTGATCAACGCGGTGCGCGGGAGCGGGCTTTGTTCCCGCGCATCGTTTGAATCGCCCGGTGAACCGGGCTGGAAAGGACTGCACATGGAATCCGTACCGCGGACCTTCGAGTTCGTGATCGAGATACGTCGCCGCGAGGCTGACGCTGCGGGGCAAGGGGGCGTCGGGACGCTGGTCGAGACGGAGTTGCTCGGGCGAGATACCGTGCCCGCGGCGTTCCTCGGCACCATCGAAGAGGAAGCGATTTGGCAAGCCTACCGCGCGGGCAGGCTCGGCGAGGACCGCGATCGGGCGTGGGTCGAGATCGAACCGCTATTCACGACTCGGTGGGGGCGCGCGAATGCGGTCGACGCTCTCGAGCTACGAGTCGGCGACTCTACTGCGGGGGGCGAGACGGACAAGTTGCCGAGTTGTATCCGTCGCGTATCGCTCGACGCATTCGAG
The DNA here is from genome assembly GCA_021776775.1 of Planctomycetota bacterium. Lineage (GTDB taxonomy): Bacteria > Planctomycetota > UBA8108 > UBA1146 > JAJFFE01 > JAJFFE01. Next base: position 6,911 of record JAJFFE010000071.1, on the reverse strand, counting down.
CAACCCGCTCTGGACTTTGTTCGTCGGTTGCGAGCCGACGCCACGCTCGGCCCGGAAGAAGGGTACCGCGTCGAGTTCTTCGCCATCGAGCCGCCGCGTCCCAGTGAACCTCCCACTGAGCCGCCACGCTTTCGTGTCACCGAACACCGTACTTGGCCACCGACCGAACCTGCGCTGCTTTCGGAGTGGAAGCAGTCGGCGCGGTTGACCAACGAAGAAGCCGGGCACCCCGACGACACCGTGGTCTTCATCACGGACGCGGCGTACGAGCAAGCGCTCGCGGCGTGCCGACGGCCGGGCGTGGCCGAAGGAGGCGCGGGACTAGTGGGCACGGTTCGAAATCAACTCGAGCCGACGCCGGAGAAGTTCATCGTGATCGATGGTTCGTTCGAAATGCGTCATGCGGATCAGAGTCAGTTTCACCTCGCGCCGACCACCGAGACCTACGTCGAACTCGAGCGTCGTCTGCAACAGCGTCGCCGCCGACTCGATCGACCGGCAGAGCTACTGGTGGGCATTGCGCACGGACACAACTTCCTTCCGGCGCTCGACGAACAAGGCGGAGCGCTCTGTCCGAGTTGCCCGAAGCGGCCGACTTGCACGCTGCACTCGGCGTACTACAGCGCGGACGATGTGCAGTTTCATCAGGCGTTGTTTCAACACCAGATCTTCGCCATCGGTTTGGTGTGGGGATTCACGCCGCGTGAGGAAGACGTACTACGAATCTACGGCTTTCGCGACGGAGCGGTCCGTGAGCGTGCCATCTACCGAGTCGAACGAGCCCCCGAGGAGATGTCATGAGCCCGGCGAGTGAGCGTGCAAGGAAGAAGCGGGCGAAGAAGACCGCTTCGGCGAAGAAGAAGCCAAACCCCAAGACAACGAAAGAAGTTATGTCTCAGAATGGACTCCAGGAGAAGCTTGCACAGTACATGCAGGCGCTGGCCAAACAGAAGAATGGGTCGACGGACCCACCGGAGTTTCCACCCGAACTCGAGGGAGTACCTCCCGAGTTGATCCTGCGTCAGTTCGACATCGGGTCGCTGCTCGACGGGTCCCGTTCGCCGCAGAGCCGGGCAGAGATGCTGCTCCTCGTCGCGGCCGAAGTCGGCAACGACATCATGCCGGCGCTGGCGCAGTTGATCGCACGTCTCGACCAGGGCACGACCCTCGGCGCCAAGGTGCAGACGTTGACCGAAGAGCTCGCTGAGGCGAAGCGCGAGAACGACGCTCATCCTCTCGGCACCGAAGTCTTCTTGGAGAAGATCGAGCGCACGGATTCCAGCGCCGCCGTGATCCTGACTCAGCAAGGGGAACGGGTCTGCCCCATCGCGCCGACGCTTCCCGACGTGGAACGCGGCGACCGGGTCTTGCTCGACCTGCAGAACGGCGTCGTGGTCGACCGAGTGGCCGGCGTCGCGGCAACCGGCGAAGTCGTTTCCATCGAACACGTCGATCATGCGACGAAGCAGGTCACGGTTCGCAAACACGAGATGAACTACACCGCGCATCTGTCGAAGAGCGCGCTCGAGAGTTCGGCGCTCGAGGTCGGCGCGACCGCGGTTTGGGATCCGGCGCGGCACTTCGTGCACCGGATTCTCGCTCCTGAGGTCGACGGTTCCGACCTACTGGCTGCGGCCGACACGCTCTCCGATTTCACGTTGGCGAACCTCGGCAGTCCGAACCCCGCAATCTTCGAAATCGTCGACCAGGCGAAGCAAGTGGTGACCCACCCGGAGTGGTCGCAGTCGCTCGGTTTGACGCGGCGGCGCAGCTATCTCTTCTGGGGGCCGACCGGAACGGGCAAGACGAGCTCGATCCGAGTCATCGTCAACTTGATCGCTGATTGGGTCGAGTCGTTGACCGGCGTGCGGGAACCGCGCTTGGTGTTCGGCGACGCCTCCGACTTCTACTCACCGTACATGGGGGAAGGGGAGCAGAAGATCAACCGTTGGTTCGAGAAGCTGTACTGCTTGGCCCGTGAAGAACGCACGACGCTCGACGGAAGGCGTATCCGCCTGCCGCTGGTCGTCGTGCTGGAAGAGATTGAAGGGTTGATCCGCAGCCGCGGGGAACAAGGTGGATCGAGCCACCTGTTCGAGCGAATGCTCGGGCTGATCCTTCAGAAGATGGACTCGGCTGAGCAAGACACCGATATGCCGATCATCTTCATCACGACGAGCAACCGCAAAGAGCTGATCGACGCGGCCGCTAAGCGTCGTTTCGGTGATCGAGAAGTGCACTTCCCGTACCTCGATGCGCGCGAGGCGCTCGCGGTTCTCCAAAAGAAGATCCCTAACGAGTTACCGTTGGTCGATGGCAACGCCACCAAGGTCGCTCGCGACGTGACGATTCGCGGCGTTCTCTTCTTCTTGTTCGGCGACACCGAAGACCAAGCCGTCGCCGAAGTCGTTCTTCGTGATTCCAAGCGGGTCTCGGTGAACCGGCGCGACCTCGTCTCCGGGTCGATTCTGACGAGCGCGGTCGAACGGGCGAAGGATCGAGCCATGGCGGCGACGGTCGAAGCGGGAGCGCTGCGCGGTATGGCGGGAGCCGACGTCGTCGACGCGCTCCGCGAGCGCTACGTCGAGCTGGTTCGCGGTCTCACTCCGCACAACCTCGCCGAGCACGTTCCGCACCTCTTCGAAGGTCAGTCCCTCTCGCAGGTCGTCTCCGTTCAACCGATCTCCCACTCACCACATTGAGCTGCTCAGCAGCTTTGAAGTTTACCAACCCCGAAAGGAATCGCTGTGCAACGCAAGAAGCAACGCCCCCCCGACCAACACGCCCCCGAGGTTCAACCGGCACTCGATTTCGCCGCGCCCCGAAAGCAGGAAGCCGAGCCGTCCGGCGCCGAAGACGACGCTGCCGGATGTGGATCACCGTCGGCGCCGTCGGCGGCGCCGGCGGGCGTCGTCTTCGCCCACGGTATTCACCAAGTGCACCTACCCGCCGAAGGGCTGACCATCACGCAGGTCCGGGCGACCCTGCAACCGCTCCTCAACATCGGCCCCGACACGGTGGCAGTGGTGCGCGGGCAAACGATCGAAAACCCTGACGAGTTCGTCATCAGCGAAGGCGTCGAACTGGTCAGCTTCGTCAAGCCGTCATCGGTCAAAGGGATCGCGCGGCGAGGTGAGCGAGTCGAACTTCAAAGCGGGACGACGACGCTTCACCTGGAGCGGAGTAAGCGTGAGCTCCCGACGGAAGCGGTCATCGCAACCATCCAACGCAGCGCAATCACGGGGATGCACGAGGAAGCGTTGCCGTCGACGGTTCGGTGGCGAGTGAACTGCGATTCGACGTCGATCTTCGTTCTGGAGTTCGAGCCGGAGATCCGCTCGTTGAACTGGATCGACCCCAAGAGCCCGGCGCCGTACGGGGCGCACGCAAAGTACACGCGCTACCGGCTTGCCACTCCGTACGTCGTCATGAAGGTGGCGTTTCGGGATGGCCAGCTTTACCCGACGGCGGAGTTGTTCTACCGCAACGCGCCGCTTCGGACTCTCGACGACTCCTTGGGCTGGCCGAACCTGCTGAACGTCAGCCCCAACAGCTACGACGTGACAGCCTGGGTTTGTACCCAGTTCCTCGGCGCCGAGTTGGCCGAGTTCGTGGCGCGAGTCGGGCGGGCGGCGACCATGGTCGAGCAGATCGACGTACTGCACCGTCACCTGTGGTGGGGGGGCTTCAATCGCTCGTCGGAGGAGCACGAAGGGCAGAGCTGCTTTTCGAAGGCGAAGGAGGACAAACTCGATGAGCGCGTCGTCGACGTCGAGCGGTGGCAAGAAGAGACCGACAAGGACTGGCGCTTCATCTTGGACGTCGAATGGATTCCGACCGAGCACACCGTCCGCTCGTTGCTCAACGCTCAGTTGGCCCAGTTCGATCAACCGGTCGATCTGTCCGACGCCAAGGAGCTGACCAATGTGTTGCTGCCGCGAGACGCCCGAAGAAAGAAAGGGGCCTGAACATGTCGATTCCCTTCGAGATCAAGCGAGCCGGAGAGTCGCTACCTCCAACTGGACTGGGACTACGATACATCGCCGCACAGAACGGGTACTTCCTGGAGCGCAAGAACGACATGTATCACAGCGTCAGCCGCGTCGACCACTGCGGGGCCGGTCTGGTACCACACCGCGCCTCGCTCGAGCTGAAGACACCACCGATCCCCGACGAGTTGGCGCGGCCGATGGTCGAGTTCTTTCGGTGGGCGTTTGAGTTCCACGGCGGCGAGGCGGCGCTCGTCCTCCTCTACGATCCTGCGAATCGCGAATACCATTGGCACTGCCCCGAGCAGCGGGTCGAACTCTACGAGTCGTGGGGCGGCGCTTGGTACCCGCGCGGAGACATCGAGTACACCGATCCGCTCGAGATCCCTTCGGGCCTAGTGGTCTTCGGCGACGCCCATAGCCACGGTGACCTCGGCGCTTATGCCAGTGCGGTCGACAAAGAAGACGAACTCCACAAGGACGGGCTCCACATCGTCATCGGTCGCGTCACCGATGCACAGGTCGACATCTCGATCGAGTTCGTCATGGATCGCACGCGGTTCCGAGTCGGTGCCGAGGACATGTTGCCGTCCATCGCAGCGACTAACCGTTCTACCCGTAAGCCCGAAACAGCGAAGGACGCCTTTCCGGAAGAGTGGCGCTCTTGCGTCGAAGTCATTCGGTCCGAGTACACGCCACTGCCGCCGTACAGCGGAGGCACGTCGAGCTATGGCTACGGATCGAGCGATCGCGGGGGGAGCTACTTCAAGGACGAGGGAGGTCGATGATGGCAGGCAACACCGCGTCGTCGCAAAGCGCAACCGAAGAACGGCCGGCCGTCAATCTCGACGGCCGGCGCGTGGTGATCGTGGGGCTGGGCGGGATCGGCTCGTGGCTTGCGCACCTTGTGACCACGTACCTCGCATCTTTGCGCGGTCAGACGATCGAACTTCTCCTCGTCGACGGTGACACGTTCGAAGATCGCAACCGAGAGCGAATGGAGATCCCCGAGATGGGCAACAAGGCGGAGGTGATCTGTGACGCTCTCACTGAACTCCATGGCCGACGCCGATTCTACATTCGGCCCCTACCGGAGTTCGTGGATACGGAGAATGTCGCCGAGATCATCGAAGAGAACGACATCGTGCTCGCCTGTGTCGACAACCACGCAACCCGCAAGATCATCGGCGATCACTGTCGCACCCTGAACAACATGAGCTTGATCTCCGGTGGTAACGACGGCGTCGAAGAGGGCACGGCGGGAACCTACGGCAACGTCCAGATCTATCGCCGCGTCGACAGCACCGATCACAACCCACACCTATCGAAGTTTCACCCCGAAATCGCCGACCCCAACGACGAAGTCCCCGGACCGAGCTGCGCTGACCTCGCCGCCACCACCGCACCGCAAATCGTCTTCACCAACCACTTCGCTGCCACCGCCATGGGCGCCGCCTTCTACGGACTCCTTAGCAGCGACGTACAGTTCGACGAGTTGTGCTTCGACGTGCTCGAAGGAAGGGCGGTACCACGGAAATTCTAGGGCGTGGACGAGCGGCTTGGCCAAGTTCCACGCTGCGATCGTTGAAAAGCCTCGCCCCCGCTGCGATGATTCAGGCTCATCGAATTCGATCTTCACCGCGCCGACGCGCGTACCCACAGTGATCGACGGAGGCCCCATGAAGTTCATGCTCTTCGCACTCCTCACCTGTCTAGTCTCGTGCCAATCCGCGCCGGTGGCGCACTCTGAAGCAGCAAGCTCTGTATCACCGAGCTCTGTAGCGCCGAATGCAGAGTCAGCCAACGACGCACTCGTGGCCGCGATCGAAACGTTGTCACAGCGCATCGAAGCGCTTGCTCAACAAATCGATTCCAATACGACGGCAATCCGCGAGGCTACCCCCAAGCCTGTCGATCCTCAGGTTGCCGAGCTAGAGACGCGTCGAGCGCGGTTGCTGCGGGACCATCGCAAGATGCTCGACCTCTACAATGAAGACTCGTTCGAGATCCGAAACATCCTCTCGAGGATCGAGCGAACAGAAGCCGATCTCGCTCGCGCAAGAACCGCGTCCACGGGAGCAAATCGGTAGCAACGGATCCGGGGGGGTGCCGAAGACGAGCGAATCGTGGCGCGGCTCGAAGTTCAGTGAGCTGGGGATGGGGCTGTCGCTGGCTCGCCGCCGACTGTGAGGGACGGGAGTGGGGTTGGTCGCCGGGGCGGGGGCTCGCAAACAAGCACGGGCAGTAACGACGGACGGGCGCATCGAGGTCGGTCTTACTCTGTTCCGGGCGAGCGGCAGCGGACGGACCCGACTCCGTTGGGCGGCTCGAGAGATAGTTGGATGTTTGTGCAGTCTATGTGATCCCTGCCAGGCCTCGGAATGGCCAGCTCGTTTGGACGAGGTCTAGAGGTGCGGCCGAAAAGTGCAGGTGCGGTGAGTGGTGGAGTTCGGCGGGAGATTGCCGTGCGGAATCTGCAGGCGAATTGGTGGATTCGTTGAAGATTACGAATGGTGAGATTCCGTCGAAGACCGCCGCGCACCGTGCCTCTGACTTTTCGGCCGGGCCTCTAGCCCGGTCGCCGGTGGCATACCGCTCGTGCGGAAGAGATTCGTGTGGACCGCGCCGCACGGGGCGAAAACTCGTCCGGACGAGGTGACTCGGTCAGAGTATTCGCGGATGCCTTTTCAGCTCACGCCTTTTGCCGACGCTCGAGCTTCTTCAAACAACGCAGCGTCCCGTTCACCGTCCGCCCCAGCGAGCCAGGCAGCCCACAACGAAGCCAAGACAGCAACCGACGAGCGGGCCAGCGCCGAGCGGAAACAGCAGGTTCAAGTCGTGGAAGAACTCGCAGGAGGGGAGAGCGCGTCTCAATCCGAAACACGCCAGAAAAAGTGGTGGGCGATACAGGACTTGAATCAA
>JAJFFE010000008.1 GCA_021776775.1 Planctomycetota bacterium | reverse complement strand
GCGTGAGTTCGCGGAGCGCGAGGGAATCTCGACAAGCACACTTCAGTACTGGCTTCGTCGCGAACGCCTTGAGCGTGAGATCTCGGGAGAGACAGCGCTCGTTGCGGTCACGACGAGCGCGCCTACGTCGACCGTCGGCCTTGTCGGGTTCGTCATCGAGCTCGGCGATTTGCGCATCGACGTGCCTCGGGACGCATCGGTCGAGGAGTGGCAGCGGCTCCGCGAGGCCTTGGCGTCGTGATCGGTCTCGGCGCAGGAACGCGGATCTACCTGCGGTGCGGAGTAACCGATCTTCGGAAAGCGTTCGACGGTCTCGCGCAGATCGTCGAAGAGGACTTGGCACGAAGCATCACAGACGGCGACTTCATCGTGTTCTGTAATCGCTCAAAGAATCGCCTCAAAGCCATCTACTGGGATGGTTCGGGTCTGTGCCTGTTTGCGAAGCGTCTCGAAGGGGGTCGCTTCGCATGGCCGAGTTCGACCGAGGCCGCGAGGGAGGTCACGTCGGCAGAGCTGTCGATGCTTCTCGAGGGAATCGATTTCCGTAACGCCGTCCATCGTCGCTGGCATCGTCGACGACCGATCGAACCCAAAAATCACAACGTTGAAACGAATCTATTGACGACGTGATGCGCACCGACTATTCCGATGCCTATGAGCAACCCGGAAGTCATTACCAAGGTCGAGCACGAAGAGATCGTCACCGAGCAAGCAATCAAGATTGCAGCTCTGACGGCTAAGATCGACAAGCTGCAGTTCCTGCTGTATGGGCGTCGTTCCGAGAAGCAGGTTCTTCCTCCGGACGCGCCGTTCCAGTCTGAACTGTTCACGGAGGCCGAGTACGAGGTCGCGGATCCCGACGAAGAAGACACCGAGCCGACTCCGAAGAAGAAGCGCAAGAAGCGCCACCGAGGCGAAATCCAAGATCTCGAGACCGAGATCGAACGTCTGCGCGAAGAACTTCGAATCAAAGACGGCCGTATGCAGCGACTGCCCGCTCGCCATCGACCGCACTACACACCCGCCGAGCGACTCCAGATCCTCGAACTCCGAACAGTTCGCGGCTGGTCCAAAAAGGAAACAGCGCGAATATTCCTCGTCAGTTGCACGAGCATCTCCACGTGGACTGAGCGAGTCGACGAGCGAGGTACTCGCGAGTTCGCTCAGACTCCTGAGCCCGTCAACAAGCTACCCGATTTCGTGCGACACATCGTGCAGCGGCTCAAAACCCTCTGCCCCCGTATGGGAAAGCTCAAGATCGCTGAGACGCTCGGTCGCGCCGGTCTCTCGATCGCCTGTAGCTCCGTTGGCCGGATACTCAAGGAACCTGCGGTCTCCCGACCAAAGCCGCCGGCCAAGACAAGATCGAAACCGGAGATCACGACTGCCGCTCCCAACGAACTCTGGCACGTCGATCTCACCGTCGTACCGACTCAGGCGGGCGGGTTCTGGACGACGTGGGCACCCTTCGCAACTCCACCATGCTGGCCGTTCTGCTGGTGGGTTGCTGTCGCTGTCGACAGTTACTCCCGACGATCACAGGGCACTGGCGTCTTCATGCGCTGCCCCACCTCCATCGCGATTCGCTCATTCTTGGGACGAACCATGTCACAGGTCGAAAGAGCGCCGGACTGTATTCTCACGGACAAGGGCGGCCAGTTCATCAGCGCCGGTTTCAAAGCATGGTGCGAACGAAAAGGAATCGACCACCGGTTCGGAGAGCTGGGAGAAATCGGAAGCATCGCCGTGGTAGAACGCTTCATCCTCACCCTCAAGAATGAATGCACTCGACAGATCGTCGTGCAAATCGACAGACGCTCGTTTCGAAAGGCACTTCTCTCCTTCACCGATTGGTACAACGACCATCGACCTCACACGACCCTAAAGGCCAGAACTCCCGACGAGGTCTATCATGGACGGCCAGCAGACGCGCAACACATCGAGATCAACCGCAACCGTGTAGCTCACCTCCACGTCGACTTCCTACACGGCCGCAAACAACTCCCCGTCGTTTCACTCAAACGCGCAGCATGACCACGCGGACCGAAATCATGAAGAACGTCGATCTCTTCTAATCAGCACGCCATCCGCCAACAATACCGAGTACATTGTCATGGCTGACTCGATGCGATCGAATGAAGAAAAACGATCTCGGTCGATTGCCAGACAAACGAAAACCGATGCCGAAATTCGAACATCTCCTGGAGTCAAAGATCGCTGGACTAGAGCACACGGTCAAAGATCGCTGGTCTAGCGCATGGAGCCGGTACAACTTCAGCCTTCGCCCGCCCGCACTTAGTACTTCAAGTTCTGGACTCCAGGCTCCACTGAAGCGTCCGTAGCCCCTCTGCTCCCGACGATGCGTATGGTGGCTTCGTCGAGGTCGGCAACATACACACAATACGCACCCGTATCAGGGTCAAAGGCAACTCGCCGCCTCCGCCCCGTTCGGTCGAAGGCGGTAAGCGAGCGTATGACGCTTGAGCTCTCCACTTGTCCGCGCGCACACCCTGAGAATCGAAGTCGGACGACTCCATCCTGGTAGAGTTGCCTGCTGTTGACCCGAGCCCACCCTGCTTGGGGTGACGTAAACCAAAGCTCACGTTCAGGAAGGGTCTTTGAGTCGTGCACCACCAACCCCGGTTGATCGCGGTTCGTCGTGAGGTAGCTGTATCGAACCAGAGTTGACAGCGAAAGCGACTGATCTCTCGCTTCAGCGCTCTGAAAGTCGACATCTTCAATCTCAAACCCGGCGATGTTGCGGCCGCGCTCGTCGAGAACCTCAAGGTCTCTCGCTTCGCTCGCCTTCGTCACCATGATCGACGTGACCCCAGAGGTCGAAACTCGAACGTACCCAACTTCTGAGGGCATCCCGAGCCTGCCTACCACGATTTCCGCTGATCTCCCAGGCAGTCCCGCAACGACAAACGACCTCCCGACACGACCCAAGGCGCGGAACCTACTCTGTGTCTCAGCCCTGCAATACGCACCAAAGTACTTGCTCTCGGCCCCTTCTATCCTGATACACACGCCGTCTCCGATGACCGCCTTTGCCTCTTGCCCCTCTGAGATCTGAAGAGGCCGCAACTCCTCTAAGAAGCCCACGTCCTCCGCGTATCTGAACTGCCAAAACCCAACGCTTCGGGGCGACTCGGCGGGCCCATCAAGCGCAACCTGGCCTGCAGAGTTCGTTGTTCTCTTTCGGCGGCTGCGCTGCTTCGGCTCCAACAGTACTTCCAACCCTACGACGGGATTCCCCTCGGAGTCGGTGACGGTCAAAAGTGGAGCGCCTCGGTCCTTCGCAAACGGTAGGCCGAGTTGCAGATCGCCTCCTTCTGATACCCTATGTTCAATCTCCGGATACCCGGCACACGCGAAGATGAGCTTCGAGCCAACGCTAAGGGATTCGACTTCCAATCGGTAGCGCCCGTTGGAATCGGTCGTGAAGCTGCTCGTGCCAACAAGACCATCCGAGTAGTAGCACGTCCAATCAGCCTCCTGGTTCTCGGCCACTTCTCCGTCAAGGGTTACCACCCCTTCGATTTTGTCCCGCAGAGTGCCGGGCAGCTGATCGACCAGCGTGACGGGTGTGCGGACCGCGTCTCCGTTCTTCTCGACTTCGATTTCGGCCCTTCCTACTGCTCGTTTCGTCCTCACTTCGACAAGATAGCTACCCGGCCACAATTCGTTGAAGACGGGGTCTACCGCCTCGTCAAATCGACGTCCCCCGTGCGATCGCTCCGAGAGATATCGAGCCTCGTTTTCGGTTGAGGACACCCGTATCCAACGCACACGGTCACCTGGACCAGCGTCCAGATCGACCGTGATACTACTACTCGGCTTGTAAACAAGCCGCACAGTCGTGTCGGATGTTATCAATGCTCGTTTTCTAGTCGATCCAAGAACAGGGTGCGCCGCCTCAAGCTCAATTGACCCCGTGTATCTGCGCCCTAACTTGGCTGAGCCGTCACCCCCCTTCTCGGCCTCGATCGGCACGGAATCGACGACAAACTGGAACTGATCAGCCTGTATAGAAAACCCAGGGGCCACCACTTCGACCGCGACCTCGTATCGTGGCGCGATCTCTTCTTCCTGTGGTTCAGATTCGTCTACGTTAGGTCGCGATGTCGACACAATCACAATGAGGATCGCGGCAATGATCAGAGTGAATGCGACAAGACCATTGGTACGCATATCTCCTCCGTGTCAACAGCCTTGGTGCGGGGTCTGGTTGACTTCCTCCGTAGCTGAAGGTCCCTGAGGAACAAGGACGCCTTCACACTCGAAAAACTGCGGATCGCCCTGGAGATCCTCGTAGTAGATGTGGAAGAACTGGTTAAGCGGTTCGTAGTGGTGACCGGTCGGATCGTCGAGCCACTCTTGGTAGTCTTGGAAACCGTCCGACGTGCAGTCGGTGTCCGAGAACTCGGGTTTCAAGAGAACTACATAGCTACAGGCATGGCCCTGATAAGCCGCCTCGCAGTATTCGCCAGACTCATTCTCAGTTAGCACGCGCACTGCCCAAAGGGAGTCGTGCACGAGACTAACCGTCGGAAGAGCTCCAATGGTCGGGTCCTTGACTGCTGGCTTGTCGTTCGCGTCAAGGTCGTCTATGTACAGTCCCGTGAAGGTTACCCGAGCCTTGGGTCCAACGGGATACCAAGGGAAGACGCCACTTGGATCATAGTCAAACAAATGATTCAGCGGTTCGACGATCCTCTCTTTGCAGTCCGTCGTCGCGGCACCACCTTGACACTGTCTGTACTCCCAACGATTTCGGTAGCTGAGTATCTCTTGGACAAAACCTGTCGTCAGAGTAATCGAGCATCCCGCGTCTCCTTGCTGGAAGTTCGAATGCATTTCCCAGCGGGCGAATTCCAGCTCAGGCCTCAGCGCAAACACCCCACCGGACGGTTGTGCGGTGACGTAGAACTCAGGGTCCTTTGTGTCGAACACATGGTAGAGCGTGTTGACTCCAACACTGCAGGACCAAGGATCGTAGGGGCCCGGTTCAAGCCTCTCCAAGGTCGCGAGCGAGAACGAGGCAGTCAGAGCTGAGCCACTTGACGTGCTGATCACACAGATACCGTCTGGCGTGTCTACGAGAATCTGGTCGTAGCTGCTGAGAAAGGAGGTAGGAGTGACGGGAGTGCTTGTTCCCTGGATAAAAGGAAGCGGTACAACCTGGCCAACGAACTCGGAGGGCAACGCCAGCGCAACGTCTGCCTCACTGTAGACCTCAACGTCGTTCCTTCGCGCGACGACAAACCGCCGATCACCAGCCGACAGTTCAAGAGGCACGCCAACTCCTACTGCGCTGCCTGGCAGAGACTCACGATCTTTCGGAGGAAGGTCTACCGGCTGCTCGGAATCCGGCGGGAGAGATGGTCCATAGTTGAAATCGTGCGGGCTGAAGTGATTGAGAGGCACTCGCCAGAGACTGTCACCGTCTGTGTAGAGAGTTGCGAGCAGATCTCGCTCCGCCGTCGTTATTCCAAGGGCCTCCAGCTCCGCGAGATCATCCGGAAGACCGTCGCCACTGATATCCAGTGTCGCCGATCCGCCCGCCGTTGATACGACGTCGAGCACGATACCACTCACCGCGGGAATCCACCGCCCTTCGTCTCGATCGTAGTAACCGTGCGGAACAGCCGTCCCCGCTTCAAAGCCGAGAAAGTTCTCAACGTAGTATGGGACAGGCTGATCAAACTCAACCCGTGCGCCACCTGTCGCTTGGTCGGCTGACAACTCGACGCAATAGGTGTACGCACTCGTCGCAGGCAAATCCGCGGGCATCGCAGCCTCGCCGTTTTCGCCGACGGTGAGTTCGGTAATGCGGACATCCAATGATGCCTGAGGAACCAAATCTCCGCCTGGGAGCCGCAAGCCCGCCACAACTCCGATGGGCAACAAGAGCGTTCCGACCCGCGTCCCATCGGTGTCCACACTCGGCGAGCCTTGCGCTGCGGCCATCGCAGCGCTGGTACCGTCCGTAGTGATTGTCGTCGACGCTACGTCGTGGGGGACGAGAACGACCTCTTCCAACGGCCGATACTGGAGCCACTGCGTGCGCACTCGGCGCTGAACCTCGACGTGCCCAATCATGCGGAAGCAAACCGTTAACAGACCCCCACCCTTCGCGACCAGATCGTACTGTCCATCGAGACGAGTCACGGTGCTCCCGTACTCTGGTCGGTTGAGTATTGTGACGCTTGCACCTGGAAGGGGATCACCGGCCTGGTTCCGAACGGTGCCCCGGAGAATAGTGACCCGCTCGGCGACGATGGTCTCGGGCGACATGCCGGCTTGCACAGGCGGGCTCGCGGTGTAGAGGAAACTCACCGATCGAGGTAGAAGCGTGTTCTCGGTCGGATCGTGCGGAGGCGCAATCAACGTTGGATCGGGCGGCAGCGTCGCTGGATCGAGAACTTCGATCGAGAAGGTTTGGTCGGCTGACCGCCCGGACGGAGTAGACGCGGTCACCAAGAACGAATTGGCGCCCAATTGTCCGGTGGTCGGTGTCCAGATGATCACACCGCTCACGAGCGTCACTCCCGCGGGACCGGTCAAATCGAATGTCATTGGTCCGGCGGTATCAGGATCCGTGGCGGTCAGCGCGTACGCAAACGGAACTCCGGCGTAGGCGAACGCCGGCGGAGTCGAGGTGAAGACTGGCGGTTGATCGACATCGAGGACAAAGACCGGGAAGCTCTGCTCGTCAAACAGCCCGGAGAGATCGGTCACCCGGACCGTGAACTGGTGAGTCTGGCCGGCCTGGCTTGCAGATGGGGTCCACAGAATGAGTCCTGTCGAAGCGTCGATCGTTCCACCAAGCGGCCCCACCTCCAGGGAGAACACAAGGGAATCTCCAGGAGTCGTGTCACTAGCCTCGACGTCGTAGACGTAGAGCCGCGCCTCTGTCGCGTCTCCGACTGGAGTTGACGTGATCACGGGTTGATCTGCGTCCACAACGAAGACATCGAAACTCTGATCATCGAACAACGACGTGCTATCTGTCGCTCGAACCGTGAACGCGTGGGTCTCACTTGCCTGCAGCTCGCTCGGAGTCCAAACGATCTCACCTGTAGATTCGTTGATCGTCGCACCGCTGGGACTAGCTTGAAGCGAAAAGACAATCGTGTCCCCAGGGTTAGGGTCGGTCGCGACAACGACGTACGTATACGGCTGCCCCTCAGTCGCGGTTGAGACTGGTGTGGACGTGATGATCGGCGAGAGATCGGCGGCAGGGCAGGACAAGATTGGTCCAAGACAATCGAGGCCGTCGCGTGTTGGATCGAGCCCACAGTCCGGAAACGGAAATGCGGGCGACGCTCCGCCAACAATAAAGAGATAAGTCAGCGTCGAAATCGGATCCGCGATATCGACGGCCCCGTCGTCATTCACATCCAGCGCGTCGTCGCAGTTCACCAATCCGGAAGCAAACAGAAAATCCAAGGAGGTGATGGGATCAGCGATGTTAACGATCCCGTCACCGTTCGCGTCGCCGCGAATAAACGTCCACTGTCCGTCGACTGACGCGGAGAAAAACAAACTCAGAGAGACCGCCCCAATTAGTAAGGCACTCCGTGATCGATCAAATAGCATTGATACACCTATGCTGACTGAGGTTCACCGTCTTGTTCGCCATGACTGCCGATCGAAACGCTAACCAGCCTCCCTGATTCGCTCGCGGCATTCTATCAGATCAGTCGGACGGGCCAGAACCGCACGGCCACGAATGTGCTCTATCGTGTTAACCACTTCGCCAGGAGTTCGAACTTCAGATGACCGGACCCCTTAACCGGTGAATCTCCGCGGGGATGGGGCATGTCATGAGAGGAGTGCGGGCAGGTCGGACTGAGCTCGACGAAGCCGTTCGACGATCCGCTGGAGCTTCTTGCGGCGGGCGGGGTCGGGATGGTCGAAGCGGACGGCCTGGACGAGAGCGACCAACCGATCGAAGACATCGTCGACGTGGTCCGGCCCGGTTTGCCCTTGTGGGTCCGGGGTCACCTTCGTGAGCTTCGCGTAACGGTCGCGCGCTCTCTCCAGGCCGCAACGCGGTCACGTCCGCACAGTGGCCAACCTCGACGAGCCATTGGGCAAGGAGCCCAACGTGCCGGGCATACTGCCGTCTGGTGTGCAGGGATCGACCATTCGCCTGAAGCTGTTGTTGATGGAGTTGGGTTGCCTCGTTGAGTTTCATCGCCGTACCTCCGAGCCCATGAAGCCATGAACTGCGGAGAGCACCGAGACATTAAGTGGGATTTATTGAACGCCAGGTCGAACGTGTGGGGAGCACGCGCGTGAAAATGCGAAGTAACTCGACATTAACGAAGGAGGCCCGCATTTCCGCGATTATGCGACCCTCGCCCGTCATCGAAGGCCAACCTACCCACTTGCGTGCGGAAGAGTTCGGAGCTAGCCGCGAGAACCTGGCCAATGGGCCCCGCGAGCTATCCGCGGCTGAGACACTTCGTAGAACCCCTCGGGCCCTTCGACCGAAATCCGTTATCCTCCACAATTCGCGATCGCGCTTTCGTGATCGAATCGAGCACATCCGGAAGAGTGAGGAATCATGGCAAAGTTGGCGACCGTACTCCGAAACGAGATCCAACGATTGGCGAAGAAGGAGGCCCGGGCCGAGACCACGCTCCTCAAGAAGCAGTCGGCGCAGTACCGACACGACGTCGCCGAACTCAAGCGCACCGTGCAGCAGCTTCGCCGCCAGGTTGCGTTCCTGGAGAAGCGCGAGAAACGCCGTCTGGAGAAGGTTCCCGCAGCGGACGGACCACCAGCAGGCTCGCGGTTCTCGGTGCGCTCGCTCAAGGCGCAGCGGCGGAAGACCGGACTGTCCCAGGCCGACTACGGCAGCCTCCTCGGAGTCTCGACGCTCACCATGAACAACTGGGAGAACGGGAAGACCAAGCCCGGGCCAAAGCACCTCGCCCGGATCGTGGCGATCCGCGGTATCGGGAAGCGGGAGGCACAGCGGCGGCTGGAGCTGATTGAGTAGCCGAGCGATGATCTACTGACGAACCGACAATGACTTTGGGCCGAGTCGCCCGAGGGGGTCAGATTGAAACCTCGTTTCGCATGGCTACTCCTGATTGCGGCGATCTTGATCGCTGTCGGCGCGGGGGAGCGAGTACGTTCGACTTACTGGATCTGGGGCTTCGAGCTGTGCGAGCCAAACGCGAACGGTTCGCACGCTCTGCTGATTCCACTGCCAAGGGAGCGCCACGCGAATCAGCCCGTCAAATGGCGCCCGGCAGGACGCCTGCGATGCTCGATTCACACCAGGAACTTCCGCTGGCTTGGTGGACCGACTGAGGTCTGCGTCTGGTCGGACGACACGGGGAGCATTGTCATGCAGTCACCAGTTGATGGCGAGTGTCGCCACTGGCGCCATGATGTTCCTGAAGTCCTGAAGTCGACAGAACTCGGTTCGAGCGAGCACTGCTTCCTCGGAACTTCGCGACGATTGCGCGCTGACCTCGTGACGCGGTTGGTCCAACGCTCGGAGCAAGACCACCGACAAAGTAGTGAGTCGCGCCGTCCGGCTATCGTTGCGGGCGGAACCCCGGCCAGCCCCGCGGCTCCCCCCTTCGTTCCGGTACAAGCTAAAGCCCTACAAAGAATTGATTTATGTCAATCGGCGGGTCGACACCGATTCGCGCCACTTGCCGTAATCAATAAGGAGACTGCCTCGCCGAAGGGGCGAATCCTGGTGAACGTGCGGTGAACTGATAGGGAAGTTGGGAAGCTCAACTCGGCCGCACGTCTCCACGAACAAAGCGACCTAATACTATAGTCTGTAGAGCTTTAGTCGTCAGAGACCACGATGCCTCCCACCAAGGAGGCGCGACGTGGCAGGGAAAGATCTCGAAATTGCGATCGGCGAAGAACTCGCCAAGCGACGCCGAGATGCGGGTCTTTCCCAGGAAGCGCTCGCCGAGAACTGCGGTATCCACCGAACATATGTGAGCCAGCTCGAGCGCGGCCTAAAGTCCCCCACGCTTCACACGCTGTTCCTCCTCGCCGACGCCCTCGAGGTTAGCCCGTCGACGTTTGTCCGGGCCGTTGAACGCCGGCTGTAGCGTCGTCAGGCAGACTCAATTGAAGTATCAAATCGCCTCGGCACAAGCTCGTGGGACCGCGCGATGCACGCGCCCATCCGTTCCTAGCTCGACCTTCTAGTCCGACTTCTGAGACTATAGTCTTCATCGCGTCTTGTTCCTGAGGTACTGTCCCGCTACTGCGTCACAGCACGTGTTGCTTTGAAAACGCGGAGGGAGTTCCGATGAGATTACCGATCCTTTTTCTGCTTCTCATGTGCCTGACTCCGGGCTGCCTCGGAGGTCAAAGACGTACCGACCGCATCGCCAAGCACGAGTCAAAGATCGCCGAATCTCTGGACTCCCTCGTGCAATCAAAAACTAATCTGAACGTAGTGATCTCCGCGTGGGGACCTCCCGATTCACTCTCGTCGGCCGCTGGTCTAACCATAGCCCAGTGGACTCGTCGTGATCTGCGCTACACGCTTTCCTTCAATGAGCAAAACATACTCACGAGTTGGAAGCTCGCACGTCTCTGAGATCCCTCGACCTAGTCGAGTCAGGGACCGGAGCACTGTCGCCGAGTCGGCGCCCTCGCTAGCGGGCGCGCCCTTCCGCTCGCCAACTCCTCTTCCGTTGTGATCCCAGCCCTGGGTCGCAACGAGAGTACTGTATCGGCAAACGAGGTCGATGCGATGATTCAGTACGCGTTTGTACGTAAGTCGGACTCGCCGTATTGATGAATATCGCCCGTGTTGTCGATGCCGACAATTCATCGTTGTCGACTGCTCGTGCACTGCCCATCGACTAGAATTATGGAGTCGCATTTTTTCTCACGCGAACGATCTCTGACGCGCTGTTGTGACAGATAACGTTATCCAACCGTCGTCGGATCACCAAACAATTGGGATTCCTTCAACAGACAACGCCCTCTCGGGTGCTGCGTCACTCAAGCGCGTTCAACATAAGGCAGCTACTCGGAACCTGCCCGAGACTGCTCGGCACACCAACCTGCTGCGATCAACTAGGACTAGGCGCTGCAGCCGACCGACGAGGTCGTCCTTTCCTTGCTCACACCCGCGCGGTGGATACGCTGGTCTTGTCATGACAGTCACAACGATTGCTTTCGACGCATACGGGACGCTTTTCGACACGGCCGAAGGTTCGATTCAGGCTACGCGGAGAATCCTGCGCAACAACGGCTCAGAGCTCGATCCCAGTGTCGTGTATGCCAGTTGGAAGGCGGTTCACAAGGAGATTGTTGCGGCACTGACGTCGTTCAAGACTGAGGCGGAGATCTTCGTCGAAGGGCTCAGTCGGGTCCTTGAGATGCACGGCATTGCTGGCGACCCCGGCGCAGACGTTCAGTTCCTGCTGGATACGCTTGGTGTCCGTGAGTTGTTCTGGGATGTGATCCCCTGCTTTGCCGAACTGAGAGCGCGATTCGACCTCGTTATCGCTTCGAATACGGATTCACGACCGCTCCTGGAGAACCTACGACGAAGCGGGTTGGCGGTCGACGGATGGTTCACATCCGAGTCTCTGGGCGTCTACAAACCTGACCCGAAGTTCTACAATAGAATGTTGGCTGAGCTTCGGAAGAGACCGGAAGAAGTCGTCTTCGTTGGCGATACGCTCGAATCCGACGCTCTAGCCCCGGCCGAGTGCGGAATACGCAGCGTCTGGCTCAACCGAAACAACCAGCTTTCCCCGGGCCGGGATGAGATTCCCACTGTCTCGACACTGTCGGAACTTCCAGAAGTGATTCGCCTGGATCGCTCAACATCGTGACCCGCCGTCGCCCCCTACTAATCATCCTCGCTCTCCTTCTGGTGACCGCCGGGGTTGTGGGGGCGTACGCATGGGAACCTATCTACTGGGCTGTGATGACGAAGCGGATCCCGGTGGACTACACGAACCCGGCTGCCGAGTCTGGGGGCTTGAAGGGATACTGCACTGTTCATCGTTGGCGGGCGGTTGACCCCGAGAGCGGGGCCGCATATGACGATTTCACGATCCATGGTGTGACACGGACCTGGTACTTACAGTCCGGGTTTGTGGCCGAGGATATCCACTATTGCCTGTCGTGCTGACCGTAATGTTGCCGGGTGAGTAAGCAGGAATAGGTGGAGGAAGTCGGACACTCCCAAGATGCAGGGAAGCCTGCGGAAGGAGTGGCGATGTCCACGGAACGAAGTGACGGGGCCTCCTCG
>JAJFFE010000070.1 GCA_021776775.1 Planctomycetota bacterium | reverse complement strand
CCGGTCGCACTGGTAACGAAGTACGTCTACCTACGGGCAGGCCGCCGCGTCGTCGCACTCCAGCGCGTCAGCCGTGCTGTCGACGCCACAGTTCGGGAACGGGCTCGGTGGAACCGGGCCTGAGGTGAACTGGTGGGACAGCGCGTAGACCGCGTCGCCGATGTCGACTCCGCCGTCGTCGTTCACGTCCGCCGAATCGGCACACGCGGGGGCCGGGGCACCGGTCACGAAGAGCGAATTCAACAGGTAGGTCGGATCGCCGATGTCGATCGAGCCGTCGCCGTTGATCTCTCCTCGAATGAATTCCGGATCAGAGGTCACACCCACTTCGAATGCGGCGAGGTAAATCGCCATCACTTCGTCGCGGTCGGTCTGCGAGCCGAGACCTTCGAACTGGTACGAGCAACCGATAACCGGTCCGTTGACGCCCGCCGACTTGTAGACACCGATGTTGTCCGCGTTGCTGGCGTTGCCCCAGATGATTCCCGCATTCGGCAGGTTCGCCGCGAGGTGATCGATCCAGTTGTTCTCGCCGGTGTAATCGAGGTCGGTGTAGGAGGTGAACTCCATTCCGGCACCAGAGTCTTCACCGTCGATCGAGAATAGGTCGGCGCTTCCGTCGGAGAGCCCGCTGATTCCGTCCACAGAGTGGAGATCGGTGGGACCGTCGTAGGCGAACGTATCACCACCTTCGAAGAACACCTTGCCACCGGCCTCGACATAGTCGGCGAAGTCGGAGCCTTCGCTCGTCGTCAGGACGTGGTTGTTCGGGAAGATGCCGAGCGCGATGAAGGAAGCGTCGAACGCAGCGGGCGTGATGCCCGACATGCTGGTCACCGTGACAACGTTAATGCCGTTGGCGATCAAGGAAGCTTCCAGTCCGTCGCCGCCACTACCGGCGGTAGGTGCATAAAGTAGCACGCTACCGCTGGTCGGTCCGCCGATGACGAGCAACGTGCACTCGGAGGGCGCGCTCGTGTTGACGCCGTCGGTTCCCGTAATTGCGTAGTCGTAGAACCCGTTATCCAAACCGAGGTCTGCGTAGCTCGTCGTCGTACCCGGCATGGTCGCCAAGACGAGACCGTCACGCGAGAGAGTGAGCTCGGTGTAAGTGAACGGGTTGGTCCACGTCAGCATGACGTCGCCACCGGTTTCTGAGCACGCCATGTTCTCGGGGGAAGGGAGGCCAATGACAGAGGTCGAGCAGATCGCGGGAGAGCTGACGTCCGGCCCAATCACTCCGCGAACTTGGTAGAAGTAGGGACCACCGACGAGCAGGTCTTCGTCGACGTACGTTTCGCTGCCGGTCGGGAGCGTCGCGAGGAGTGCTCCGTCGCGGAGAACGCGGACCTCGTCGTAGCTGTCCTGGTTGGTCCAGTTGAGCGTGACGTCGTGGTTGAGTTCGTTGCAGGTCAGATCGGTCGGGAACGCGAGTCCGGTGGCGCCGGCTGGGGCGAGGATCGCGACCGACGCCGACGCCGGGCCGGTGTTTCGGAACATCGAGATGGTGGCGACGGCCGGCTCAGGCTCTGTGTTGGCGTCGAACCAGAAGTTGTAGAGCGTTCCCCAGCGCAGCGCGTTGGCGTCTGCATTCGTGGCGAACGTTTCGGTGGCCCAACTCGCCACGCCACCACTGTGATCGAAATCCCAGTCGGTTAAAGAGTACGGCTCGCCGCTGTGGTAGTCGACGTCGTGGAAGCCGACGCCCGCGAGCGAAACGGCATCCGGAATCGGAATGTTGAACGCTTGAGCGGAGAGGTGCGAGTTGATGTTGTGCACGGCGTACTCGTATCGCCACGACCCACCGCCGGGGTTTTCCGTGACTTTGTACGCGACGATGTAGCGGCCGTCTCCGGGTACGTTGACTTCTTCGAGCGTGACTTCGGGGTCGACGTCGGCCCAGGCGAAGATCGCCGGTAGCTCGCGCACGGTCGGGCCGGGGAAGCTCGCCGTGTAGTTGGAATCGTCGGCGATGTTGACAGGACGGTACGAGACGTTATTCGGTCCGTGCCCGGACGCCGCGTCGTCCGCCGCAATGTAGTGGCCCTCGGCGTAGTAGAGAGCGCCGGGGTTCAGCGCGGGATCGAGATCGTCGGCGTGAACTTGTACGCGTCGAGCAACAGAACCGGACCATGGCGGGTTTGACGGCGGGTACGGGAAGTACCCAGTGGTCGCGTTCACTTCCGACTTCATGCCGAGGCCACCCTGCGAACCGTTGAGTCCGGCACCGTACGGATCGGAGCAACCTGGGCTGAGGATACTACCGCCGGGGCCGCTGCACGGGTCGCACAAGCTTCCGGTAAGCGCAGTGAATCCGTGCTTCAGCCAGCTTTGGCCGATATGCTCAAGCCGTCCGTCCATCAGCCGGTAGAGGCTTTGCCCTATGACCGGATGTTCGTTGGTGGACGCGATCCAGCTGAGTGTTTCGTCACCGATGTTGCAACTCGTGGTTCCGACCGCGTAGGCGTAGATATCCCCCACGTTACCGTAGCTGTTAATGCCATTCAGAGATCCGACGATCACGTCCGGACCCTGCGCCAGCGCGCAAGGTGCCCAGGTCGTGAAGAGTAGAACCAGAGTGAACGCGATTCTCATTGAGAGGCCTCTCGGTTGGTCGGGCCGCAGCCCAAGGCGTGGGTGAAACCAAGCTACGGATCGTCAGCCTCGATCGACGTGAAGTCGATCACAGGCAAATCTAGTTGCGATCTGTGGTTGGGAGGCTCAATTTACCGTTGGAGACGGTCGAAGACAACTACGACGATCGACAGTCGTCGGGGTTCGGGTCGGGAGTCTCAACTTCGGGAATCGCGGTATGATGCGAGGAGGAAACGTCGTGGAATTCGACGAATGGGATTGTGAAGGCGCCCGCGAGCAGCTGCTGGCGTCAACCTTGGAGTATGCAGTCGAGCGCGTTCCGTACTATCAGAAGTTGGCGGCGTCTGGTGCTCTGAAAGCTCCGTACGAGTTGCAGCAATTCCCGCTGATAGACTCGTCGGTCATGGGTGAGCACTTGCACGAGTTCTTGGTACTGGATCGATTCCCGGACCAGATCTTGGTGACCGGTGGAACCACGGCTCAACCCAGTCTCGTGGTCCGAACCGTGGACGAGTACGAGCGCATGTGGGAACAGAACCACGGGCTCGGACCCGGCGAGATGTTTCCCATCGATCGCATCAAGAACTTCAAGATCTTCGCCTGCGACATGGCACATGGAGCGTACTTCGACGCGCCGCACGGACAGCCCCTCGTTCGACTGCCTTTTCAGAAAACGCTCCACGCCAAGATCGTAGAACGGTTCATCGAAGAGGGGTTGAACGTCGGCGGTCGGCAACTCCCGGCGGCCTCCCTCGAGATGGAGTTTCTCGATCTCAAGTTGTTCACGGCTTTCCTGCTCAGCCAAGGAAAGGATCTACCTGCGACAACGATCAAGCGAATGACATCGTATGGATATCACACTCCGAAGGGGTGGCGTCGCCGCTTGTCTGAGACGTGGGGCGCCGACGTAAAGACCTTCTATGGCTTGTCAGAGTTCAACTTGGCGAACATGCGCGAAGTGAACGAACAGGTGGGATTTCAGGTACCCACGCAGGTCGTGCCAGAGTTGTGGGCGCCAGATCGCAGCGGACCGCTGCCTGACGGAGATACAGGCGACGGAGTTCTTGTGTTAACCAGTCTTCACCCGCACATCGAGGTTCAGCCACGAATTCGATACTGGACGAACGACGTCGTGAGCCGAACTGGTTTCAACGAGGACGTCGGGGATATGTGCTACCGGTACCGCGGACGCAAGAATCTGTGCGTGATCGTCGACGAGGGGGAGGCGTTTCGGACCGTCCTCACCGCGACCGATGTCGTGGACGTCGTCGACGAAATCGATGAGATCCACCGCGATAGCAGCTACGTGGACGAGTTCTGCGGAGGGTTCTACGGTGGGGGACTGTCGCGTGAGTCCATGGAGTATGCGACCGGGATTCCCCAGTTCGACTTGGAGATTACCGAGCAGGACGGCAACCCGACCGCCGTAACGGTCCGAGTGGAAATGGCGCAGGATCCGGACGCCGGGCGAGCGACTCAGATTGCCGACAAGATCCGGGAGCAGCTTTTCGAAGATCTCCCTGCACTTTGCGACGACTTGTACGACAACGGAATCGCGTTCAAGGTCGAAGCGCTCGGCCCTGGCGGGATTACCGCACAGGGCCGAGAGGTCATCGTCGTCTGAGGCGATAGAAGATCGCTAGTGAACGTGAATGTCGATCTCCACGTCGCTCTTGCGCAGTTTCAGCGGCTTGCTGTAGTGCGGCGTGCGATCCATTGTCTTGTACGCCTCCAAGTCCATCGGGTTGGTCGGGAGTTTCGGCAACTCTAGTCTGTACTCGCCAGGCTCGAGGTCGTCGATCTCGAAGGTGCCGTCTTGCTTGACGATCGCCATGCCCGCCAGGTACTTCATGAAGTCGAGTTGTTGCGCCGGATCCGTGGGGTCGACGTCCGCCGATGACGGAGCGTCGGGCAGTAATACCTGAATCGACTGCATCGGTGAGATCGTTTCGAGCCCGATGATTTTTCCGGACACTTTCAGTCCCAGCCCGTACGCGATCTCTAGCGTTGCCTCCTCCGAGCCCTCGATCTTCACGTGACGAGTCTTCATTTTCATCTCACCGCGGGCCATCGCCGCGAGGTCGCTGATGATCACCGAGTAGTCACCTGGCTTCAGGCTCGCGAACGCGAACTGTCCCTCGGAGTCGGCGTTCGACATTTGCATCCCGTGCTCGGAACTCATCAGCTGAACCATGAGGCCAGCGCGCGGTTTGCCGTCTTTGTCGACCAGTTTCCCGAGGATGGATCCACCAGCCGAGAGCTGAAGGGTACGGACGCGCTGCTCACCGTCTGTGTCGATCATGACCTGCGCCGGGTCAGACGGGGCGAGATCGGCATGAGACGCAACGACTTCGTACTCACCGTAGGCGAGGTGAGTGAACGCGTACTCGCCGTACTCGTTGGTCGCCACTGTGTTCTTCGATCTCAACGCCATCGGCATGAACTTTTCGATCATTTCGTCGAAATCGTTTCCGGTGATTTCACGCAGCGACACGGTCGCCGACTCGATGGGGGCACCCGAGGGACTCACCACCTTGCCCACGAGAGTGCCGCCCAGC
Organism: Planctomycetota bacterium; assembly: GCA_021776775.1. Lineage (GTDB taxonomy): Bacteria > Planctomycetota > UBA8108 > UBA1146 > JAJFFE01 > JAJFFE01. The sequence continues at coordinate 1,205 of JAJFFE010000070.1, read as the reverse complement.
GTGAGCACGATCTCTACTCCTGTGAGTTCTTGGCCCGCCGTGATCTGCAAGACCTCGCCCTTCGTGCTTGCGTACCCCGGGGATCTCGCGACGAGCTGAATCCAACCGACGGGGACGTTCTCTAGCAAGAACGTTCCGTCTGGGTTGCCCTCGATCCACGCGTCGGTGCCGCTGAAGCGGTCGCCGATGCTTTCGATGTACTCCATGTAGTCGCCACTTCCCTCGCGAGGCGCAGGCTGATGGGTGATCCGGTAGGAGGCGGGGGAGTTGCCGTCGGCTGTGATGACACGCCCTCGGATGCTGGCGTTTCGAGCCATCTCGATCTCGAGACCTTCAGTGCCGGCGACGTCTTTCACTGTTGTCGTACTGTGTTGGGGATGGGTGACGCGAATCCGCGTGATCGTGTCGCCGACGCCATCGATCGCAAAGTGGCCGTCCGCGTCCGTCGTGCCCGAGCGCATTGTGGGCGTCATGCTGCTACTGATGCTGGACACCATGATCGACAGCGATGCCTCGGAGATAGGATTACCGAGGTCGTCGGTGACGCGACCGGTGGCCGAGCCTTCGAGTTCAGTCGGGGTTCCCTCCGGGTCGTACACGAGAGTGATGCCGTTTTGATCTTCGACGCCGTCGACTTCGACAGGCACGATCGCGTCGTTGTCTTGAGTCGGGGAGAAGTAGTTGAGCGTTTCGCTTCCGGCGGCAAGTCGATATTCACCGGCCGCTAAGTGTTTGAGCGCGAAACGGCCCTTGTCGTCGGTCTTCGCGTTCACGTCGAAGCTGTACAGGCTTGCCCCACCACTCATCAAGACGTCGAGGTCGGGAATGATGCGGACTTGAACACCGGCCACGATCGAACCCGCGGTATCGACGACCACACCTGTGATCGAGGATCCTTTGGTCAGTTCGATGTTGATCTCTTGTTGGGGGGTCTCTTCCGTCAAGTGAACACGAGTCAACGGCGGGGGCGCGGCCGCTTCGACCCTGATAGTGAGCTGGAGACGCTTGTCGAGTGCGACTCCCTTGATCTCGAATCGGCCGGCCGCGTCGGTCCGGTGGGGTTCGTTGTCGAGCCCGGCGTAGAGCCCTGTGTAGCCTTGCATGCCTGCCTGCATGATGTTCTCAGGAAGGAGAGCCAGTCGCACGTTTTCAGCGGGGGTGCCGGTTGGCAGCGTCACGGTCCCGTAGACGGTCCCGCCTATTTT
>JAJFFE010000069.1 GCA_021776775.1 Planctomycetota bacterium | reverse complement strand
TGCCGTGAGGGAGTCTCCCACGTGGCGGCGACGGGCAATGTTGCCTGCGGTGTGACTGAAAACGGCTTCACGCTTGTGCGCATCGAGCAAGACTCAGGACACGCCGTACACTTCTCGATCGAGGGTGCTGACGCTGCGCGTTGCGAGGCTTGGGGGCCTGAAGAGCCGGTGCCACGCGTCTACTTCGTCCACGGCGAGGCGCGCCGTGCACGTGCGTCGGACGGTGTGATCCTGAGCGGCATCCGACCTGGAGCCGATCTTGCCGTGCGTCTGCGACGGGATCGTCCGGTCTTTGAGTACGACCTGCATGTCGAGTCCTCGGCGGTGCTCGATAACCTCATTATTCGAACCGAGGGTGTCGAACGATGGGTGACTCGCGAGGACGGTTCCCTTGTCGCCCAGACGCCCATCGGGGAACTCGTTCAGGAGAATCCGCGAGCATTCGTCACCCGGAACGGCGAGGAACTCGAGCTCACGGCGCGGTTCGAGGTGATTGACGAAGACGCCCTGCGCCTGGTCGTCGACGGTTCTCGAGCCGACGAGCCCATCTTCGTTGACCCCACGCTCGTCTGGGGGACGTATCTCGGCGGGCTCCTGTGGGAGGTTCCGCTTGACGTGCGGGTCGCGGCGGATGGAACCGTCGTCACTGGCGGTACGACGACGTCGTTCGACTTCCCCGTGACGCCAGGGCCGTTCGAGGCGAAGGTCTGGAGTGACAACGATGTGTTCGTCTCCAGATTCTCGGGTGACGGGAGCACGCTGCTCGCATCGACTGTCCTCGTCACGAACGAACCCGGTGACGACGGTCTCAGCCATGACATCCCCGATGGCCTCGTGCTGACGCCGACCGGCGAAGCCATCGTGACGGGGTACACGGAGGCCGCCGACTTCCCGACGACTCCCGGAGCGTACGAGGAGTCCTATGTCGGGAAGAACGATGCCTTCCTGTTTCAGCTCAACGTGGCGGGCGACGCCCTGGTTTTCTCGACCTACCTGGGAGGCCCCGGCAGCGACTTCGGGAGGGCTGTCGCCCGATCAGGGGACGGATCGATCGTCGTGGTCGGGAGGGTCAACCAGGCGGCCCCGTTTCCAACGACGCCCGATGCCTATCAGACCACGCCGGCTGGGTTCGCTGATACGTTCGTGAGCCGCTTTTCGCCTGATGGAAGCCAGCTGCTTGCATCCACGCTCTTGGGCGGTGTGCTCAATGAGTTTGTAAGCTCGGTCGGGGTTCTTTCCGGTGGCGATATTGTCGTCGGAGGGCGTACCGACTCACAGGACTTCCCGCTCACTCCAGGAGTCCTCCAAGGGACTTTCAGCTCACTTCCGGGTTTCTTGTCGCGTTTCACGAGTGATCTCTCCTCGCTCGTGGCTTCGACCTACTCGCCGGTCATTCCGGCAGTCCTCCAGTGCCTTGACAGTGGCAATCTCGTCGTCGGGGGGGCTGTTTCCGATCCCACGGTGTTCACTCCGTCCCCTGACGCCTACGAAACCAACGACACGGGAATCGGGCTCGCGATCGTCGATCCGTTCCTGACCGAGTTCTTGCGTGCGACGTACTCGGTGTTTCCAGTCGTCACCTCCACGTTGGAGGCCGATCAATGGGGTATCGTGGTCGGAGACGAAGGCGGAACTGCAGGTCTCGTGACGACGCCCGACGCCATTTCGAAGACGAAGCCCGCGGGTTCGACATGTAACGGGTACGTCGTGCGCTACGACCTCGAGCTCAAGGCGCTTCTCTACTCGACTTACTACGGCGGTCCGGGCGGTGCGTACTGCGGCGATCTGGATGGCGTCGCGGTCGCGGCCAACGGCGACGCGATCGTCGTAGGCAACATGAACGAAGTCCCCACGACGCCCGGCGCCTACGATCCGACCTATAGCGGTGGGGTCGAGGGCTTCGTTGCGCGCATTCGCACTGTCGCACCGTTCGACACGATCGGCCCCGGCCTCGCTGGCTCGACCGAGCCGCTTCTCATCGGCTATGGCGCTCCGATCCGAGAAGACGTCATCGGCGTCGGGATCCTCAATGGACCACCCTCCGGATTCGCGAACCTCGTCATCGGCGCGACGGCACTCTCAGCACCGTTCAAGGGCGGTGTGTTCGTCCCTGCGCCCGATGTCTTCGTGCCCGGCCTGCCGCTCGACGCCGGAGGCAATCTCGACCTCGCGAGCACCTGGCCTCCCGGCATCCCCGCCGGCATCTCGACGTTCTTCCAAGTCTGGTTCGCTGACGACGGTGCACCAATGGGCTTCTCGTCGACGAACGGCCTCACGACGGTGAGTCAGTGAGGCAGGCCACGCACGACACCACGCCCCCACGTCATGGGCCCGGTTTGAACGCTGGCGTATGACCTTCGCGGTGATGACCGTGGTCACTCATCGAGAGTGACCTCACGCCACGCGTGGAGACTCGTCGTCCGCTCCGACCGACGGCGCGACTCGTCGCGGTCCAGGCGTAGCTTGACCAGGATCGCGCCGCGCGTGGGCTGCTCCACGTCCACCTGGCCCGTGCGCACCAGCTCGAGCACGGACATGAAGACCGGGAAGAGCGTCTCGGGCCCCTCGGCCAGGACCAGGCCCTTGAAGTCCCATGTGGATCGCGCCGGCATGATCGCGGAGAGGCCGGGCTTCGAAGCCGCGCTCGTGTCGATCTGCGGCAGCATGGCTACCGCTGCACGCAGCGCACGGCCACGGGGCGGAACGAGGCAACCTGCCAGCCGCCCTGGTAGGACACCAGGACCCAGTCATCGGGCACCAGGTGCACCTCGAGCGGGCCGCCGCGGCGCGACTCCGGCACCGGCCAGCGGCCGTGCACGAGACCCGTGCCTTCCAGTTGCAGCGTTCCCAACACCTGGTCTTCGAGCCGCACGGTCACCGTCAGGGGGGCGAGGTCGGGTCGGTTCGTGAGCGGCGCGCAGACCACGTGCAACTCGGGGCCGGCGGCGGCCAGGATCACGGCCGTGTGCATGCGCGCCGTGCCGTCTTGGTTGAGGCCACCTAGCACCTGGCGGATGCCGCGGCCAGTGCGCAAGTCCACCTCCGGCAGCAAGCGGCGGGTGGCCTTCTCCCGTTCCGCGGCGGCACGACGGCGGACCTCGCGCGCGTGCACGGGCGCGCGGCGCCTCTGCGTGTACTCCTCGGGCACCGCAGGCAGGGCACGGCCCATCCCCCTGGTGACCATGCCGCGCTCCAGCAATGCGTCGGCCAACCAGGTGGCCCAGACGCCCAGCGTGCGCGCGTTCGGATGTGGGTCGAACCCGAGCGAGAAGGCCTTCGTGGACGAGGCCAGCAGCGACATGACCGGGAGATCCGGCAGCAGCTCTGCCAACCGTTCACGCAGGATCCAGCCGTAACCGTGATTGCCCGTGTGCACGAGCACCAGACGCGCACCGCGCGCCTCGAGACGCTGCGACAACAACACCAGCGAGGCGGCGTTTTCGTCGTAACGCCGGCGCGACTCGGCCGTCAGATCAGCGGTCAAGGCATCTGCGCCGAGGTCCACCTCTTCCAGCGGCTCGCCGCGTTTCTCGGCCACCGCACGCGCGACGTCGGTCAGGGCCACCGAGCGGCTCACGACCACCTCGAGCAACGGATGCGGCGAGGAGAGATCGGGCGCCTGCCGCCGCGCGCCCACCGCGTTCACGCTGCTGACATCGGCCAGGTCGTTGTGCACCGGAACGTACAGCACGATGTCGGGTTGCAACACGTGTTCGTGATCGAGCAGGAAACGCACGGCCGCGCGGTGGTTCCAGCTTGGCACGGCCACCGTCAGGCAGATGACGGGGGGCTCGGCTTCCTCACCGCGCGCCGCGGCCAGCACGGTCTCGAGCTGATGGGCGAGGCACTCGTCATCGTTCACGCCGTAGCCGAAGGCCACCGAGTCGCCCAGCAACACGACCCGCAGCGCGCCCTCGGGGATCTCGGGTCCGGCGCGCTTGCGCATGCCCAGCTCGTCGGAGCTGATCAAGCCGTCGAAGATGGCCAGGTCGGCCTCGCCGCGCAGCACGTAACCCACCTCGGGGTCGGGGTGCGCGGCGTAGATCCCGGCGTTGGCCGCGGCCGCCTCGAAGCGCTCGGCGTCCTTGGGGCCGCGCGGCGCCGGCTGCACTTCACTGACGCGCTCGGCGCCGAGCAGCGGCCGGCCCAGCGCCAGACTGACAACTCCCTCGGCCACCAACAGGCCCAGCCCGAGCACCACAGCCCCCAGCAACGGACCCGTCCACGCGCGCGACCCGGGCGCGCTCATGCGCCCTCACCCGGCGCCAACCCGAGCCTCCGCCCCAGGGCGCGCACGTCCGCCAGGAGCGCCTCGACATCGGCCGCGGCAACGTCCATGAACGCCTCGGCGTGCGTGATCTCGGGCAGGTCCACGTTCACCGTGCGCGCCCGGCCGCGCGCGTCGCACTTCTGGACCAGGTCGATCACTCCCAACTGACTGGCGAAGGCGGCCAAGGCCCGCCGCTTGGTCTCGGCCACCGGCGTGACGTCCAGCAGGAAGCT
>JAJFFE010000068.1 GCA_021776775.1 Planctomycetota bacterium | reverse complement strand
CCCCACTGTCTTCGAGACCGGGCAAGAAATCGTCGACCACTGTCGAAGCAATCCAGTGGACGTGATCATTCTGGACCTGAATCTGCGCGGCAAGCACTCGGGGTGGGACGTCCTGGGTCTGTTGAAAGAACTAGATGACGCCCCTCCTGTAATTCTCACCAGTGGATCGTTGTCCCTCAACGACCCCCCCGACCTCGACTATCCTCGCTTGTGGATGCTCCCTAAGCCGTTTCGCCTCGCCGAACTCGAGGACGTCCTGACGAAGGTCGCCACGGACAACGCCAAAACGGCGACCGAACAAGCCTGAAGAATCGCTCACCACCGGCTGATCCGCACACTGCATTGTGAGCAGTAAGGCCCGGGTACCCCGGCGCAGAGGCCCCCGTGCTCGGCGGACTTTCCGGACGGACTCGCGAGACAGCCACACCTCTAGGCTAGAGCTAGAAGTCCCGCGACGGCTCATTCCCGAAAACGGTGACTCCACCCTTGAAATCAACCCGCAGAAAGAGAATAAAGGGCGCCTTTTCATGACCAGGAGGAAGGACCACTCATGGAGGTTGCCGTCTGCCTAAAGCGTGTCCCGGACACGGCCAGCAAGATTCGCGTCGGGGAAGATGGAAAGACGATCGACACGAGTGACGTCCAGTACATCGTCAGCCCCTACGACGAATTCGCGATCGAAGAAGCGATCGCGATCAAAGAGCGTCAAGGCGACACCCAGGTTACCGTCGTCACTCTTGGCGATACCGCGGCTCAGAAGGAGTTGCGTCTCGCGCTCGCGATGGGGGCGGACTCTGGAATTCTGATCAAGAGCGACTCCGCCCTCGACGCCAACCAGGTGGCGAGAAACCTGGCCGCCGCCCTAGAGGCGAAGAGCTGCGATTTGATTCTGTTCGGCCGTCAATCAGCCGACGACGGCAGTGGCCAAGTCGGCCCGATGGTCGCGCGTATTCTCGGCATGCCTTGCGTGACTGACGTTGTCTCCGTCGAACTACTCGACGGCGCGGTGCGCGTCGAGCGAGAGGTCGAGGGTGCTCGCGAAGTTATCGAGTCTTCCTTGCCGGTCACGCTGACCGCACAAAAGGGTCTGAACACCCCGCGGTACGCGTCACTCAAGGGAATCATGCAAGCCAAGAAGAAGAAGATCGAAGAAGTCGAGGCGCAGCCGTTTGACGCGCGCTTCCCCGTCAAGAGCCTGAGTCCCCCTCCCGCTCGCCCCGAGGGCAAGATCGTGGGAGAGGGAGTCGACGCCGTGGCGGAATTGGTTCGTTTGCTTCGCGAAGAGGCAAAGGTCCTCTAAGTCCGCGTCATTGTGCAGTATCGCGTCGGAGTCATTACGACCGACGCGATCGGGTCTCGGAAGGAATACGTCGAATGAATTTTCTCGTTTACATCGAGCACCGCGGAGGCGAACTCAAGAAGGCTTCTCTCGAAGTCCTTGGCGAAGCACGTCGGCTTGCCAGCGATGGCGACAAAGTGACCGCACTCGTGGTCGGACACTCGGTGACCGAAATCGTCTCAGCAGTCTCCACTGCCGGGGCAGACACCATTCTCGTCGCCGATCAAGAGATCCTCGGGACGGCGGCTGCAGACACCATCGCCACGGTTGTGACCCAAGCGATCGCCGATCAGGACTCGTCCGTCGCGCTCTTCGCCTGCACAGTCGCGGGTCGGGAAATCTCCGCCATGGTTGCCGCCGACCACGGAACCTGTGTCGCCGCAGACTGTACTGCGATCGCGCGGGACGGTGACACCATCGCGGTGGAGCGCCCCGTGTTCGCGGGTAAGGCCGTGTTGGCCGCTGACATTGTCTCGTATCCAGGGGTTGTCTCTGTGCGTCCCAACTACGGAGCACCTGTCGACAGTCCTACCGCGGCTGCGGAAGTCGTGGCATTTGCTCCGTCGATGGAACCAAGCAAGGCGCGTGTCGTCGAGGTGAAGCAGGAGCAGAACGAAGCCGCCGATCTTACCGAAGCTGAAATCATTGTGTCGGGCGGCCGCGGCATGAAGGGACCCGAGCAGTTCAAGATTCTCGAGGAGCTTGCTGGGGTGCTTGGCGCGACAGTCGGAGCGTCTCGAGCCGCGGTAGATTCTGGTTGGCGACCTCACGGAGATCAGGTCGGACAGACCGGCAAGACCGTCAGCCCGAAGCTCTATATCGCCTGCGGTATCTCTGGCGCCATTCAACACCTCGCTGGAATGTCGTCTTCGCGCTGCATCGTTGCGATCAACAAAGACGCGAACGCGCCGATCTTCCAGATTGCCAACTACGGCATCGTCGGTGATCTTTTCGAAGTCGTACCGGCACTGAAGTCGGCGCTCGAATAGTTTTCGAACCGGAAGTTATCGGCTCACGGGACTATCCCATGACGCTCGGGATCGGGTGCGCTCGGCGAGCGACCGAGACGCAGCAGGACGGACGCTGAGAGGCTTTGTCGACCGGCTCGGGGTATCTTGAACGAGTTGTCCCCGGCCGGACCTTGCCACAAGGGCTCGCCTGTCATCGACTTCGGGTCATGAACGATCCGAGGGCGGCCCCCCACAGTCGATCAGCGTCGCAACGTAGCCGTCCCATCGATCCATTTTCTCGGAACATGACGGCTTCGCATGCCGAACTGGGCGGGCGAGTCTCGGCGTTCATCGTACTCTTAGGGAGAGGGTGATTGGTTCGGAGGCGTCCTGTGGCAGCCAGTGTGCTCGCGCAAATTCTCGAGAACGTTAAGAGCGGAGCGCTACTCCCGCTGGAGAAGTGCGTCTGTTCTTCAGCCGACGTGGACAGGGTGGCGACGAGTGTCATGATCGAAGTCGAGAAGTCGCTCGACGCGGCTGTCGACCGAGCTCTGGAACTCGCGCATGGCACCATAACGTCCGACGTAGCGAGAGCTTCGTTCAGGGAAGCGTTGCTCGGTATTCTCGGAACTTCTGCACTCGGTGTCGACCCGGCGAGTGCCGCCGACGCTCGAGAGCTACAAGAGATCGAGGAACTCGTGTCAACACACTCACCTTTCCAGAGTTCGGCTGACCAATCCAAGGCGTCAGAAGTCTTGCTGAACGATATTCAGAACATGATCGAGCTGCTCAAGTAGGTCGGCGGTGCGTGCCGTCTGACAGAATGAATGAAGCGTCCTATACTTGACTGGTGCTTCTTGCGCCCGAGGCTATTGCGTCTAATGAGTGACCCAATGGAGGTCTATCCGTGCAGTTGACCATTATCGATGGTCCCATGAAAGGGAAGGTCGTTCCACTCGGCGGCTCGCCCATCGTGTTCGGACGACAATCCGACGTCACGGTCACGCTCGATGACAAGAAGGTCTCTCGTCAGCACGCCACCATTGAGCAGAGCGACGACGGAACGTGCGTCCTGCGAGATCTCGGGAGTACCAATCATACGTACGTGAACGATCGGCCCATACGCAGCGCGGTCTTGGAAGAAGGCGATCGAATCCGCATTGGCTCATCCGAGATCTTGTTTTCTGAGGTGAGCCCTGTTTTCGAAACAGGCCCCACGGACGTGGAACTCGAGTGCCTTTCGTTAGACGAGGGCGATCTCTCGTTCATGTCTTCGGACTGGGGCAATTCGGATATCGACGTCGAGATCTCGTTGGAAATGACGCCGCAGACCTTGCGGGCGGCGCTACACAACGACGATCCGGAACACGGGCAACTCCAAGAGAGCTTGTACGCGATCGGCCTCTTGTCTAGTCCGGAGGCGCTGCCACTAGATCTCCTCGTCGCGACGGTTCCTGTCATCGCCTCGTCGATCAAGTTCGATCACTGGTTATGGGTGGAATGGCCAAACTCCGACTCGGCCCATCGTGCTCTGGCCGCGGCCACTTCGGACGGTGTCAGTGTGGCGCCCGAGACGATTTCTCCGTCACGAACCCTGCTCGAACGGGCACGGTCCGAGAATCGTGGGATGGTCAGCGACGAATTGTCGCAAGCATTCGAGTTGAGCATGGCGCTGCGGCCGGACGAAGTGTCGAGCGCCCTCGTGGTTCCACTCTCCTGCCGCGATGGTGGCTGCGCTCTCTACTTGGAACGGTGTGGTTCGGCTCCGCAATTCACAGCGAGGGATCTCGAGCGAGCTGCCATTCTCGGAACACAGATCGCGACTGCCCTCGAAAACTCGAGATTGTTCGACGAGCTTCGAGAAGCGTACGACAGTCTCGATCGATACTTGAACCAACTGAACAAGACCGAGAAGCTTGCCTCGATCGGCCGTTTGGCAAGCGGGTTCGCGCACGATTTGAACAACCCACTGAGCAGCGTGCTCGGCTTCTTGGAGTTGGCAGCACGCGTCGTCGATCAACAAGTCGAGGGCGAGGTGCAGGCGAAGCTCGCCAAGTACCTCGGCAACGCACAGCACGCAGCGGACTTCTGCCGCGCTCTCAGTCGCAACGTCCTGTCGTTCGCCCGCCAAACTCCGTTCAACGATGCCCAGAAGCAGACGTTCAGTGTCTACAAGACCATCTGCAATACGCTCGCAATCTGCGATTCCAATCTGCGACGTACCGGCGCCGAGATCGTCATCGATGCCCCAGAGGATCTGCTGATCGTCGGGGACTCCTCAGCGCTTCAGCAGTTGATCATGAACTTGGTCACAAACGCATCGGACGCGATCGGCGAGAGCGGTCGCGAGGACGGTCTCATTACCGTTCGCGCCCGCCGTCAGAACGAAGTCATCATCGTCGAAGTCGAAGACAACGGGCCGGGAATTCCCGAGCATCTCCGAACACAGATCTTCGAACCGTTGTTTACGACGAAAGGCGAGTCGAAGGGCACCGGCCTCGGCTTGTTCGTCGTGTCCAGTTTAATAGCAGACGCCGGGGGACGTCTCGACTTCAGGTCAGAGGTTGGCAAAGGGACGACGTTCGTCGTCGAGCTGCCGCACACCTTGACTCGAACCCACACCGACTTGTCGTCTCCCTTGACCGACCAATGTCAGGACGACGCCGAGTTGACATCCGCCTAGGACTAGTTGTGACGCGACTGTCTCTCCTCAATAGAGTCCGAGAGTTTCTCGGTGACCCCGACTTGCGACTGCCTCGTTCGTTTCAGTCCGGCAAGGACTCTCTACTCGACCTGCTGCGCGAAGACGGTCATCTTTCCGAGAGTGACAAGACGCTCTTTCTCGCCCAACAAACAGGACATCGAGCGAGTGAAGCGACGCACACCGAAGTGCGCAACGCGCCAGCCCCACTCGGGGATCGAGGTGTGTACCAGCTTGTCGATAAGCCCCATGCCTTTGCGTTGACCCGACCCCAAGACCTGCTCGCGATAAACCAGTTGGTTCAAGATCATGGGACAGCGCTGTCGCTGGAAATCCTGACACCATTCGAGAGCGCCGCGCCGTCGGAACTCGAACCGGATGTCACGATGGTCGACGACCAAGACGTCGTACAGAGCATCCTTCAGGACTTGGGAGGGAACGATGCCGACGTCGAGGTGGTCAACTCGTTCGATCTCGCTGACGACGTCTCGGAGCTTGCTGACGAGGCTCCCATTATCAAGCTGCTGAACATGATTCTGCTGCAAGCGTTCAAGGACGGGGCCTCGGACATTCACGTCGAAGCGGAAGAGTCAGTTACCCGCGTTCGCTACCGAGTCGACGGTGAGCTCCGTGAGGTGATGCACCCGCCGAAGAAGTTCCACAACGCAATTGTCAGCCGTGTGAAGATCATGTCGGACCTCGATATTGCCGAAAAGCGAACTCCACAAGACGGTCGCATGAAGCTCAAGCTCGGTCGCGACAGCGTTGACGTCCGTGTATCGACGATTCCAAGCGTGTACGGCGAGAAGGTCGTCATGCGGATATTGCGGGAAGGCTCGCTGGTCCTCGGCATCGAGGACATCGGCCTCACCGATCCCATGATTGAAATCTATCGCGGAATCATCACCAGGCCGTATGGAATCATCCTCGTCACCGGTCCGACAGGAAGCGGTAAGACAACGACGCTGTACTCGACGCTCCGATACTTGAACTCCAAGTCCAAGAACATCATCACGATCGAAGACCCCGTTGAGTATCAAGTGGAGAACATCAATCAGATTCAGGTCAATCGAAAGGCCGGGATCGACTTTGCATCGGGCCTGAAATCAGTACTACGGCAAGACCCCGATATCATCATGATCGGTGAGATGCGAGACGAAGAGACAGCGTCCATCGCGGTGAAAGCTGCGCTGACGGGCCACCTCGTGTTCTCCACGTTGCATACCAATGACGCGCCTGGGTGTTACGAGCGCCTTCAGGACATGAATGTGCCACCTTACCTATTGACGTCAGCCATCGTCGGAGTCGTGGCGCAGCGGCTTGTCCGACGGAACTGTGAGAAGTGTCGGGTCGATGACGTCCCGGACGAAGACCTGATGCGTTTTGTCGGGTTCGAACCCGGCGACCACGAGGGGCTCAAGCGCGGTGCTGGATGCGCGCACTGCGGCGGAACAGGCTATCGCGGCCGCACCGGGGTGTACGAGATCTTGACCCCCAGTCAAGAAGTCAAGAAGCGAGTCTTGTCCGGCAAGATGGGCGAGGGTGTCGATATTCCTGGGTACGAACCGATGGTTTGTCACGGTCGCCACCTCGCCAAGCAGGGCCTCACCAGTGTTGAAGAGCTGTGCAAAGTAGCACGGTGTCAGGTGTCGTGACCGGGTAACTACTTAGACATGTTCGCGCCGTTGCGATTGGCGCGAACCAACGCAGTGTTGTTCAATATATGCAGTAGAGAGAGGGGCCTCTCTATTTTTGTGTTGGTCGCATGCCTACTTACGTTACGAAGGTACGTCACGACGACGGCTCCACCGAGGAGCAGATGCTCACGGTCCCGAGCGAGGACCAACTCAGTGAGTATCTCTCTCGAATCGACGGCTTCGTCGTCGATTGCACCCGGCACAGCGGCGATTCGCTAGAGTCGAAGACGACCTCTCATGCCGCGCGGGCCAAGGTCTCGACAGCCAGCGTAAAGTACCGAGAACTCGTCACCTTCTCCTGGTACCTCTACACACTTGTAGAAGCGGGCGTTCCTCTCCTCAAGGCGTTGCAAGTCGTCTCCGGACAACTCGAGGGTGACGCTTGGCGAGAAGTGCTGACGTCAGTTCTCGAGGACTTGCAGCGCGGCGAAAGCTTCGGCGAGGCTCTCCGCAAGTTCCCCCGCTGCTTCCCCAAGCAATACGTTCACATGATCGAAGTCGGTGAGCTGTCCGGGCAACTCGACGAGGTCTTGCAACAGCTGGCGACCTACGGCGAAAAGCAGATCGACACGCGATCGCGAATCAAGGCGGCACTCGCCTATCCGGCGTTCCTGATTTGTTCCTGCGCCGGAGTGATCGTCTTTCTGATGCTGTTCGTATTGCCCAAAGTCACGAAGATGTTCGTTCGCGCCAAGTTGGAGCTTCCGGCCGTCACACAGGTCGCAATGGATGCAAGTCTGTTCCTCCGAGGCAACATCATTGCGCTCTCCATCGGGAGCGTGGCCACGGTCGTCGGACTGGTGCTGTGGCGACGCTATCCCAGCGGCCGACACGCATGGTCCATGGTGGCCCTCCACTTCCCTTGCGTCGGCGGACTCTATCGAAAATACGTCCTGGCCAGCTACTGCCGCACGCTCGCGCTGCTGAATAGGTCTGGCGTGTCGTTGATGGTCAGTCTTGAAGTCGCCAGAAATGGGCTCGGGAATACGGTTCTCGCCAAGTTCTTCGCTGGGGTTGAGACGAACCTCCAAGAGGGTGAAGAGCTGGGCTCGGAACTGGCCAAGAGTCCGTACATTCCGGACATGGTCTCGAGCATGGTCAGTGTCGGCGAAGAAACTGGTCGACTGACCGACATGTTGCAGAATGTGACGCGCTTCTACGAGCGCGATATCGATCAGACGATTCAATTACTACCAAAAATTGTGGAACCCATTGTGATTGTGGTCATGAGCGGCGTGGTCGCGTTGATTGCTGCGAGTGTGTTCCTCCCGTTAAGTAAGCTGACCTCCGGGGTCGGTTAGGGCTCTATGCCCACGAAAGGTTCAGGGTTAGATATGCGACAGCAACTTCAGCGTGGATTCACGCTCATCGAGCTTGTCATGGTCATCGTGATCATCGGCGCACTCTCGGCGATCATCGTTCCGAACTTCATCGACTACACTGGCAAGAGTGGTGCTCAAAGCACTCGTGCCAACATCCAAATTCTTCGATCTGCGATACAGACCTTCCGGTCGGAGAACAACGGCGCACTACCGGCCAACCTTTCCGCACTCGTTTCTGGCGGGTACCTGCCGTCCGTGCCCGAGGACGGAATGCTCAACGTGAGCTCCGAGCAGGCGGGCGGATCGGCGGACAACTCAGGTGGCTGGATCTACTTCTCTACGAACGGAACGGTGAAGCCAAACCTCACCGGGGCCGACGCGTACACCAAGAACTGGGCCGACTACTAGAGGCTCAATGTCTACCGGACGGTTAGAGGCGCCGCCACGGCGCCTCGACGACGCGTTGTTGCACGTATCCAATGAACACCTTTCTCGTCGAGAAGAGTCAGACCCTTTATGGACTCCGAAGCCCGACTAACCCCTCCTCGGATTCTCGTTGTTGACGACGAATCCTTCATCCGCGAGACAGTCGAAGTCTGTCTCATGGCTGAAGGCTTCCATGTCGTCGCAGCCGAATCCGGGGAGCGGGCGCTCGATGTTCTCGAACGCGAAGTCATCGACGTCGCGATCTTGGATATCAGTATGCCGGGAATGGACGGGATCACCCTCTTGGGTGAGATCAAGAAGCTTAGACCAGACATCGAGGTCGTGATGGCGAGCGGTTGCGGGACACTGGAGTCCGCGGTGCAAGCCATGCGTATGGGTGCATACGATTACGTCACGAAACCGATTCTCAACTTCCAAGATGACTTGGTCAAAGTGGTCATGAAAGCTGTCGAGCGGCGAGCTTTGCTCGCGAGCAATCGACGGCTTGCCTCCGACGTGCAAGAGGTCAATAGCGAGTTGAAACACTCCAATGTCGACTTGAAGCGGCATCTCGCCGCCTTTGACATTCTCGCCGAAACCGGCCGAATCCTTGGAGACTTGGATGGTGCAGAACCGATCCTCGATCTCACTATGGAAACGCTTGAGCACCAGCTCTATGTTCAGAGGTGCGTTCTCTTCGTTGAATCGGAACCTGGCTGGCGGGCTTGTCGGAGCATCGGTTTGGGGTTGACGGGTGCCTGCGTTACCAACGGGCTTCTATGTAGTGATCAACTCGACCCGAAGATCGTGAAGGAGAAGGACGGCAGAGCGTTGTCTTGTCTGCTTCGAGATATCGGAGTTACCGAGGAAATTCCTTCCATGGGAGTCGTCATCCCGTTGCGAGCGCGTTGTGAGGTTCAGGCGTTGTTGGTCATTCTCGAGCCTGGGCTCGGAGAGCCCGCGACATTGAACCGAATTCGGATGCTCTCTCTCTTGGCGGCCCAAGTGGCTGCTCCGTTGACTCTCCATAGGGAGCAGACAGCCTGATGAAGACTGAAATTCCCGGATACAAGATTCTTCGAGAAATCGGCAAGGGTGGTATGGGCGTCGTGTACCGCGCCCAACGAGAATCCGATTCGGCAGATCTCGCCATCAAGATCCTACCTCCAACCTTGATCACGCCAACCACGGCCAAGCGCTTCCGGCGTGAAGGCCAGGCGTTGATGGCGGTTGATCACCCAAACGTCGTCAAGGTGTACGAGGTCGATTGCCACGACGGCGTGCACTACATTGCTATGGAGTACGTCCCCGGCAAGCCACTCTCGAGTCTTGTGCGCGCGCACAAGAACGGAGTCCCGCTCGACGTCGGGATTCGCTATGCCGTCGAGGTGGGGCGAGCCCTCTCGGTGATTCACGACAGGGGAATGATCCATCGGGATCTGAAGCCTGGCAACGTGATGATTCACGAAGATACCGGCTTAGCCAAGTTGCTAGATTTCGGGCTGGTACAGGTCGAGGGACTCACCATGTTGACCGCGACCGGGAGTATTCTCGGAACGCCGCTCTACATGAGTCCGGAGCAGTGTTCTGGGCAGGCTCTCGATCTTCGAACCGACGTCTACTCCTACGGTGCGTTGTTGTTCCATTTGTTTACCGGGAGTCCCCCGTTTCAGTCCGCGTCGGCCTACGAACTCTTGCAGATGCAGCAAAACGACGTGCCGCCGTCGCCGGCTCAGAGTCGTAAGGATATCCCCCCGGAAGTGTCGCAGATCATTCTCCGTTGCCTCGAGAAGGCTCCGCAGGATAGATACAAGGGTCTGCACGATCCGATCGCCGAGTTGGTCGCGCTGGCCGAAAGAAGCGGATACTCACTCGACCCGACCGCAAGCCGCGAACAGGATTCCCCTGACGTGCCGAATGCGGTTCGCGTCGACCATACCTCGAAGTCCCGTCGGTTTCCTAAGAGGGCACTCGTCGGACTCGCGGCAGCCGGAGCCATCGGGATCGTTGGCTTTCATCCCGCTCTGTCGGGCTTCCGTGCAAGCACCACCGACATTGTTAGTGAGTACACTGACGCCATGTTCAACTCGTCCGCTGAAGCGGCAGCCCCGGAGTTGGACCCGATTCCAACCCTGCCTAGGCCCAAGATCGTCGATCCTGTTGAACTCGCTAGATTGGCGACCCAACACTGGAATCGGGGACGGGAACTCGAGGGAGAGTCCGAACTCGCGGAGGCGTACAAAGAGTACGTCGAAGCGACCCGACTCTATCCGCGGTATGCCTACCTTCAAAAGCTCATAGACCTAGCGCCGCAACTAGAACGTCACCGTGAGGTTCGGGCGATAGTCCGTGATTGCACGCAACAAAATCCAGGACTCGACCGAGATGGGTCGCTGCGTCAGTACCTTGGAGGTTGATCGTGATTTACCGCACCGCATGGATTCTGCTCGCGTGCGTGGTCGGTTGCTCTTCGGCAACGCCGCGGTCCGAGTACCCGAGATACTATGACCAGTGGAGTCACCTGAACAACGACAAGAAGGTCGGTCTCGATAGCGTACGCCTGCGCGCCGCTGCCAACCCCGAGGACATCGAATCGATCCTCATCTATGCCAGGGTCGCGAGCCAATTGGCCCGCGAGGAGGCGAGTCGATGGTTCGAAGCGCACGACCGCCCTGTTCGTTCAGAGGGCACGCAGCGGATTCGCGTTGCGTCTGCTCGATCACGTTTGCTCGAGAGCTGCCACCACGGAAGTGCTCTCTATCGGGAGGCGCAGCTCAAGGGCGGGACGTTGAGTGTGGACGACCGTTTGAATCTACTTTGGCTTCACTTGTTTTCCGGACGAGAGTTGGAAGCGGAAGCCATTCTGGATTCGCTGAGCCGCGAAGAAGAGCTCCCCGTCGACGTCCGAGATGCGCTCGAACAGGTCAGAGATGGGATTTCGGAAGAGCTTGATCGGGGTGCCGATGAATAAGCGGGAGCGAAGAATGCTCGGGGTGACGGCCGCCATCGTGGTGACAACCGTGGCGTCGTTCCTGATGAAGGGCGACGAGCCGGCCGAGGCGGCAGCGGCGGAGACAGCTCCCGCGGCTGCTCCAGCTGTCGCTCCCGTGGCTGCTTCGGTAGCACCCACACCGGCACTCGCCGGTTCGGCCCAAGTAGAAGATGATCAGAAGTCACCGATATTTATCGCTCAGGTGGAGTTCCAGAGACAGCTTGATAGGAGCACGCGTGCGCCTATCAAGGCTATGTTTCAAGACCCGTTTCGTTTCGTCGAGAAGGTCGTCGTAGTAGACGCTCCGAAAACCGTGGTTCACCCGAAGGACCTGCCCAGTGTGTCCGGTCTGTACTTCAGCTCGGCAAGCGACCGTGGGGCTGTCATCAATGGAGAGCTTGTCTTTCTCAACGGAAAACACGGCGATTTCAAGCTTGCTGGTGTTCACGACAACGGCGTCACCCTCGAACGCGAGGGACGCGAATACCGGATCGAATACGATCCGCTCACCGGGGGGGGACCGGTAAAGGGAAGCCCTGAATGAGATCTCTTCTAACCACTGCCTTGATCGTGCTCTTGGGTACTCCACTGCTGGCCCAGGCAGACAGCTCTGACGAGATCACCCTCGACGTCAACGGGATCGAGCTTGGTCAAGCGGTTCAAATGATCATCCGAAACCGGCAAGTCAGTCTCGTAACCGGCGAAGACCTGAAGCAATCGGTCACTGCCAAGTTCACGGCGGTTCCTTGGCGAGACGCCCTGTCGAGTTTGCTGAAGTCGCACGGGTTCACCGTGGTCGAAGAGCAGCAGGTGCTACGCATCGTCAAGATCATTCCCGAATCCGGGGGTACCAAGACTCGCGTGCCACTCGTTCTTCGCTTCAAGCACATAAGCGCTTCGGCCGCCCGCGATCTTCTCAGCCCAATGGTGTCAGCCGAGGGCAAGCTGGTTCCGATCGACGACGATTCTGGCGGTCACGCACTTTCGATCGTCGATACACCGGAAGTCCTCGAGCTGATCAAGACGCTCTTGCCGGACATCGATGTCCCGCCATCGGACTCCACGTGTGTTCTCACACGTCACGACGACGGAACCGTGTCGTTCGACCTCGAGGGACTTCCCATGCGCGACTTGTCGGAGCAGTGCCAGGAGCAGCTCGACATCAACTTGTTCTTTCACTGCCCGACCAAGGGATCGCTCAACGCGAAACTGAACCACATCAAACTAGTCGATGGCTTACGGTTGATTCTCCAGGAGAAGGGGCTCGACTTTCGCGAAGAGAACGGCGTCTACGTTGTCGACGAAGCTGAGAAGCTGACGGCACAGTTCGTGACTCGTGAGTTCAAGCTGAAGTATCTCGACGCGTGGGATGTCAAGGCGTACATCGAGCCGCTGTTGAGCGAAGGCGGGAAGATTTCGTGCTACTCACCTCGGCCGCGCGGCGGATTCGAATTCGGTAGCAAGATTACCGACGTCCGCGAGAGCGTAACGGCGGACTCGGGCGACGGAGCGCTTCGCTCCAAGGTGTTCACGGTTACGGCACACCCAGCGGACGTCGAACGAATCGGCTCCCGTATTGCCGAATTGGATGTCCTTCCGCGCTCCGTCGAGGTCAATGTCAAGATCGTACAGATCACGCGCAACAAGTCCGAAAAGCGTGGGATCGACTGGAACGCCGTCCTTTCGATGAGTGGTTCACTGCGCCCCACCCACTTGCCGTTCGGGCCACACAGCGGCCGGTTCTTCCCGGGCCCTGTTCCGAATCCTACCGACGCAAACTTCATCTTCGGAACACTCGACGCGACCCAGCTCACTGCGGCGCTTCAGCTCATCGCTCAGACCACCGAAGCGGAGGTGATCTCCGAGCCGAACATCACCACGCTCGACTCGATCGAGGCGAGCATTCTGATCGGTCAGAAGTTCCCGGTGACTACCGAGACGATCGATCCGCAGACCGCGGTTCGTACCGTCACGCTGGACTACTACGAGGATATCGGCATACAGCTGAACGTGATTCCGTCTGTTTCGGGCCCCGAGAATCGCATTCACTTGATCATTCACCCAGCCGTTAGCGCGGTCGCGGAGCTGATCGAGAATCGATACCCAGTGATTCAGACGCGTGAGGCAGACACTCAGGTCATGCTTCGGTCAGGTGAAACCGTTGTCATTGGCGGGCTGATCGAGTCCGACGTGACTGAAGTCGTCCGTCGCATACCGTGGATCAGTCGTATTCCGTTGATTGGGCACCTGTTCACGTTCAATGACGAAAGAGACGTGACGACGGAGCTCATTCTTCTGGTAACGCCGAGAATCGTACGCAACGCTTCAGAACTCGAAGAGGCGCTCATCCTCGACTCGCAGCGCGTCAACGAACTTCGAGACTTCGACCGCGTGCTGGAAACTGCGAGGCGTCGATGAAACTCTGGCCTGGCGTACGTAACGTCGGATCTGTCGCGATCCGTGCGGACCGACTGCACTGGTTGATCGCCGAAATGAAGCGTGGCCGTTGGGCCCCGGTCGACGGCGGCACCATCCAGTTCGATTCGACAGACGGTCCACAGCCGGACTTGATTGCTGAGCTCTGGCAGAGTCGCTCCGTCAAGTGGGGTCTCTGTGTTCCGTCTTTCGCACACGCGGGTCTATTCACGCTTCCGCCGCTGAAAGACGACGAACTCACACAGGGTATCCAGCTGCAGCTCGAGAAGGTCTTCGAGATCGATTCGGCCACCAATCACTTCGACTATGAGCTCCTGCCCTCCGAGCGATCGTTGAGTTTTGGCGGTCGTGCGGCCATGACGCCGAACGCGGTCATGGTTGCGTTGCCTCGCGTTGATCTCGAGTCTTGGATTCAATGGGCGGGGCGGCTCCCCTACCCACCGCAACGTCTCGAGCCAACTCTACCCCCACTATTGCGAGCGATCCGGAAGCTTCCCCAATATCGGACCTCGAAGGGAGCCCTCTGGATTCACCGCGACGCCGGCGGAACCATTCTCCTGGTGACTTCCTCTGGGCAATCGCTTGCCATGCGCGACTTGGGTCCCGAGCACCGCAGTGACTCGGACCCTCTAGCAGAGGACGGGGTACCGCGAATCAAGGAGCTACTATTGAACTGTGAGGATCGATATCCCGAGTTGGAGATTTCGGACTTCATCGCTATGGGTCGTTGTGAGGTAGATCGGGTCACCGAAGTGGCGACCGAACTCGAGTTGTCCCCGACGTGTGACATCCCCCCCCCGTTCGACTGTCCATCTGCGCTTCTGCCGGATACTGGCTGGTTGATCCCGTTCGGAGATCTTCTGGAGGTTGGCAATCATGAGTGACAAGACGATCAATCTCGCCCCGACCGAGTGGAAGCGGCTGCAGCCACGCAGCCCGGTAGCGTCATCCTGCATCGCCGCCGCTATCGCCCTCGCCTTCTTCATACCGACGTTGACGAGCGAAATCGGCATGGCGGACGCCGCGGCGTTGCCGTCGGTACCCGTCAAGATCCTCGAACCTTGGATTGAAGTGCAGAGCACCTCGGAGCTTCGCGGGTCGTACGAACGGCTCGAGAAGTGGCGGCCGTGGGATGAAGTGTTGATTGGAGTGGCGACAGGGCTCGGACCGAACGACACCTTGCAGTACTGCGCCTACACAGGCGATAGCGGCAAGTTCGAAGTGGTCGGGGACGTGGCCAAGATCACCACCGTGAAGGCGATCGTAGACGAGTTTCGGCAGTGGAGTTTTCTTCGGAGGCCGGAAGCGTTCAAGCTGGACCCTGGTGAGACGAGGACGAGCTTCGGCGTTCGACTGCAGGTCGTCCGCCCCGTCCGACGGGAGTACTGCCAGTGAAGATTCCCAACGGAGTTGTCGAGGGCGTACGCGCCGTGCTGCCCCCGAACTGGATCTGGGCCACGGGCCAGATCGCCCTGATTCTCGCCGCCGTCGTCCAATTGACGCTGCACATCAAGCTGGAGGGGGCGAAGCAGGCGCACGCCGCCGCCCAAGTGACGATCGTCCCGAAGTCCATGCGCCCAGTACTCGATTTGTCAGGGCCGGACGCCGATCTGCTTCGAGAGCACTTTCCTCCCGCTGCATCCGACGGGATGGAGGCGTTGCTCTTCGTCGAGCAACTCTCCGACCTCGTCGATGGTGCCGGGCTGAAGATCACCAATAGCGAAGACGAAGAGATCGGCGGACGACGCCGCCTGAGCTGGAGACTGCTGGGTTCGCCGACGGGCCACGTCCAGGTCATGTCGGCGCTTCTTCGGACTAATGCGCCCATAGTCGTGCAGTCGTTCAAGTGGGCTATGGGTGAGGGGCCGACGGAGCGCGTCTTGGATATCACCGTAGACTTCTTCTTCGAAAAGGCTGACTCCGACGACTGATTCGACCGGCCGGACTTGCCGCCCCCGGGGGCGCTTGGTAAGACAAGTCCAGAGCGCGCGTTCCGTCCCCGCCTTCCGCGGGACGCACCGGTCGGAACCTGGAGTTTCAGTGGTCCAACAAAGCAGCGTCAAAGCACAGGCAGTGACATCGTCGGCTGGCCCGTCTCGTCGGATTCTGATCGCGAGCGTCTTTGCTCTCGCTCTCGGCTGCCGTCTCGCGGCCGCCCAGGTGGAGTCGGACTTCTCGTGGACCGTCCCGGGTCCCGGATCTCTACAGTCCATCGCGGACGGGATCGAGCAATCTCGCGATAGTGACGCTCGACGCGCGGTCGAAGAGGGAGTGCTGAAGTTTGCCGAGGCGCTGATCCAAGGCGTTCCCGATGGCAGTTTCCCCCTTTCGCGCCAGCGCAGAATTGGGCCCGCTGCCTACCTAGCCGAGATCCTTCAGCTTCTGGACGACGACGATCGTCGTGGGTTGATCGACAAGATCGACTTGATCCTCACGGCTCGCCTCAACAACAGATCCAATCCGACAGATCTCGCATGGGCGCGTTCGCTCGAGAGTCGTCTCGATCGAGACTTCCCAGATTCGTCGTTGGCCCCCCGATTGAAGCGGCGACGAGCCGCACGTCTGCTCGAACGAGGAGACGTCTACGGGTTCTTGGCCCTCTCACCGGGTCTCGACGAACAACGCGTCGCCGCACTTCTGGAGGTCGCGCGCAAATCCACGCCGCCGATTCTAAGCCTCGACTCCGGGGATCCGTTGAACCTCATCCGATCCATGGAGTGGGCGTCGAACCCTGACGACGCAGCCGATCAGGGGTCCGGGGATCGGACCTCGCCGTGGAAGTCTCCGCGATGGATCCGGGTGCCCGCCGTCGATGGTGATCGTTTCTTCTGGCAAGGAGACGACGATCTACGGCGGCTCGACGCGCGCTCTGGAGCGATGCAATGGAAGGTACCGTTCTTCGAGCACCGGAGTCGCGCATTGCCAGGTTCAGTGGCTGCGCCCTCGTCTCTCGGTGAACGCGTCGTCGCAACCACTCGAACTCGGGTGGTCGCGGTGCATCAAGACACCGGCCAAGTCGAGTGGGAATACCCCCTGAGTCGGTTGTTTCCTCCGCTCACGGTCGACTCCGACGACCCCGACGCTGACAATCCCGACGCTGACAATCCCGACGCTCTGCCGAGTGAAACGCCCGCGCTAGATCGTGACATCGTCGCGGTTTCCGCTCCCCTGACCGGTCCCCACGGCGTTTTGGTTTTCGCCTTGTTGTTGCGAAACGGCTACGTCGAGGGAAGGATCGCGCGGTTCTCGGCCGACGGTGAGCTTCGTTGGAACCGTCCGGTGGGCAGCGCCAGCGGGGCAACCTATCTAGGACTCGGTTCCGCCCAACCGCTACTGGCGTCGCGCGGGGGCCTTGTCTATGCGCTTCCGCAGCGTGGCTTGCTCGCGGCGTTCGATATCGAGGACGGTGCGCTGCAATGGGCCACTCGGTATCCCGCATTCGATCCGCGCGGGTCAGCCGACGCTCTTCGTTATCGAGACTCGCGCTGGAGTCCGGTTCTTGCGGCCACCCCGTTCGGAATCGTGGCGACGCCCAATGATGCGGCCGCGCTGTTCGTGTTCGACGAATCCGGCGTGTTGACGAGCGAGCTTCCGATCGGTGCCGCGCGCTGGATCTCCGCAGAGAGTGGTGACTGGCCAGTTGCCGCCGCCGCGCCACGTGAGCTGACCGTCGTTCGGCCTGGCCCAAACGGCACTGCCGATTACGACCGCTGGAGCGTTCCCGCGTCCTCCCCCTCGATGACTGGCGTTGCGGTGTGGGCCGATCGATCGTGGTGGATTCCTACCGAAGTCGGTTTCTACCGTCTCTCGCGATCGAACGAGGGCGATTGGAGTCATTCGCATCACCGGATGGCGGTCGGCTTCGACATTCGCCGCGTTCAGCCCACTCCCGCCGGCGTCTGGCTGGACGGTGATACGCGGTCGACGTTGGTGGCTCCTGTGTCCAGCGACGATCTTCGTGGCGACTTGCTGATCGCAAAGCTCCAGCGCGCCCGTCGAGCTGTTGCGAGCGGAAACTACATCGACGCGATCCGAGAATTTGACGAGTTTGCCGCTTCCATGAATCGACAGAGCGAGTCGGATATTCTCGACGCTGCGAACCGTCTAGCCCTCGACACGCTCGACAAGCTGCAAGTCGACGAGACTCTCGACGCTCGACAGCGCCAAGAGTGTCGACTCAAGACAATGCAGCTCTTCGTCGACAGCAATCAAGGCGCTCAGGTTGCGTACCGGGAAGCTGTCGCAGCGGCCCGGCGCAATGAGTTCGACCACGCCATTGAATTCGCCTATTCCGCGCTCGACGCATCGCCTGACGCGCCGATCGAACTCCATCACGAGTATCAAACTGTTTGCGAACTCGCGGTGCGCCGTTTGCTCCAACGCATCGGGCAAGAACACTCCGATAGCGCTGCGATTGCCGTTCGCAATCGACTGGCCGGTGAAGAGTTGGGAAGTGCGTTGCGCTCGGCCTCGGCCGAAGACATGCGGAGTGTCGCGCGACGTTTCCCGAGTACCGCAAACGGACGCCTCGCGTCCATCGAACTCGGTCGTCACTACTACCGGCGTGGAGCGCGGGTTCAATCATTGTGGGCGCTTCAACGTTTGGTCGAACTCGAACCCGACACACCCGAGGGTGTGCGTGCCCGATTCGAAGTCGCCGCGATCGAACTCGAACTGGAGCGACCGAACGCGGCGCGCAAGCAACTAGAGATACTTCGCGACACGTACGGCGAACTCGAACTGTCAGGCGAGAATAAGAAGGAACGGGTCGGCGAACGAGCCACGCGCCGGTTGCGAGAGATTCGGCCGACCGGGCGGTTGGCGGACGCCTCCCCCCCGAGTCTCCCGGTCGAATTCAGGCCCGTTTGGCGGACGCGAACGGAGCTCCTGCACCAGCGAAAGCTAGACGTCTCTGCGGTTCCAGGATTTCCGTCCCTCATGTTGACGACGAGTCAGCGTCGCGTCGCCCTGCGCGATGCGCGCACCGGAACTGAACGTTGGATTCATACGATCAATCGCCCGCCATCGACGTATCGTCCGGATCGTCCTCGCTGGGCCGACGAGTTAGGGTACTTCTCTCCCCCGATTTCTATCGAACGGGGCGTGATCACGCTGACCGATCGCGAGCAACTGTACGGTCTCGACCTTCAGTCTGGAAATGTCCTGTGGAGTCGATCTCTGGATCCGTTGACGGATACGCCGGGCCCGAACGATCCACCTACGATGATCGAACGCACCGTAGGTAAGGACGGCTACTGCGTAGTCACCGCGAACGACGGGTTCTACTACGCGTTTCGAACGTCCGACGGGACGAGACTGTGGAAAGAACGTATTCCCGGGCCGCTCGTCAATACGCCCGATATTCGAGATGAACATCTCGTCTGCGCCTACCACGTTCCGGCCAAGCTCGAAGTGCGAAGTCTCTTAACCGGGAACGTCGTCCGAAATGTTCTCCTCGAGGATCGCAAAGCGATTCCTTCAGACCGTGTCGGTCCCTGGTTCGTCTCCGACGAAATCGCCATCGTTGCGAGTGAGCGGGCGCTCCACGCGGTCACCTTGCGAACCGGGGAAGACGCATGGGTGCAGGAGCTGCCGGGCGTACTCACCGAGGTGTATCAGTTCGATCAGCTACCGTTCTTCGTCGTGGAAATCTCGCAGCTGACCAAGGGGCCGGTGCTCCTCGGGATTGCACGCGAAAGCGGACAGCTCCTGTGGCGCCGCTCACTCGGGGCGGTTCAACGAACTGTTCTTGGCATGGAGTACTCGGAGGGTCACCTGTACGTGTTGGAGTCGAACGCACTATCGCGCCGTGTGTTGTGCCTTGACGTTCCGCGCGCCTTTCGGCAGTCCGAGGGTCTTGACCTCTTACCGACATCGGACCTCGAGCTGGTCTGGACACAGGGACTCGGTCCGAATTGGGATTCATACAGCATGATTCCCTATCGGGAGTGGCTGCTCGTGCCCGGCGAGTTTCGTTGCTCCTTAGGCATTCTTGACCGGGAGCTTGGACATGTGCTCCGCGAGGGTCCGTTCCGGCTCGCCGACGAGTTTCTCGTCGAGCGCGGGCGGCTCTACCACGCCGCGTTCTTCGGTGAAACGCTCGTCTTGATTACTCGACGCGGTGCGATTGGATTACAGCGGCGCACGACCCTCGAGGTGACTCGTGACCGGTGGCGCGCTCTGGCCGGCTTCGATCCTCTCGAGTCGGACACTTCGATTCGCGCCGAGGTTCTCTTGGGTGCCGCGTTGTCTGCGTACCGGGACGGGCAAGTCGATCGTGCCTGCCAGATCCTCGAGAGCGCACTCGCCAATCCGAGTCTTCCACTCGCCCTTCGCCGGACGCTGACGAGGCATCTGGAAGGGATGTCGCAGGACTTTGGTGAGTACTCCCCGCTGCGCATCACGGTCGGGCGCATCGCGAGAAGCCCGGTCATAGACGGATCGCTCGACGAACCGTGGAACGCACAAACTGCGGTGGTACTGGACAGCGCCCGCTTCTTTCACCCCATGCAAGGACCCCATGAAGACGGTGCCGCGTGGCGAGGCTGGCGTGATCTTTCGGTGACCATGTTCACCGGCTGGTCGGACGTCGGGTTTCATTTGGCGCTCGACGTCACCGACGACAGCATTCACCCGTACGACCGGGATGCCGAACGTTGGTTGGGC
Source organism: Planctomycetota bacterium (assembly GCA_021776775.1). Taxonomy (GTDB): domain Bacteria; phylum Planctomycetota; class UBA8108; order UBA1146; family JAJFFE01; genus JAJFFE01. The sequence continues at coordinate 4,583 of JAJFFE010000068.1, read as the reverse complement.
GACTGCCTGCTCATGGCGTTCGACTTCGCTGGCAACGGCGGATTGAGGCCCCAGCGGGACGATCAGCTTTTGACGTTGGCTCTGACAGTCCCCAAGCCCGCTCCTCCCGGCGGCGCAGCTGGAGAAGAGGAAGGCGACGATCCGGAAGACAATCCCGACGAAGAACCGTCGGCCGAAAACCGACCGTCCGGAGAATTCCAGGTCAACCGCAAGTCCGATGGCAGTGGAATCATCTACGAGGTCACCGTTCCGTGGGAGACGTTCCGAGAAGCCAGAGGCGAACCTCACTTTCCTTTCCCAGGAACCCACTTTGGCCTGAACCTCATCTTGACGGACGACGATACCGGAAATGGTGCATCGACCTATTTGAGTCTGTCGCCCGGGCAAATGCTGCAAGAGTCGTCGGGCTCGGTCTGGGAAGTGTTCGCGCCTGAGTACTTCCCCCAGCTCATGATTGGGTTCTAAACGATGACGGGTTCGAGGGGGTTCGGGCGAGAGTCCTGGCTAGGTAGAGTCCTGCGCAAGATTGCCGCTCAGAGTCTGCCGGCGAACGGGTGGATGCATTGAGGGTGACGCACATTGACGCTCCCTCGAAGGCGGCAGCTTGCAGTGCCTTTTCTTGCGCGGCATGGGCCGCCGTGCTCTTTTTCGCGATGATCTCGCTATGCGGTTGCACCAGCGTGATCGACGGCGAACGAGGGTTGCCGCCGTTTGTCGGCTATGGCCCGAACAACGGTACCGACTCGGCACATTGGGCGGTTCGCCCCGTTGCTTCCTATGATCGAGAGGGTGACCGATCGGACTTTTTCGCTCTTTGGCCGCTGATTCGGAGCACCCGAACCGCAACCACGGCGAAGGATTGGCTACTGCCGCTGTGGTACGACGGGAACCTGAAGCATCCCGACGGCACAGAAGACCACGACGGATTCGTGCTTCCGTTCTTCTTCTACGGAGATGACAGTCACGAAGGATCATATTTCATGACCCTTCCGCTAGGTGGTGTCCTAAAGGGCATCCTTGGCCAGGACCATATTCTGTGGGGCGCGTTTCCGTTCTTCATTCGGCTCATCGACCGAACTCGGGTTTCGACCCACGTCTTGTTCCCGTTCTTCAACCGAGTCACGGGGCCGTTTCGCGATGGTTGGCGGCTCTGGCCATTCTACGGACGCTATACCGCGACGACGGAGGGCGGCGTCAAGAAATACGATCGGCGCTACTACCTCTGGCCATTCTTCCATGCACAAGAGAACAACCTCGACACGAGTCGCCCGGTCAATGCGCGTTGGTTCTGGCCGTTCTGGGGTGACGTAAATGCGACGACGTTCCGAGAACTCGCCTTCTTCTGGCCGCTGTTGACGTACCGAGTCTCCAAAGACGATCCTCGAAACTTCCGATTCCAGTTCTTCCCGTTCGTCACACGCGAGAGCTGGGAGTCGCCTCGGCGACGCATCGAGCAGACCGATGTCTTCCCCATTTTTGGAGTGAAGGAGTCGCCGACCTACTATCGACAGTACTTCCTCTACCCCATCCAACGTCGCGAGCGAATTGTCTCAGAGAGTCGGGTCAAAGAATCTTCCTGGATCCTTCCCATTTATTGGCATCACCGCGCAAAGCACCGGGTACATGGAGTCGAAGAAGAAGTACGGCGGTTGTATCCGTTCGTGACCTACGTCCGCCGCAAAGACGGTACGCGCGAGCTTCGCGCGTTCGATCCCCTTCCGTTCGAAGACGGCTACGGTTTCGAGCGGACGTACGGAAAGCTCTTCCGGATCTTCCACCGGGTGGATCGCGGTCTTTACGACGGTACCGCCTGGGAAGTTCTCTGGGGCCTCGTGCAGCGCGAGTCGAAGCCGCGAAAGAGTCGATTCTCGTTCTTGGGCGGCCTCTTCGAGTCGCGCCAAACTCCCGGGCGCCGCGGGTGGAGCTTGTTCTGGATTCCGTTTGGAGACGCCTAAGCCTCGTGACAAATATCACTTGTCGATTTCTGGTGCGCCGGGTATCACCGCGTTGCGGTCCGCAGGAATGTTGGACCAGCGACTCGCCCGTCGCCTGGAATACCCCTTCGACCGATGATGATCGCGACCCGATGAACGTCGCGAATTCGATCTCGGTCAGTAGTGCGACGGAGGCTTTGTGACTAGCTGGGTCAACGGTATCGGGACGCTCCTCGTGTCTGCCGCTCGGTCTTCCGGCTTCGGGATCGACCTCGTCGGTCAGACCCTGCGCGCCACCCCGTGTCTACTGACCTACCGACGCATCAAGGACGTGCGCGATCTCCTCTTCGGATACATTCTGGCGGCGTTTCCCGTCACCTCCTTGGTTTCCATCGTTATCGGAATGATTCTCGCCATCGGAATGGGCGTGACGCTCGAGGACTTCGGTCAAGAGCATCGCATCGGCTGGCTCGTCTCAGCCACGATTGTGCGCGAAATGGGCGCCCTAATGACGGCGTTCATTTTGGCGGCAAGCTTGGGCAGCGGCATCGCAGCGGAGATCGGAACCATGAAGGTTTCCGAGGAGATCGACGCGCTCGAAGTGATGTCTATCTCGCCGATCAAGTTCTTGATCGTTCCACGCGTCGTCGCACTGATCTTGGTCTGTCCCATCATGACGATCTACGCCGACCTCATCGGTATTCTCGGGGGATCGGTGATCAGTAGCTCTCAGTTCGGAGTCTCGTTCACGACCTATCAACTCCAGGCGCTCGATGCGCTCGACCTCCGAGACGTCTTACAGAGCATTGGCAAGGCGCTGGTGTTCGGAGGCATCGTCGCGTTCGTGGGTTGCACGCAGGGACTACTCACGTCGGGCGGCGCGACAGGTGTGGGACAGGCGACGCGACGTGCGGTCGTCGTGTCATTCCTCCTTGTTCTGGTCGTGGGCTACATCATGAGTTGGTTGATCTACCGATGATTCATCTCGAAGACGTCCACAAATCGTTTGGGTCGAAGAACATTCTGAATGGTCTCGACCTCCACGTCGAAGCCGGTGAGACCTTCGTGATCATCGGTCGTAGCGGCATCGGTAAGAGCGTCACCCTTCGGCACATCGTGGGTTTGTTACACCCCGACAGCGGTACGGTTAGAGTGTTCGACGACGACTTGTCCACGTTCAGCGAAAAGCAGTTGCGCCAACACCGCCGGAGTATCGGTTACCTATTTCAGGACGGTGCGCTGCTCAATTGGCTGAGCCTCGAAGACAACGTTGCGTTGCCGCTACGCGAACACCAGGCGGGCACGGCCAGCGAGATACAGGCCAAGGTTCTCGAGACACTCGACCACGTCGAGTTGCGCGAGCACCGGCACAAGCTACCCACCGAAATCTCGGGCGGCATGCGCAAGAGAGCCGGCCTCGCACGGGCTTTGGTCACCGATCCAAAAATCGTCTTGTACGACGAGCCTACGTCAGGGCTGGATCCGATTTCCTCGAGCATTATCAATGAACTCGTGCGAGACCTTCAGAAGAAGTTTGGCATGTGCCAAGTGATTGTGACGCACGACATGCATTCCGCGTTCACGATCGCCGATCGCATAGGAATGCTGCACAACGGTCGCTTGCAAGCGATCGGAACTCCGGACGAGATTCGCAACAGTAGTTCGGACGCGGTCATTCAATTCGTCGAAGGACGTATCGAGGGCCCCCTCAGTCACCACGGACCCGCCGACAAGTCGCAATCCAGTGTCACTGGAACGAAGAGTTAGTCAGGATCGAGCAAATGGCAAAGAACACCGTCGTCGGATTCTTCTTCCTGATCGCGCTCGCGCTTTTTCTGTTTGCGGCGATCACCGTACAGGGACTAAAGATCGGCGACGATCCGTACAACCTAACGGTCAAGTTCACCTCCGTCTCGGGATTGTCGGCTGGGGACAATGTTCGCGTCCGTGGCTATGACGTCGGACGCGTCGAAGAGTTGGGCATCGCGGAGGACGGAAGCCACATCGTCGTACATCTGCGACTCAACGAAGAGATCGTTCCCAAGGCGGATCGCAAGTTCACCGTCATGCCATCGAGCGCTCTCGGGGGGAACTACGTCGACTACATTCCCGGGACCGCGACCGCTGCTGCCGACCTGAAAAGCCTCGAAGGAACTGGCAGTAAGGATCTCCTGACGTCCGCGGGGCAATGGTTCGAGCAGAACTCTAAGTCGATCACCTCGATCATCGACAACATCAAGGCGGTCACTGAGCGTCTCGAGCAAGGTACCGGCGTGCTGGGCCGTTTGGTTTCTCATGCCGAGACGCAACGGAAGTTCGACGAAATCGTGACGTCGATCCAAAACATCGCGGGAAAGATCGATAACGGGGACAATTTGATCGGTGAGTTGATCAACAACCCCGACTACGCGCAGCGCTTCGATCGCATCATTGCGAACGCAGAGTCGATCACCAAGAAGGCGAATGATGGCGACGGTCCGATCGCGGTCCTGCTGAACGACAAAGCGAGTGGTGACCGGCTCAAAGAGATCGTCGCCAACCTCGAGGCGACGACTGGGGACTTGCGCAACCAGAAGGGCATTCTCGGTCGCCTGATCTCCGATCCCGAGTTCGGTAAGGAACTCGAGCAGATCCTCGTCAACATCGAGA